>NZ_CALUWY010000059.1 GCF_944324615.1 uncultured Mailhella sp.
CCGGAATTCGGCGTGAACGTGAACGTCTTGCCTTCCACGTCCACCACCATCTTGCCGGTCTCCGTCGTCAGCTCCCATTTGCCTTCGGCGTTCTTGGACATCTCCTGGCCGTCCAGCGTCAGGTAACCTTCGCCGTCCGCGCCGAAGTCGACGTCCACCGTGCCGGTGATCTGATCACCTTCCTTCACATACTCGGAAGATGCCTGCGCACTGATGCTCGGCACGTCGTCCTCGATGGTCAGCGTCAGGTCGGCATTCACGTTCTGACCCATATTGTCCGTGAAGGTTACGTCGATGTCGTAGCTCTTTTCTGACGTCAGAGCTTCGCCGTTCTTATGAACAGCCGCCGTATCCTGCACAAAGCTGTACTCCAGCTTGCCGCTCGCGGTATCGTACTTCAGGTTCAGCGTGCCTTCAGCCAGTTCGATATCCTTGCCGCCTTCGGCTGTAAGCTCGGACAGACTGACCTGCTGATCCACTCCGTCGATCGTCACCTTCACGCTGGTCTCGTTTTCCATCGTGACCGTCAGGCTGCCGGAGTCGGTGGACTTGCCGCTTTCCGCGATTTCGGCATCTTCCGTCACCAGACGACCGTCGTCCTCACCCAGATCGATACCGGGCTTGTCCACGATGTCCACGGCTACCGTCACGGCATC
The DNA here is from genome assembly GCF_944324615.1 of uncultured Mailhella sp. GTDB lineage: Bacteria > Desulfobacterota > Desulfovibrionia > Desulfovibrionales > Desulfovibrionaceae > Mailhella. Next base: position 657 of record NZ_CALUWY010000059.1, read on the forward strand.
GGCCGCGGGGTCACCGTCGGAATCGTACACCTGGAACGTAAAGTCCTGGGCATCCTTCACTCCGGAATTCGGCGTGAACGTGAACGTCTTGCCTTCCACGTCCACCACCATCTTGCCGGTCTCCGTCGTCAGCTCCCACTTCCCGGTCTCGGGATTCTTGGTCATCTTCTCGCCGTCCAGCGTCAGATAACCTTCGCCGTCCGCACCGAAGTCGACGTCCACCTCGCCGGTGATCGGATCGCCTTCCTTCACATACTCGGAAGATACCTGCGCACTGATGCTCGGCACGTCGTCGGTAATGACCACGGTCACCACGCCGGAACCCGTGGAACCGTCGGTATCCGTCACCGTCACCACCAGGTCGTGGGCGATGCTGTCCTGCCCGTCTTCGCTGTGTTCCTGCGTGGACTGCGTAAGATGATAGGTATAGTCCAGTCTGCCGGTGGCGGCATTGAAGCCCGTCACTTCCAGATAGCCTTCGTCCGTGGACACGGTGTTGCCCGTGAGTCCGCCGTCAAAAACCAGCACGCCGCCGATGACGATGGTGGAGACGCCGTCCTGGGCGTCGATGATCATGGCGCCGGAGGCCGTGGCGCTGCCCCCGCCGCGAAGATCGCTTTCCTGCACCTTCAGCACGTCGCGCTCGGCGCCGGCAGGAGCGCCGCCGTCATGCGGGTTGTCGGGATTGTCGATGACGGGAATGTCGCCAAGGTCGCCGGGATCGACGGGCGTGAGGGTCACGTCATAGTCGATGTCCGTCCCTGCGGCCGCGCCTTCCGGATTGGGATTCACATCGCCGCCAGGCCAGCCCACGTCCAGACCGCCCAGACGATCCAGACCTCCCAGAAGGTCGGCATTCACATATTCATGAAAACGGTTGCCGTTTCCGCCCTGTCCCGCATTTCCGGCAGGACCTGCGGCAGGCATGAGATCAGGCTCGTTCATGGCCATGAAGAAGTCTTCACCCGCGATCTCGGCGCCGTCCACCTCGAAGGAAGGCATATTATCCTTGGAATAGGTGGTGTAAAAGTCCTCAAGGCGGATGGTGGCGCCATCTTCAAAGCTCAGCAGCAGATCGTCGCCGTCGCGGGACAACGTGGCTTCGCCGGTGGAGAAATCAAAGATGAAATGCCCTTCCGGCGTGCTGGGAATGTTCTGTGCAGTATTGGGAGCAGGCTTGGCAAGGCGTATGTCGGCCATATTACTCTCCTGTAGGTAAGGTATCGGCAATGTTCAACGGAAAAATAAGGAAAACGGCACGGCCGGAATCTCCCGACCCCGAAGCGCAAAAGCCCCGCACCGGCATGACGCCGGAACAGGGCCTACAGAGGAATTTTTCGGAAAAAGCGCATAAAAAAACCTGCCGTCGCAAAGGGTTGATACAAAGGCGCAAACGCCTTCAAGCCCCGGATTCTGGCAGGAACTCTACGATTCTCCATCAATGAGATATCGATGATCCTTCTATATCTGTTTTCCCCCCTTCTGTCAACGCATCGGCCCTGTTCACGGAGAAACGCCAGGCGTGTGGAAACACTGTTCCCGATGACGGCATACAATTTGATATAAAAATCACAATACAGGCATCCTCTCGAAGGTAAAAATCAACCCATTGAAAAAACAAGGCTTTCATCATTCTTTTCCGTTTTTTTCCGCCGGGGAGAAAATACCGGAAAACTATCGGAAAATAGTATTTTTAATAAAATATATCAGTATATTAAATAAAATATTCTTTTCCGTCCCACGCTCAGTCGTTATTAAAAATTCAATATCCATTGTTTCTTTTTACGCTTGCATGATGATACTTGCGAAGAATTTTTATTTTTTATAAGCATATAATGACAGATATATTCAGATACGCCTCAAGGAACATATCTGTTGCGCTGATCACTTTAATTTCATGGGGGAATGTCATGGCGTGGACTCAAGTCTATGATCCCGTTGTCAACGAGGTCGTCTCCGCATGTATCGCGGCCATACCGCTCATCATCCTGCTCTACATGCTGGCCATAAAACGAGCCAAGGGGCATATCGCCGCACTGGCGGGCCTTGCCTCGGCGTTTATCATTGCCATCATCGTATGGCGCATGCCCATTGTCACGGCCATAAGCTCCGTGGGACTCGGCATAGCCAACGGCCTCTTCCCCATCATCTGGATCGTCATCACGGCCGTGTGGGTCTACAACATGACCGTGGAATCGGGCGAATTTGAGATCATCAAGGATTCCCTGGCCAGAGTAACGCCGGACCGTCGCCTTCAGACCATCTTCATCGCCTTCGCCTTCGGTTCCTTCCTGGAAGGTACCGCCGGCTTCGGTACGCCCGTGGCCATCACGGCGGCCATGCTCGCCGGGCTCGGCTTCAACCCCATCTACGGCGCGGGGCTCTGCCTCATCGCCAACACCGCGCCCGTGGCCTTCGGCGCCATCGGTGCACCCGTGCTCACCGCCGCCAGCGTTTCCGGCATGGATCCCAACCTCATCAGCCAGGTGGCGGCGCGTCAGCTTCCTCTGCTTGCCATCATCATTCCCTTCTGGCTCAGCATCGTCATGTGCGGCTTCCGCCGTTCCATGGAAATTCTGCCCGCCATTCTCGTGGCAGGCGTCTGCTTCGCCGGGGCGCAGTTCATCTTCGCCAACTATCACGGCCCCACCCTCCCGGACATCATGTCGGCCATAGCCACCATCGTGGGCCTGCTCGTGCTGCTGCGCTTCTGGAAGCCCGCCTCCATTTTCCGCTTTGCGGAAGACCCGGCCGTAAGCACCGAAGGCCACGGCTATTCCGGCAAGGTCGTGCTGCGCGCCTGGGGGCCCTACCTCATCCTCGCCGTCATGGTCTTTCTGTGGGGCCTGCCCCAGTTCAAGGCCGTGCTGAACAGTATTTCCGCGCCCAGCTTTGCCTGGCCGCTGCTTGACGGCATGGTCAACCGTGCCGCTCCCATTGTGGCTTCGGAATCGCCCTATGCCGCCATCTTCACCTTCGGCTGGGTTTCCGCAGGCGGCACCGCCATTCTGCTTTCCGGCTTCATCGCCGTGCCTCTCATGCCCGGCTATTCCTACGGCAAGGCCGTAAAGTGCTTCTTCACCACCCTGCACCAGCTGCGCTTCCCCATCCTCACCATCGCCAGCGTGCTCGGCCTGGCCTTCCTCATGAACTATGCCGGCATGAGCTCCACCCTGGGCCTTGCCTTCACCAAGACCGGCAGCTTCTTCCCCTTCTTTGCTCCGCTCATCGGCTGGCTCGGCGTGTTCCTCACCGGTTCCGACACCTCTTCCAACGCCCTGTTCTGCAGCATGCAGCACACCACCGCCACCGCCGTGGGTATTCCGCCCGAACTCGCCGTGGCCTCCAACGCCGTGGGCGGCGTCACCGGCAAGATGATCTCTCCCCAGTCCATCAGCGTGGCCACCTCCGCCACCAACATGGTGGGACAGGAAGGCAACCTGTTCCGCTTCGCTCTGGGGCACAGCATAGCGCTTACGCTCATTCTCTGCATTCTCGCCTACTGCCAGGCGGGATTCCTGAGCTGGATGCTTCCGTAAGAAGGAAGACGGGAACCGCATGAAGCTTCATGCGGGCCTTGCGGGAACCGTTCCGGGGGGTCGGGCGGTTCCCGCTCTTCTTTTCTGAAAGGGCTGTGATCAGGCTCTCTTGCTTCCGGCGCATCCTGCGGCTATACTGCCCGTCGTATTTCATTCTTACGGGGCTTGCCATGGAATTTACGGAAAAGGAACAGGCCATACTGCGCATCGTGCAGAAGAACATTCCCGATACGCTCACCCCTTACGCGGACATAGCCGCCTCCGCAGGATGCACGGAAGAAGAGGTGCTGGAACTCATTTCCCGCCTCAAGGCATCGGGCGCCATACGCCGCTTCGGTGCCAGCATCAAACATCAGCGCACGGGCTGGGCGCACAATGCCATGGTGGCCTGGATCGTCTCCCCGGAAAAGGTGGAGGATGCCGGAAACAAGGCTGCCGAACACCCGCGCATATCCCACTGTTATTACCGCCCCAGCCCTTACCCGGCATGGCCCTATACCTTCTACACCATGATTCACGGCAAAAGCGAACAGGACTGCCTGGATGTGGTGGAGGAACTGCGCCGCACCACGCCTCTTCATGACTGCATGGTGCTGGAAAGCCTGAAAGAACTGAAAAAAATCTCCATGACGTACTTTGCGTAGCCGCAACAGGAGCACACCATGAATACCCAGCGTTCCCAAGAACTTTTCGCTCGCGCCCAGCAGATCATCCCCGGCGGCGTGAACAGCCCCGTGCGCGCCTGCCGCAACGTACACGCCGACCCGCTGTTCATTGCCGAAGCCAGAGGCTCCCGCCTCATCACCGCCGACGGCGGGCAGTTCATCGACTTTCTCGGCTCCTGGGGCCCCATGCTGGTGGGCCATGCCCACCCGGAAGTGACGGAAGCCATCTGCCGCGCGGCCTCGCGGGGCACAAGCTACGGCGCGCCCTGTGAGGATGAGGTGCGCCTTGCCGAAGAAGTATGTTCCGCCCTGCCCTCCGTGGAAATGGTGCGCATGGTGAACTCCGGCACCGAAGCCACCATGAGCGCCCTGCGCCTCGCCCGCGGCGTGACCGGCCGCGACAAGATGATCAAGTTCATCGGCGGTTATCACGGCCACGGCGACGCGTTTCTTGCCAGCGCCGGTTCCGGCGTGGCCACCTTCTCCATTCCCGGAACGCCCGGCGTGCCCGCAAGCACCGTGGCCGACACCCTGCTTGCTCCCTACAACGACCTTGAGGCCGTCAAGGCCCTGTTCGAGGCCTGGCCGGACCAGATAGCCGCCCTTTTTGTGGAACCTGTGGCCGGCAACATGGGACTCATGCTGCCTCAGCCCGGTTTCCTGGAAGGCCTGCGGGAACTGTGCACGAAGTATGGGGCGCTTCTGGTGTTCGACGAAGTCATCACCGGCTTCCGCCTCTCCTACGGCGGAGCGCAGGAACGCTTCAACATCATGCCCGACCTCACCACCTTCGGCAAAATCATCGGCGGCGGCCTGCCCGTAGGCGCATACGGCGGCAGGGCCGACATCATGCGCCACATCGCGCCTGAAGGCGAGGTCTACCAGGCCGGAACACTGTCGGGCAATCCCCTCGCCATGGCCGCAGGCCTTGCCACGCTGAACATCCTCAAGCATGCCGACTACGCGGGCCTCGAAGCGCGTGTGGACGCCTTTGTCACGGAACTGGAACGTATTCTGCGCGAAAAGGGCGTGCCCGTACAGATTCCGCACATCGCCTCCCTGTTCACCGTGTACTTCACCAACGCTCCTCTCCGGGATTTCGCCAGCGTGCAGACCACCGACCAGAAGCTGTTTGAAAGCTTCTACAAGCAGATGCGCGAACAGGGCATCTTCATGGCGCCCTCGGCCTTTGAAGCCAACATGCTTTCCTTCGCCCACAGCGACAACGACTTCGCCCGCGCCCTGGAAGCCGCGCGCCATGTGAAGTTCTGAGAGTTCCCGCGCCCGGCCCGCGCGTACCGAAGCCTCCGCTTCCGCATGCCGCGGGCAGGGCAAAGCCCCGGCGCATGGTCATGCTGAAGGGAACATGCCCCCGCTTCTTTCCCGCGGCGCTGCGCTCCGGAATCTCTTCCGGAACACAGCGCCCGGCTTATTCCTCATCTCACGGGGAGTGACGCCATGAAAGGACTGCTGTTTTTCCTCATCGTCTTTGCCGTTCTTTTCCTGACGCTCGGAAGGCGCGACGGCACGAAGCGGAACCAGAAGAGCCCGGCACTCATCCTGCTTGCCGCAGCCGGTGCAGGGCTCGCCTTCCTGCTGCTGCATCACCTGCATCACTTCTGAGCGCCCTTTCCAAGGCATGAAAAAAGACCGGAAAACTGCACGTTTTCCGGTCTTTTTTCGTATCTGTCAGCGTTTCGCCTTTTTTCTGGTGGAGTGCCGTTTGTCGGCCGCCGCCGACTTTCTGGACGGGGAACGACTCTTCTTCACCTTCTTGGACGTATAGGACGATGATTTCTTGAGCTGCGCAGCCTGCTTCTTGGAAACGCCCAGTTCCGCAATGGCGCTGCTCTTTTTCTTGGATACGGCGGAAAAGCCGGCATTGAGCAGGCGGCGGGCCTCCGCCGCGCGCACGCCCGTATTGGGCGCGCCCAGAATGACGGCAATGAGCTTGTGGCCGTTTCTGCGGGCCGTGGCAATGATGTTGTATCCCGCCGCCGTGACCCAGCCCGTTTTCAGCCCGTCCAGCCCCGGATAGTTCCCCACCAGAGGGTTATGATTGGGCTCCTTGTGGCCGCGATGGGTGACGGAGCGTGCAAGGTGGTACCGCCTTGCTATGGGGTAATGGGACTGATAGGCGCGGGCCAGCCTGAGCATGTCGCGCGCCGTGGTGACCTGCCCCTTGGCAGGCAGGCCGTGCACATTGACGAAGCGGGTGCTCTTCATGCCGAGTCGCCTTGCCAGCGAGTTCATGCGGGACACGAAAGCCGAGGTGGAACCCGCCACATGCTCGGCCACGGCAACACTGGCATCGTTGCCCGAAGCCACGGCCATGCCGTAGAACAGCTTGTCGAGAGTAAGCTTTTCCCCGGCGCGCAGCCCGAAGCGGGAACCGCCGGTGCGGGCCGCCTTGGCGCTCACCTTCACCGTATTGTTGTAGTCGGCCTTTCTGGCGCTGATGGCGTTCATGGCCACATACATGGAAATGACCTTCGTCAGGGAGGCGGGGGGAATCTTCATGTCCGCCCGCTGCTCGTACAGAATGCGCCCAGTGGTCACATCCATGAGAATGGCGCTCTTGGCATTGATGGGCCCTGCCAGCGCGGGTACGGCGCTGAAAAGACAGCAGATCAGAAAAAGAACGACGGCAAGGCGGAACGGTGAGGGAAGGCGACGCATGAACATGATGATTCCTGAGAGGTGGATTTGCGCCTTCCAGACTGCGGCTTCCGAGGAAACGGAGATGGGCGGCACGGCTGCCCGGAGGCTCCCGGACAGAGGTGTGGCGAACACCTTGTGAATTTTTTAGACAATTTTTCTTCCGGCGGCAAGCCCGCAACCCTTTTCTGAAACAATTAACCCGTGAAATTCCGTCCGGCAGAACACCCCGGAGAAAAAAGCGGCCCTGCTGCAAGACACGCCTGCATGAACAGCCCGCCGCGCCCTCCGGCTGCACGAAGTAAGCCGGCGCTCCCTCCCCGATGTGCCTCCGGCAGGGCCGGACGCTCGGGAAGAACAGCTCTGAAGGCCCGGCCGGAACATGCGGCGCACCGCCCGGAGAGACAAGAAAGGCCGCCCCGGAGGAGCGGCCTTTCTCTGCTCAGACAGAGCGGAATTATTCCATGCCCATGGCTTTTTTCACCTTGTCGAACAGGCCGGACTTGCCCTGTTCCTCAGACAGGCGTTCAAACTCCCGGAGCAGCTTTTCCTGCTCGGCGGAAAGCCTGGTGGGCGTTTTCACCACAATGCGGATAAGCAGATCGCCGGTGCGCTTTTCGCCGGGATATTTGAGCCCCTTGCCGCGAATCTGGAAGACCTTGCCGTTCTGCGTACCCTTGGGAATGTCGAGGTCGAGGGTTTCGCCCTCGTTGATGCTGGGAATCTGGATGCGGGTGCCCAGAGCAGCCTGCGGGAAGGTGATGGTGGCGGTATAGATGAGGTCCTGCTCTTCACGTTCAAAGACATCGTCTTCCTCAACATGAAGGACCACATACAGATCGCCGGGAGGCCCGCCGTGCACACCCATTTCCCCTTCGCCGCGCAGACGCAGGCGCGCGCCGTCGTACACGCCGGCGGGAATACGCACCGAAAGCTCACGCACGGTTTCCACAATGCCTTCCCCCTTGCAGCGGGGGCAGGGCTTGGGAATGGTGAAGCCCTTTCCGTGGCAGGCGGGGCAGGGCTGCACGAACTGCATGAAACCCTGACGTATGGCCACCTGACCGGTGCCGCCGCACTTCTTGCAGGTCTCGCGCGCGGAACCCTTGGCCGCGCCGGAACCGTTGCAGTCCGGGCAGGAGACATGGCGGGGAATCTTGATGGCCTTTTCTATGCCCTTGGCGGCTTCGCGGAAGGAAATGGTCAGATTGTAGCGCAGATCATCGCCCTGCTGGGGGCGCGGCCCGCGGGAACGGCTGCCGCCGAAACCGAAGAGGTCGCCGAACACATCGCCGAACTGGGCGAAGATGTCCTCCGCACTGTTGAATCCCGCCCCGCCCATGCCGGGTTCGGCGGTGCCGAAACGGTCGTAGTTGGCACGGCGTTCGGGGTTGCGCAGCACATCATAGGCTTCGGCGGCTTCCTTGAACTTCTGCTCCGCCTCGGGATTGTTCGGATTATGGTCGGGATGATACTTGAGCGCCAGCTTGCGGTAGGCGTGCTTGATCTCTTCATCCGAAGCATCCCTGGAGACGCCCAGAATTTCGTAATAATCGCGCTTGCTCATGGGATTGTTCCGAAAAACAGGGCTTAATCGTCAAGATCGGGCGTGGTTTCGCCCTCCACAGGAGTATAGAAGCGCTTGTCTTCGGGCAGCACCTTGCCGGCGGCAATTTCGCGCAGGGCCGTCACCACTTCCTTGTTCTTGCTGTCCACCAGAGGTTCGTAGCCTTCGCGGAACTGGCGCACACGCTTGATGGCCATCTGCACAAGCAGAAAACGGTTGTCGACGCGGCGCTGGCAATCTTCTACGGTAATACGGGCCATGAAATGCCTCCAGAAAGTTTATCCGGATAAGCCGGGTGATGTCGGAACAGAGATAAGGACCGGGCCCTGAACAGGACACCGGGAGAAAATCAAACTTGCGGCATTATGCCGAACCATTTTTTTTATCTGAGGCTTCATGTATTGTCAACATGTTAAGCACATACCCCGTGGGGAAGGCTCCCCACGGGGAAAAACACGCCGCTCAGGCTTATTTTCTGCGCTTGCCGAAGCGGTGCACGGGGCGTTCGGGTTCCGTGCGGATGGCGAAGAAATCGTCGGGTGCGCCGTGGAATCCGTCGTGCTCCTTATGCGCCTCAGGGCCGTGCGGCGCATGGTGAGCACGGAAGGAACGGTCCTCCTCGTCATGGAAGCGGGAAGGCTTTCTCCCCTCCTCGAAACGGGGACGGGACGGACGGAAGGGCTTTTCCCCACCGCGGCGGGAGAAGCGGCGCTCTTCGCCTTCCTCAAAGGAAGGACGCCGCCTGCGGGCAAAGCCTTCTTCGTGTTCCTCACGGGCAAAGCGGCCGCGCCGTTCCTCATACCTGTTCTCACGGGCAGGGGCATCCTCACGACGGAAGCGATCCTCCCTGCCGGGACGGAAGGGCCGCCCTTCGCGGGAAGGACGCTCCTCATCACCGAACCGACCGCTCCTGTTCTCATCACGGAAGCGGGGCCGCGCGGGACGGAAGGGTCTTTCTTCCCCTCCGCGGCGGGAGAAGCGACGCTCCTCCCCTTCCTCAAACGCAGGCTCTCTTCTGCGGAAAGGACGCTCTTCCCCGCTGAAGGGGGCGTCGGCCTCCTGTTCAAAACGCTTTCTGCTGGAGCGGAAGGCCTTTTTAAAGCCATGGTCGCGTGCAAAAGCGCCGTCCTCTCTGTTCCGCTCATCGCCGTGGAAGGAACGTTCCTTACGCCACGCACCGGCCTCACGGCGGCCATGACCACGGAATTCCTTCTTTTCCTCACCGGAATCGTCATCCCCCCAGGCGTCGGAGGCATAGCGGAGCCTGCGTTTCAGCTCTTCATCATCCCTGCGGGGACGAAAGCCCTTTCTTCCGGCAAAGGCGCGGCGGCCCGTGCGGCGTTCACCGCCTTCCTTCTCTTCAGCGTTCCTCGACGCACGGTCATCACGCTTGCGGCGGAAGGGACGACGCCCTTCCTCGTCTTCCTTTTTATATTCCAAGTCTATCTCCAGTCGGCCGACATGCACGCCGGCAAGTTTTACGGTCACTCTCTGTCCCAGGCGGAAGGTTTCGCCGCTGTGCTCGCCGCGGAGTTCCTGCCTGTCTTCATCAAACACATAATAATCCCGGCCCAGGGTTTCCACCCGCACCATGCCTTCCACGGGCATGCCGTCGAGTTCCACAAAAAAGCCGAAATTCATGACGCCGCTGATGACGCCTCCGAAATATTCCCCGGTACGCCCCTGAAGCAGCAGGCAGCCCATACGCCGGTTGATTTCCCGTTCCGCGTCGACGGCGGCCCGCTCCCTGCCGTTGCACTGTTCCGCCACTTCCAGCAGCTTGTGACCGGCGGGAATGGCCCCGCCCGTATCGAGGCCGAGAACATAGCGCAGAGCCCGATGGTTCACAAGGTCGGCATAACGCCGTATGGGGGAGGTGAAATGGCAGTAGCAGGCCGAAGCAAGGCCGAAATGCCCGTCTTCTTCCGGGGAATAGCGCGCCTGCATCATGGAACGCAGGGTAAGGCGGTTCACGATGAAGGCCTGATCCGTATCCGCCGCCGCTTCCAGCACATGGGGAAGCCATACGGGCGTCGTCGCCTTTGCCGCGCGCGGCAGGGGCAGGTCGGCATCCGTACCCCGCAGGACGTGATACAGCTCTTCCAGCCTGTCCGGCCCCGGAGAAGGATGCACGCGGTACAGGAAGGGGGCGTTGTGCCGGGTCAGAAACTCGGCCACGGCCTCATTGGCGCGTACCATGAACGCTTCGATGAGGCGGTGACTGAACAGCCGTTCGCGGTTGTGTATGCCCGTCACGCGGGCGCTTCCACCCACGCGCTCCACCACGAACTCCGCCTCCGGCAGGTCGAAATCCAGCCCTCCCTGTCTGTGACGGCGCTCCATGAGCACCCCGGCCAGTTCCGCGGCCTCCTCCAGCATGGCGGGCACGCCCGGGGCACGCTCCTCCATGGTGCGCGCGGCCTCGCCTTCCGGATCATCCAGCGCGGCCTGCACTTCGCGGTAGGTCAGGCGCGCGCGGGACATCATCACCGCATTGGAAAAATGCGTCTCCACCAGGTTTCCCTGCTCATCCAGCGTCATATCCACGGCCATGCAGCGCCGCCTTTCCTGCGGGCGCAGGCTGCATACGCCGTTGCACAACGCTTCCGGCAGCATGGGTTCCACAGACAGGGGAAAATAATACGAGTTGCCGCGCTCGCGCGCCTCCCTGTCCAGCGCCGTTCTGGGGCGCACATAATGCGATACGTCGGCAATGGCCACAAGCAGACGCCAGCCCTCCGCCGTGCGGCTCACACATACGGCGTCGTCAAAATCGCGGGCATCCTCTCCGTCTATGGTGACCAGCATTTCTCCGCAGAGGTCGGCAAGACCTTCCATGTCCCCGTCTGCAGCCGCCGCTTCCGCCTCGGCCACGACATTGTCGGGAAATTCCATGGGAATGCCGTTGTTCAGCTTGGTGAAACGCTCCTGCACCTCGGCATCGTTCTCCTGTCCCAGGGAAGCAAGGGCACGGCCCGACCACAGGGGACGGTTCCCGCCCTCTTCCAGCTTCTCTCCCACGGCAATGCGCAGAAGCTCCTGCTCCTCGGGCTCTGCCTCCAAGGCGGAAATGTCGGCGATCACGTCAAAACTGAGGCGGGAATCCGCCGGGCGGCATACTGCCGTGTGTTCCGCACTTCCCTTCCGCAGCACGCGGGCCACAATTTCCGTCTGCCCGCGCTGCACCACGCCGATCACCCGGCCTTCCGGCCCCTTGTGCGAACCGCGCTTCACGGGCAGAAGCATGACTTCCACGGTATCGCCGTTCCAGGCGTCGCCCACATGCTCGGGAGCGATGTAGACATCCTGTCCCGCTCTTGCAGGGGCATCCTCAGGCGTGACAAAGGCCGCGCCGGAGCGCTGTACGGAAAGAATGCCGCGTCGCGTCTTCAGATTTCCTGCAGGAACCCAGCTGCCGCCCTCAAGGCGTACCAGCCGCCCCTCACGGGCAAGGCCATGCAGTTCTTCCAGAATGTCGCGCTTGAGCCTGCGGGAAAATGCGCCGAGGCGCAGAATATCGTCGAGCCGCAGGGGGCGGCCCGCCTGTTCGAGCACAGCGAAAAGCTGCTCTGCCGTTACCGTATCCACTCTTTGTTTCATGTCTTGATCCTGTGCCCCGCGATGCATGACCGCAGACGGGGCGAAATGTCAGCGCACTATGCCGCCTGCCGCGACAGACGGCTATCCAGCCAGGCTTCCCACCAGGAGGCAAAATCCACGGCAGGTTCTTCCCCTGCGCCCAGGGAAGCAAAGAAACGGGCCGAAACTTCCAGAGAAAAACAGGGAAGCGGCAGATCGAGCGCCGCAAGCTTCACGGCGTCCTTGCCTGTACAGACCACGGGCAGGCCGAGGTTGCGGAGCGAATCCGCCTCTCTGCGAAAATCATGATGATCTGGAAAGGCCAGCACCTTTTCCGGGGCACGGCCCAGAAAGGATACCGCCGTGTGCAGCGCCTGCGAAGGATCGCCTATGCCGCACAGAAAGGCATAGGGCCCTTCCACGGCCGAAGCGCCTGCAAAGGGGGCGTCAGAAGCCGGGTCCTTCCCCACAGGGCGCAGGCCCGAAGGCTCCATGCAGAAGGCGAACACCGGCCGGGGAAAAGGCCTGAGGCGCTCCCTGAGCGCAGGCACAAGTTCCGGCCACTCCGGAACTTCCATCTTGATGAGGAAGGCCCCCGCGTCGTGCAGCGCCGATACCGGTTCGCGCCAGCTCCCGGCGGGAATGATTCTGTTCCAGTTGGAGGGCGGACGCCCCGGCGCAGGACGGAAGCGCACGTCGTCCTTGTCGAGAAGCACAAGGTCGAGGTCCCGCCCGGTGGAAACATGCTGGAAACCGTCATCCAGCAGAAAAAAATCCGGCGGACATTCCTTTTCCAGAACTCGCCCCGCACGACTGCGGTCGGGATCCACCATGACCACGGCCTCGGGGTGCCGCATGGCCAGCATGAGAGGCTCATCCCCGCATTCCGAAGCAGGCATGCCCGCTTCCACACGCAGGGGCAGGCGGGAAGGATGCGCGCCGTAACCACGGGTGAGCACGGCTGCACGCAGGCCTTTTTCCCTGGCATGGGAAAGCAGCCAGTCCGTCACCGGAGTCTTGCCCGTGCCGCCCCAGGAAATATTGCCTACGGACACGCAGGGGCGCGAAGGCTTCCACACTCCTTCGCCGCGCCGCGCGCGGGCACGCCTGCAGCGGCCGCCGAAACCGTAGAGCACGGAAAGGGGCAGAAAAAGCGGAGCAAACACATTCTGGAGGGGATGACGTTTCGCCATGACAGCACCGGCAGAAGCATGAATGGTGACCGGGGAATCCCCTGCCGGAAATTCCGGCGACGACTCTTCTCAAAAACGCCGTGTTCCGTGAGACGGCAAAAAACGGAGAATTACGCCCGCCCGCCTTCAGGGCGCTGAACGGGCACATAATCAATGACGGATTCCTGATCCGTCCTTTCCAGCTTGAAGATCACGGGCCTGAGTCCGTCATTGCAGCTGCATATGGCCACGCCCGGAGTTCTTATCCAGTCTCCGTAATAAAAAAGCTCATCGCCTGAACCGTGAGCCAGAGCGAACACATACTGATAGATGGCCTTCCAGGCTTCGTCACAGAAATGCTCCGGCTTTGCGTAGTCGGCATAAAACACCTGCCCCGCCTTCATCATGGGGCAGGGGCCGAGCCCCTTTGCGCCGTATTCCCGGGCAAGTTCCTCGTCAAACGTCGTTTTCAGCACGGTGATTCTGACTTTCTTCATGGCGATGCGCTCTGGGGAAATAAAAAAGGGCCGGCCTTACACCGGCCCCGGAAGGCTGGGAAAGGGGCCGCAGGCTACTGCGGCCCTCCGGAAATCAGCTGTTGCGGTTGCCGAACAGGCGCAGCAGGAACAGGAACATGTTGATGAAGTCGAGGTACAGGGTAAGCGCACCGAGCAGAGCGCCGCGGCGGATGGCAAGGCGGTCGTCCACGGGAGCGCTTTCGCCCATCATGCGGAGCTTCTGGGTATCAAAAGCAGTGAGACCGGTGAAGATGACCACGCCGAGCACGCTGATGGTGAGATCCACGGCGGTGTTGCCGAGGAACATGTTCACAAGGCTCGCCAGCAGAATACCCCACAGGCCCATCATGAGGAAGCTGCCCATGCCGGAAAGATCACGCTTGGTGACCATGCCGAACACGCTCATGCCGCCGAACATGCCTGCGGTGACAATGAAGGCCTGAGCTACGGAAGCACCGGTGTACACCAGAAGCACCGGGCCGAGGAACACGCCCATGAGCGCGGAATACAGCAGGAAGAGACCTGTGGCCGTACCCGAGGAAAGCACATGGATTCTGGCCGTGATGTACATGGACAGACCGATAATGGCCACCATGAGCAGAATCATCATGATGGTGTTGGTGAACAGGAACTGCATGATGGCCATGTTGGACGCGGTAAACACCGCCGCAAAGGCGGTGACGCCGAGAGCCACGGTCATCCACAGATAAACCTGCTGCATGTAAACGGCGACATTGGAGCGGCTGTAGCTTTGCACCTGGTCGCGAGAAGTATCACTCATGAAACATTCCTCCCGAAGGGGTTGATGACATGGTTCACCGCAAAAATCTGCGGATTCATTTTGACAATAAGGCTTCTTCTCCCATAATGCAAGACGGCGGGGGAGAAGAATATGCCGAGGCTTGACGGACGCGCCTCTTTTTCCTATTTTTTCCGGCGGAGGCGTCTCGTAACCGGTGTTGCGCCTGGTCTTCAAAACCAGTGTCAGGCTGAGAGGTCTGAGGTAGGTTCGACTCCTATACGCTTCCGCCATCATTCCCGTCATAAAGCCCCATAAAGCTGCTAAGGCCTTGTGGGGCTTTGCTTTTATCTTGTTTAATTCTCATGCCCTCACATGCCGTCCACAGGGATACCAGCAACGTGCTGGTTTAATCGCTGGTATCTTTTTCATGAGGGACAACAGGAAAACCGGAGATATCCGTACGGCAAAGGGGAAGCCCCGCGCCGGATTTTCTGCCGGAAGCGGTACCCGGCCCGCCCCTGCGGCCTCCCGGAACAGAAAATCGCCGGAGCCGGACTTTCCGACCCGGCGGAATGCGGCAGACAAAACTCATGCCGCGTTCTTCCCCACTCCCTTCCCGGAAAACATCTTCTTCAAGAAAGCGGCCTCTGACGCTCTTCCCTTCCCCGAAACGCAGAGCACCATCCGCACCGGGCCTCCGATGCGGAACGCTGCGTACTTTGTCCTCAGTCAGCCGTCCGGGCCCGCATAAGGAAAGCACAGGGCCGCGCCCGCATCCCGGAAATGTCCTTCCTCCCCCGGGCCGTCAGCACGCAGAAAGTATGATCCGGGAAAAGTGCGGCATCCCCCTCAGGAAAAGGCTGCCGTACAAGGCTCCGAAGCCTGAAAACAGATTCTGCGCAGAAGTATCCCCGGCACTGAAAACTGCGTCCACGCCGCCGTACAGGCAGGAAAAACAGCCGTTACGAGGGACATGAAGGACAGAAGAAAGCCTGTTCCTGCTGGTCACGCTCTGGAGCGCTCCTGCCCCCCTGTGCCGGGCATTGAGAGCCTTTTCCCTTTCCCCCACATCATCCCAGAGAAAAAAGCATTCCCAGCGCCCACTCCCTCCGCCGGAAGCGCGCGGAACGCGCGTGAGCGCAGGCAAAAACAGCAGAATTCAGGTGGCGGAAACCGTGCTCTGCCCGGAGAGCAGAAAAACTTCCAGAGGCTCGCCCACGGCACAGGGAAAAAACTGGCCATGGAAAAGGAAGCTGACCAGATGCGCCGGATCGCCCCACGACACCGGAAAGAAAAAACGCCCTGCCCGTGCTGCATGGCCGGAGTGAAGGCGATTTCCCAAATTTTTCGCGTCACGCCTCAGGCAGGGAGAACGCCGATGCCCGGCGGAATACTCCAGAAGAAATATTCGATTCCCCGGGAAACTCCGCCCAAGCAGGAAGTACGGCAGGCCGTATCTTCCGGCAGAAAGTTTCCCCCCTCAGGAAAGCCCCCAGGACAAGACAGAAGGAAAAGTCCCCTGAAAAAATATGGCAGGAGGAAGGAAAGTTCCCATGAA
>NZ_CALUWY010000060.1 GCF_944324615.1 uncultured Mailhella sp.
GCGGCTATGCCTTCCCGGCGGCCCGGCCGCCTGAAGGCTGGCCGGGGGCCCCAGAGCATTGGTACACGGTTATCCTTCGCCAACAGAAGCAGAATAAGGCGTTGATACACGGTTATCCTTACGCAAACGAAAGGAAAAACAATGCGTTGAGCCACGCTTCTTCCAAAGGCGGGAGCCGAATAACGCAGAGGCCGACGTACCACGCCCCCTTATCCTGCCATCCCTTCCTTTGACACGACGGCCCGGCAAAGCCGGGACGGCTGACCTTCCTTTGCCCGAGTACCTCAAGGGCCCGTCTGCGCTGGACACGCTGTACGGGCTGCGGGGCTTGCACGCCGCTCAGGCATTTAACGCCGCAAGTGAATTGCGGCTATGCCTTCCCGGCGGCCCGGCCGCCTGAAGGCTGGCCGGGGGCCCCAGAGCATTGGTACACGGTTATCCTTACGCAAACGAAAGGAAAAACAATGCGTTGAGCCACACTTCTTCCAAAGGCGGGAGTCGAATAACGCAGAGGCCGACGTACCACGCCCCCTTATCTTGCCATCCCTTCCTTTGACACGACGGCCCGGCAAAGCCGGGACGGAGTCGGCCTGCGTGAGCGGGCACGAAGTGCACGCTCACACTGAGGTTACCGCCCGCACGCGGTATGCCAGGCCTTTCCGCGCCCTGCCCTGCTGACAGCAGGAAGGGCATGCCTTCCACGGCAAAGCGCCTCCAAAGCAACCGCGAGTCGGAGGAGGGCCTTTGCCTTCCCCCCACCTTTTGCCCTGCCAGCTGAGGGGGCCCGGGGGGAATCATTCCCCCCGGCGGGGGGCTGGGGCGGAGCCCCGGTGCCTTTCCGGGGTGCGGGGCGGGCCCCGCGTGCCTTTCCTGCCTTTCCTGCCTTTTCTCTCTTCTGCCTTTCCTCTCTTCCCCGCTTCCCTGCGTTCTGCGTTTCGGCGCGGGGGAGAGTTGTTTTTGCACTATGCGGGGGGAGGTGGTATAGGGAGAGGAAGCAGACCATCAGCAAAGGAAGGGCCATGTCGACGTTGAAGCAGCCCGTATCGGGGCCACTGGATTATGAAGAAGCTGCGCGCCTTGCCGCGCGGATGGGGGAGAAGGTTACGGCCACATGGTGCGGGATGTGTGGTCCCCGGGGGAACTGTGCGGTGTATGCGTTTTCCCGTGACGGGGTACTGACGCGGGTAGCGGGGATGAAGGAAGCGCCGCACAACAAGGGCGGGCTGTGCTGCAAGGCGCATGCGGCCCCGCAGTGGGTGTATTCCGGGGACAGGCTTACCCGGCCGCTGCTGCGCACGGGCAGGCGCGGGGAAGGGAAGTTCCGGCCCATCGGGTGGGAGGAAGCGCTTCAGCGCATGGCGGACACGCTGAAGGAGCAGAAAGAGCGTTTCGGCGCGGCCTCGCTTGCCATACTTTCGCCTGCGCGGCGGGACTACAGCGAATACCTGTACCGTTTTCTCATGGCGCACGGCAGCCCCAACTATGCGCACAGCGGCATCTGTGCCATGCAGCTTTTCTTCGGCTTCTGTCACACCATCGGGGCGCGGCCGGTGCCGGACTACCGGCATGCGGATGTCATTCTCATCTGGGGCAGGCAGCCGGTGTATTCCGGGCCGCCTCTGGGCACGGCCGCCGCGCTGGTGGAGGCGCGGCAGCGGGGGGCGCGCATTTACGCCATCAAGCCTTCGCTGGAAGCGGACGGCGCCTTTGCCACGGACTGGATAGCGGTGCGGCCGGGCACGGATGCGGCGCTTGCGCTTGCCATGCTTCACGTCATCACGGGTGAAGGGCTCATCGACGGCGAATTTGTTTCGCGCTGGTGCTACGGCTACGAGGCGCTGGCGGAACATGTGAAGCAGTACGGCCCGGCGTGGGCGGAAGGAATATGCGGCGTACCGGCGGCGCAGATAGAAGAAATGGCGCGCACCTATGCCACCGCAAAGAAGGCCGCCATCGACGCAGGCAACGGGCTGGAACACGCGCCCTCCTCTTCGGGAGCCATCCGGGCCATAGCCGCGCTCATGGCCGTGACCGGGCACCTGGACAGACCGGGATGCAATCTCTTCCCCGCTCCCGCCTCCACCATGCCCGCGCCGCGCAGCGTGCACATGAAGGACCGCTACGACGAAACATGGGTGCGCAATATTGTGGGGCCGGAATTTCCCCGCTGTTTTCAGCCGTTCCGGGAAGGCACGTCCGCAGCCTATGCGCGCGTTTTTGAAGACGTGCTGAAGGAAACCCCCTCCATCCACGCCATCATTGCGCCGGGCACGCAGCCCACGGTGAGCACGCGCAACCCGCGGGGCACCATAAAGGCGCTGGAAAAGGTGGATTTCTATGCCGTGATAGATACGCACCGCACGGCGGACATGGCCTATGCCGACATCGTGCTTCCCGCCCTCACGCCCTATGAGACGGATCACCCCTTCGAGGTGCGCGGGCCCTTCATCATGGCGTGCCGAAGGGCGGCGGACCCTGTGGGGGAAGGCCGCTCCATGCAGCAGATCATGCTCGATCTCGGCGTGGCCATGGGCTACGGGGAAGAGTTCTGGCAGGGCGACATGGAAGCCTGCATGAACTGGCAGCTTGAGCCGCTGGGCCTGACCATGGACGAACTGCGCGCCCACCCCACAGGCCTGATCTACCCCTCCCTGCCGCGTGAATTTGAACGCTACGATGCGGTGTTCCATACCAGAAGTTCCCGCCTCGACAAAGGCCCCTACCTGCCTCAGGGCAAGGTGGCCCTGTACAGCACCCTGCTGGAAGAGGCGGGCTTCGACCCCATGCCCTGCTGGAAGGAACCTGCGGAAGGCGTCACCGCCACGCCGCAGCTGCTGAAGGAATATCCCTTCGTGCTTTCCGACTACCACACCTCCCGGAGCTTTTCCGCAGGCTGGCAGCGCAACGTGCCCGCCCTGCGCGAAGTGGAAAAGGAACCCGCCCTGCATATCCACCCCGAAAGCGCACGCGCCCTGGGCATTGCCGACGGCGACCTTGTGCAGGTCACCTCGCCCCACGGCAGCCTCAAGGTGCGCGCCTGCTTCTACCACGGCATACGCAAGGATACCGTCATGCTGCTCCACGGCTGGTGGCAGGGCTGCCCGGAACTCGGACTCCCCGACATGCCCCTTCTGGACGGAGGCGCCAACGTGAACCTTCTCTATTCCCCCGATCTGGACAGACTCTCCGATCCCCTTGTGACCGCCATGGGCAGCCAGACCCTTGTGAACGTCCGCCGCGCCTGAACGGCAAAGGAAAACCATGCCCTCCGAATACGCCATAGCCTTTGACCCGGAACGCTGCGTGGCCTGCCACGGCTGCGCCCTCGCCTGCACCATCTGGCGCAACCGCCCCCTCGGCCTGTCCTGCCGCCATGTGGAAACCCGCTGGAATCTGCAGAACGCCATGCCCCGCCCCGTGCACTTCTCCCTCGCCTGCATGCACTGCGCAGAACCCCGGTGCGTCGCCGCCTGCCCCAAAGGCGCGCTCGTCAAAGAAAAGGACGGCCGCGTCATCGTGCAGGAAGAGCGCTGCATCAGCTGCCGCGCCTGTCAGAAAGCCTGCCCCTTCGGCGTGCCCCGCTTCCCCGATTCCGGCCCCATGACCAAGTGCGACCTCTGCGGCGGCTTCATCGACGAAGGGCATGAGGCCCCGCCCTGCGTCGCTTCCTGCCCCACAGGGGCCCTTTCCTTCCTCGTCCTTTCGCCGGAAGAAAAACAGCGCAGAGAACAGGCCCTCCTCGACCTGCTCCGCTCCACGGAACGCTGATATTCCGAAAAAAACGGCATCTCCGGCATGGCCGATATGCCTAAAACGCGCACGCCCTTCTGCGGCAGAAGGCGGAAAAGCCGCCCCGGCCGTGACATCGGGCGGAAGGAGCCTGTCATGTTTGAGATTCTTGCGGAAAATCTGAAAAAACTCGGGTACCGCGTGTCGTGCTTCGCCACGGCGGCCGAAGCCGCGGCCTATCTGGATGCGCAGATCGACGGGCAGAGCGTCGGCTTCGGCGGCTCCGTGACGCTGGAACAGATGGGCCTTTATGAACGGCTCGGCAGACACAACACGGTCTTCTGGCATCAGGGCGTTGCCGACAAGGAACAAAGCCGGCAGCTGCGGATGAGGGCCGGTCAGGCCGACATCTACCTTTCCTCGGTCAACGGCCTGGCCGAAACCGGGGAAATCGTCAATATCGACGGCACCTGCAACCGTGTGGCCTCCATTTTCTACGGGCACCGCAAGGTGTACCTGGTGGTGGGGAAGAACAAGATCGCCGGAGATTACGAAGGCGCCCTGTACCGCGCAAGAAACAGGGCCGCCCCCCTGAATGCGAAAAGACTCGGGGCCGCAACGCCCTGTGCCGCCAGAGCGGACAAGTGCTATGACTGCAAAAGCCCCGCGCGCATCTGCCGCGGCCTTTCCGTGCTGTGGGAAGCGCCCCTGACGGGAGAATATGAGGTCATCCTCATCAACGAAGACCTCGGCTATTGAAAAAAGGCCCCCGGGCCGCGAAACAAAGGCGGAACATGCCGCCTTTTTCCGGTACGCCCTGCCCGCGCAGGATGCCGGAAACGCGCCGGCCGTCTTTGCCTGCGCCTTCAAAGCGCTCTTTCAGTGCGCGCCGCCTTCCTGCCCGGTTTCCGGCAGAGGGGGCGCGTTGTCGGCGCGCTCGGGGGTGACGCGGGGCAGGCGGGAAAGGGCCTCGCACTGAAGCTGACGGAGCCTTTTTCCCGAAGCTTCGCCCTTGTTGCGCCAGACTTCGGGAAGACGCACGGCGCGCACGGCCTCCAGGTCGCGGGCGGCCATGGGTTCCCAGTTCCAGCCGCCGTCGGCGCCGGCAAGAATCCAGAAATCGTGAAAAATGCGGGCCTCCTGAAGGCGGCAGAGCATGTCGCGGCGGGTACCGGAACGCAGGGAACCGTACATGCCGCCCTTCATGTGCAGAATGGTGCCGGCCACGCCTGCGCGGACGTAGCGGGAGGAAAGACGGAGGCGGGAGGCAAGGGCGCGGGCCAGTTCCGCCCCCTTGAGCTCGTGGCCGTAGTGATGGGGCAGCATGGCGGCGTCGGTGCGGATCTTGCCGAGATCGTGGCACAGGGCCATCCAGGCGGCAAGGGGGCTTCCGGCACAGCGGTCCATGACTTCCAGCGTGTGGTCCAGCACGGAATTGTCGTGCCAGGGCAGCGGCCCGGCGGGAATGTCGGCGGCAGGGGCCAGTTCGCGGAACCAGGGGCAGAGACAGCCCGCCTCACGCAGAATGGAGAAAAAACGCGAGGGCGCAGGCGCGGAAAGGGCGCGCAGAAGCTCGCGGCCCACCCTTTCGCCGGGCAGGGCGGCAAGGGCCTGCTCCTGTTCCGCACCAAAGGCGCGCATGGACTGGAGCGTGGCGGAATCCACGGTAAAATCGGGCAGTTCCGCGGCAAAACGCGCCACACGGAACACGCGGAGCGGGTCGCGGGCAAGGCTGTCCGGCGCGGCAAGGCGCAGCACGCCGTGCTCCAGATCGTCAAGAAAGAAAGGATGCGCCACGAGCCTGCCCCGGGCATCGAGACCGGCGGCGTTGATGGTCAGGTCGCGGGTGAGCATGTCGTGTTCCGGGCTCTGTTCCAGCGCGGTGAACTCGTCCGCCCCCACCAGCCAGATGGAAAGATTCCCGCCCGTCTTGCGTGCCGCGGGGAAGCGCTGTAGAAAAGATTCCGCATCCCCGGAAAAGGAAATATCCACGTCGTGCACCTTCCGCCCCAGAAGAAGGTCGCGCACCGCGCCGCCCACCACATACCATTGCGTCATGTTCTTCATCCATGGCCGCTCCGGCCTGCGCGAAGGCGGAGCCATCCCTCGAAACGGGGCAAATCGTGAAAGGAGCCGCGCGCTCCCTGCCCGTGAGGGGCAAATCATACCAACATGCTTTCCGGACGGAACACGCCCGTGCGGCAGAAAAACGGCCCGGAACGCGCCGTCTTCAAAGAACCCTGCCGGAAAGGGACAAACCACAAAGGATTGCCCATGAACGAAGCTTCCGTCATCCGCCTGCTCTTCAGGGGCCTGCCCCCCGCCGGAAACAGCGGCGGGCCTTCGGCCCTGCCCTTTTCGCCGGAAGAGGCCGCAGCCTCGCCCCTCTGCCCGCCGCCTGCCGACACGCCGTGGAAGGAAGGCGGAACAGGCGGCATTTTCTGGCTGGAGCGGGCCGAACCCGGTCTGCCCGGCCCACTATACATCACGGGAGCGGCCACCTCAACCCTTGATGCGGCGCGCGTGCTCCTTGAGGCCGGAGCCTTCCCGGAACACGCCTCGCTGCTTTCCCTTTCCCAGAGCGCGGGCCGCGGCCAGATGCGCAGAAACTGGAGCTCGCCTTCCGGCAATCTCTATTCCGCCCTGCGCCTGCCCGTGAGCGGCCCCTTTGCAGGCTTCGCCGCCGCCCCGGCCTGCGGCGCTCTGGTGGCCGAGGCCCTTGCGGCCGAACACTGCCCCGTCATGCTCAAATGGCCCAACGATATTCTCCAGCCCGCCCCCGGCTTCCGGCCGGGCGTCATGCCGGGCCGGGAAGACTGCCGCAAGGTGGGCGGCATGCTGCTTGAGGAGCGGCACGGCGCGCTCATTGCGGGCATAGGGCTGAACCTCACCTCCTGCCCGCCTGTTTCAAGTCTGCGTGATAACTATGCTTTCTCCGCAGGCGTGCTCCTTGACGAAAGCGGCGCGCCCCTTCTTGGGAGGGGGCAGGAAATCGGCAAGGAAAACAAGGATATCGTGACTATTTTCACGCTCTGGAGGCGACTTGCGGGGCACATGTTTTCCTGCTATGCAAGTAAGAACTCCCCCGAACCGTGGTGGCCTGAGCTGGCGCAGAAACACCTTGCCTTCAAAGGATGCAGGGTCACGCTTGCCGACGCATGCCCGGAAAGGGAAGCCATGGTCAGAACCCCCTGCGAGGGTCTGGTGGACGGCGTGACGGCATCCGGCGCGCTTCGCCTGAATACAGCTTACGGAACGGAGACTTTTCTGGGCGGCTCCCTGCTTCCCGGCAGAGAGAGTCTCTCTTCCTCTTCGGAGTAGACATGTCTGCAAAAACGATGGAACAGATCCAGGCCGAGCTGAAAGGCAAGGCCATACTGGTAGCCAACCGCGGCATTCCCGCGCGGCGAATCTGCCGCGCCATACGCGAGCGCTTCGGCGCCGTGGCCATCATGACGGCCACGGACGTGGACAAGACCTCCCCCGCGGCCTCGGCCGCGCAGGAGCTCATGCTCCTCGGTCCGAACCCCACCGCCTATCTCGACCTTGACCTCATCATCAGCAAGGCCAAGGCGCGCGGCGTGGTGGGCATTCATCCCGGCTGGGGCTTTGCCTCGGAAGACGACAGCTTCCCCCGCAAGTGCGCCGAATCGGGCATTACCTTCATCGGTTCCACCTGCGAATCCATGAACCTGCTGGGCAACAAGGTGCAGGCGAGGAATCTCGCCATGAAGCTCGGCGTGCCCGTGGTTCCCGGCTCCGACGGCGCGGTGGACATCGAAGGCGCGCGCAAGGTCATCAAGAAGATCGGCCTGCCCGTGATGCTCAAGGCCGAAGGCGGCGGCGGCGGCCGCGGCATCTTCGTGATCCGCACCATGCAGGAACTGGAAGACGCCTTCGTCAAGGCCTCCACCATGGCCGAAGCCTCCTTCGGCAATCCGCGCCTTTTCGTGGAACGCCACCTCGAACATGTGCGCCATATTGAAATTCAGGTCATTGCCGACCAGTACGGCAACGTGTTCGCCTTTGACGAACGCGACTGCACCGTGCAGCGCAACCATCAGAAGCTTGTGGAAATCACGCCTTCCCCCTGGCCGGGCATGACGCAGAAGCTGCGCGACCAGCTCAAGGAATACGCCCGCGCTCTGGTGAAGGCCGTGAACTACTATTCCCTGGCCACGGTGGAATTCCTCGTCACGCAGGACGGCACGCCCTACATGATCGAAGTGAACACCCGCCTGCAGGTGGAGCACGGCATCACCGAAAGCCGCTACGGCATCGACCTTGTGGGCGCGCAGATCGCCATTGCCTTCGGCGCAAAGCTCCCCTTTGATGAAGAGAACACCAGGCCGCAGAACTGGGCCATGCAGGTACGCATCAACTGCGAAGACCCGCAGAACAACTTCACGCCCAACTGCGGCCGCGTGGTGCGCTATGAATCGCCCGGCGGCCCCGGCATCCGCCTCGACTCCAACCTCTGCTCGGGCTACGACTTCCCCTCCAACTACGATTCCGCGGGCGCGCTGCTCATCGCCTTCGGCAGAAGCTGGGAACGCATCCTGAGCGTGATGGACAGAGCGCTGGAAGAATACACCATCTCCGGCATCAAGACCACCATTCCCTTCTACCGCCACATCCTGCAGAACGAACAGTTCCGTTCCGCCATGTTCGACACGAACTTCGTGGCCAGCACGCCCGAGCTGTTCGACTATCAGGACATCGCTCCCGAAGGGGAACGCCTGAGCCATCTTGTGGCCGAAATCTCCGCGCGGGGTTACAACCCCTTCGTGCAGCTCGGCCAGTACCGTTCCGTGGATACGCCGCGCCTGCCCGTCTTCGAGCCGGTGCTGCCGCATATCTCCGGCGCGGACCGCTACGCCCCGAGCCCCTACCCCCACGAACGCGATCAGCTGCTGGAATTTCTGCGTGATTCCAAGGCGGTGCACTTCACCGACACCACCACCCGCGACATGACGCAGTCCAACACCGGCAACCGCTTCCGCCTTGCCGAAGACGCGCTCATCGGGCCGTATCTCGATTCGTGCAACTTCTTCTCTCTGGAAAACGGCGGCGGCGCCCACTTCCATGTGGCCATGATGGCCAACATGACCTACCCCTTCACCGAGGCGCAGGCCTGGAATCAGTTCGCCCCCAAAACGCTCAAGCAGCTTCTCGTGCGTTCCACCAACGTGCTCGGCTACACCCCGCAGCCGCGCAACCTCATGAACATCACGGGCGAAATGATCTGCGACAATTACCAGATCATACGCTGCTTCGACTTTCTGAACGACATGCGCAACATGCGCCCCATCGCCGAAGTGGTGCTCTCCCGCAACGACGTGGTGTTTGAACCCGCCCTGTCCATTTCCGTGGCCAGGGGCTTCGACGTGGATCACTACCTCGACGTGACGGCCGCCACCCTCGACATGGTGGGCAACATCGCAGGCTGCAACCAGAAGGACGCCTCGCGCATGATCATCCTCGGCCTGAAGGACATGGCCGGCATCTGCTCGCCCTCCTTCATCGCCAGCCTCGCCACGGCCATCAGAAAGCGCTGGCCCGATCTTGTGCTGCACTATCACCGCCACACCACCGACGGCCTGTTCATCCCGGCCGTGGGCGCGGCGGCCAAGGCCGGCGTGCAGATCGTGGATACGGGCCTCGGCGCGAGCGTGCGCACCTACGGCCAGGGCGACGTGCTCGCCACCGTGGCCTACATGGAAGGCGAACTCGGCCTGAAGACCATGGTGAACAAGGATATGATCAGCCAGGCCAACTTCGTGCTCAAGCAGATCATGCCCTTCTACGACCGCTACTGCTCGCCCTACTTCCAGGGCACGGACTACGACGCGGTGCGCCACTGCATGCCCGGCGGCGCCACCTCCTCTTCGCAGGAAGGCGCCATGAAGCAGGGCTACATCCAGCTTCTGCCCCACATGCTGCGCTTCCTTGCGGCCATACGCCAGATCGTGCGCTACCACGACGTGACCCCCGGTTCCCAGATCACCTGGAACACCGCCTTCCTCGCCGTGACCAACGCCTTCAAGCGCAGCGGCGAAAAGGGCGTGCAGGAACTCATCCGTGTGGCGGAACTTGCCGCGGTCACGCCTGAGGATCAGGTGGACGACATCCTGCGCGAACAGCGCCTCGACATCTACCGCGACTGCAACGACGCCTTCAGAAACCTGCTGCTCGGCAAGTTCGGCCGTCTGCCCCTGGGCTTCCCCGAAGACTGGGTGTATGAGAGCGCCTTCGGCAGCGCGAGCTACCGCTCCGCCCTGGCCTCCCGCACCGAGGATTCGCCCCTCGATCACCTCAAGGACGTGAACGTGGAAGCCGAGGCCAAGGCCTGCGCCAACATCATCAAGCGCACGCCCAACGACGAAGAACTGGTCATGTACCTGAACCACCCCGGCGACGCGGTGAAGACCATGCAGTTCGTGAAGAAGTACGGCGATCCCAACCGCCTGCCGCTGCATGTGTGGTTCGAAGGCCTCAAGCAGGGTCAGGAACTGCAGTTCACCGATTCCAGCGGCAAGCCGCACAAGATGACCATCTTCCGCGTCAGCCCGGTGACCGATCACGGCACCGTGACCGTGCGCTACAGCTTCGACTCCATCATCATCAGCCATGAAGTGAAGGTGGCCGAAGGCCGCATGACCGCCGCCGACACCACCATGGCCGACGAAGACAACATCTACCACGTTCCCGCGCCTTCCAACGGCGATCTGTGGGTGGTGTACGTCAAGCCGGGCGACATCGTGAAGGCCGGCGACGAGCTGTTCAACATCTCCATCATGAAGCAGGAAAAGGCCGTGCTCGCGCCCACCGACGGCATCGTCAAGCGCGTGCTCAAGACCGCCGATTACCAGAGCACCCGCAAGATGATCCCCGTGCGCGAAGGCGAACTCATCGTGGAACTCGGCCCCTGCCCCACCGTGTGCCCCAACCCCGAATGCGGCAAGCCCCTGCCTTCCGCAGCCATGAAGTTCTGCCCCTGGTGCGGCAGCTCCATCTCTCAGGAAGAACAGAACTAGCAGCATGACCCTCTGATCCCCTCCCCCGCCGGTTCACGCCGACGGGGGATTTTTTTTGCCCGGAGGGGGGGGACGAACATGAGGCGCGCGCGGGGGATGGGGGGGGGGGACACGAAAAACAGGAGCATGTAAAGAGGAGAAGGACGGGGACGAAACGAAGAACAGGCGCACAGAGATAAGGGCGGCGCGGAGGATGGATACGGAAAAAGGCGGAGGGAGACGGGAGGGAATGGAGGGGAGACGTTTTTTTTGCCCGCAGAACGGAGGGAGGATGCGGGATGGGAAAGGGACGAAGGCGCGCGGAACGGAGAACGGCCGTCCGCAACGTCATGTTGAAAGTATGAGGGGCGAAAGAAGAGCGAGGGCGCGAAGATGAAGGGGAAGGCACGGAAAACAGGAGCATGTAAAGAGGAGAATGACGGGGGGAGAAAAAATACCGGAGGAGAAAAGAAGCGTGGGAGAAAACTGAGCGGAACTTCCAAGAGGCAACGCACTTTCCCTGCATCATGGTTCAGAAAGGCTTAACACATACCTGTTTTTGCTGGAACAACAAACAGCCATGGGATACAGTGCAGGCCATCACCATTCTTCCCCCCCCCATCCGCCGCAGAAAGGAACCGTCATGAGCCTTTGCATAAAACATTTTGAAGAAGACACGGATGTCGTCAACTATTCCAAAAAGAACAATATCTTTGATGTTACCTCTCTCAATGAACCCGGCACCTCTCAGCTGATCGCATGGCTTCTTGATCCCAAAGAAAGTCATACGCTGGGAAACGCCTTTCTGAAAACATTCATCCGGGAAGTGAACCACGCCCTGAAAAACAACGCCTTTCCTGGTTCCGCCCGTCTGACCGCCGAAGATCTCAAGTCCGCCACCATTCTTACGGAACAGAACATCAGGCAGGGGGAAAAAACAGGACGCCTCGACATTCTCATCGTCAATGACAAAACGTGCATCGTCATTGAAAACAAATTCGGCTCCAAAGAACACAACAACCAGCTTTCTTTCTATAAAAAATATTTTTCCAATGCGCGGAAAAACAAGCTTGAAAAAACCTTTTTTGTCTATCTTGATATCAACATGAATATGTATGAAATGGAAAAAACCGCAAAAATGGGCTGGATACCTCTTGACTATTCATGGATATCAGAATTCCTATCTGAACATAAAAAATATATCAAAGAGCATAAAATAAAGTATATTCTTGAATCCTTTTACTCTTCCGTCACCGACGAAAGCAATCTCGACAACTGCATTGACCGTTTATGCCATCGCCATGCCGAACTCATCGAACGCATCAGGGACATATCAGGCAACAGCATCACCGACTTCATATCAAAGAAAAAAGACTTTGATATTTCTCTCTACAATATCTATATAAAATACAAATTTCTTTTTGACAAGTTGATAAAGAGATATAAATATATCAATGAAATAAAAATTGTAGACAAAATAAACAACCTTCACCCGCAGGAAAAAAACGGATTAACCTGTTATATACAAAAAAATTCGTGTATTTTCACAAGCAAAAGGATATCCGATCATTCGGATGAAAACGACACATACTGGCCTGTGTATATAAAAATCTCGCTCTGTGAAAACAATACCTATTCCGTATATCTTTATGTCTATACGGCGGACATACGAAAACATAAAAGAAAGTCGGACATGCTTCTTGATGTCATCAAAAACATAACCAATAATCCGTCGTTTTCGTTCAACGCATGGAATACCTATCGCATCATGTCTTCTTCGGAGATTTCCTCACGGAGGCTGACGCCCGTTTTTGAAAAACAATGGAATGCCCTCCTGACCATGCAAAAACTCTTCCTCGGGTAATTCCTTTTTCCTGCGGATGCAACGTGCGCCTTGCGCCGGAGTTCCGCGCACGGCGGCGCAGGCGGAGACAAGCAGACAGAAAAGGGGGAAGAAACGGAACGGCCGGAGGAGACGGCCGAAAGGAAGAGCCCGGGAAAAACCGTCCCCGCCCGTGCCGCACGCCTCCTCTTTCCACGACCAAAAGCGGCGACAACGCCGGCGCTTCCCTTGTCCCACCAGAACGCAAAAGCCCGCACCACAACCGGTACGGGCTTTTGCTTGTTCCGCCATGGTCTGCCGGGCGTTTTCGGCATTATTCCTTTGAAAGTCAGGTCGCTTCAAGCGGGCATGAAGAATGAAATCCTTCGCAAGTACGGTGTCGGAGTGTCATAATCCCTTTGTCGTAACGGTCACTAAAAAACAGCTCAACTATGTTCCAAATTTTGACATCCGGTTATGGTCATCCACCCTTTGAACATCAGGAGATTTTACCCCCAAAAGCGTGACACCTGCCAACCAGCCGCCCGGATGCCTCGTCTTCTTTTGTACTTCAGGCCTGTTTTTCCGCAGAGGAAGGAGCATCTTCCAATGTACTAAAAAGATAGTGTCATAATCCCCTTGCAAGTCAGGTCACTTCTCCAGTTCAGCCTGCATTCCCCACAGGTTCACGGGTGAAGCTTTTTCCTCGAAGGGAGGTTTCCGGGGAAAGGATTTACGGTTTCAACGCGGTGAGCGGCACGACATACACCCCGTCTTCTCTCCGGTATGCGGCAGAGGCCAGCCCGCACAATACACACAGCATACGGGGCGTTTTTTCCGAGCCGTCCTCCCGTATCTGCCGTTCCAGAGCCTTCAGATGCGCCGCCGCCTCGTCTACCTGATTCGCACCGAGCTTGATTTCAAAGGCGCACCAGGAGCCGTCCGGCATTCCGATGATGGCGTCGATTTCCTTATTGTCGTACCCCTGATAGTGATAAAGCTTTGCATCGAACGATTCCGCATAAATGCGCAAATCCCTCTCGCACAGGGCTTCAAAAAGAAAGCCCAGCGTGTTGAGGTCGTGAAGCAGCATATCCGGCGTGGCTTCAAGGAGCGCACACGCAAGAGAAGGATCGGTGAAATGCCGCTTTTCTCCCTGCTTCACCCTCACGGACGAACGAAGCCTTGAAGAAAAAGGCGGCTGGTTCTCCGTAAGGAACAGGCGCTGAAAAATATCCAGATATGTTGTTACGGCATCCGGGCTGATCTCTTCGTTATCTTTTACACTGATATCCTTTTTCAGCGTATTGTTCGATACGGTGGTGCTTTCGTTTCTGGCAAGGGAACGCAGAAGAAGCCTTATTTTTGCGGTATCCCTCTTCACACCGTCCATGGCGTACA
Organism: uncultured Mailhella sp.; assembly: GCF_944324615.1. Classification (GTDB taxonomy): domain Bacteria; phylum Desulfobacterota; class Desulfovibrionia; order Desulfovibrionales; family Desulfovibrionaceae; genus Mailhella. The sequence goes on from NZ_CALUWY010000060.1 coordinate 13,969, forward strand.
CGTCGTTTTCCACAATCGCCCGGATGTATTCGCGGGGAACAAGGGCGGCCTCCCTTTCCGAAAGTCCCAGCGAGCCCGGCCAGCCGCCGCGAACGATCAGGGAGACAAGCCTCCGCAGGCTCACTTCTCCCGTCGGTACCGGAGAAAGCCTTCCCTCACACAGAGCCTTGAGCGATACCTTGCCGGAAGAATCGCCGGATTCCCAGAGAGACATGGGCCGCATGCGAAGGCGGGCTATTCTCCCCGCACCGCTGTGCAGAATGCCCTTGCGCCGTGGCGTTGCCGACCCGGTCAGCAGAAAAAGGCCGCGCTCTGCATGCTTATCCACACGGAAACGCACGGCATCCCACAGCGCAGGCACTTCCTGCCATTCGTCCACCAGACGGGGAGTTTCCCCCTCCAGTACCAGAGAAGGATCAAGCGCCGCAAGCGTTCTGTTCTGAAAATTGCCCGCAGGATCGCCCAGAAAAACAGCGCTTCTGCTGTGATGCCGGGCCGTCCACGTCTTGCCACACCATTTGGGCCCTTCAAGGCACACCGCCCCGAAGGAGCAAAGGTACTCTTTCACCCTCTCATCAATGATTCTGGGGAGATACATGCTGTTTTCCATAGGCCCTCCATAAGAATCCTAGTTCAACCCGGCATATTCGTCAATATCAACCCGTCATATTTCATGCTTTCAACCCTTCATATTTGTTTATCTCAACCCTTCATATTTCCAATGTTCAAGCCGACGTTTTCTGAACCGAGATTCCGCCTGCCGCTCCGCCGGAAGGGACGCAGAAAACGGCCGCCGCAGAAGGTTCCGCCCCCCCTTTCTGCAACAACACCGGCCCTGCCCATGACAACGCCCCTGCCCCACGCTTCCCCGCAGCCCTGCCCATGGCCCGTACCGCATGGGCCTTTTCCCCGCAGGGTACCCCCTTTCCCCGGCACTGCACGCCGTGTTCCGCCCTCGCTCCCTGCGTACAAAAAAAGCCCGCACCACCACGGTACGGGCTTTTCTGAACATGGGAAATGCTGAACCCTAGAAGGCCGTGAGCGCGTACAGCACCAGATCCATGATGGAGGTGTAGCGGGTAAAGCCCTGGGGAATCTGGAACATGGAAAGGGAGGACTGCTCCGCGGCAATGTTCACCAGCGCGGCGCTTGCCGCGTGGGTGGTGCGGGTTTCCTCGGAAAAGGCGCGCATGGGGAAGGGAGAAAACACCTCGTTTTCCCACACTTCCAGGGTAAAGCGGTTCACGCTGCCCATGAAGCCCGCCTCGAACACCACGCGGCTCTTGTGCACGGGGTAGCCTTCCCAGTTGTCCTTGCCGAGGGGGGTGTATTCCTTTTCCTGCAGGCTTATCATGCCCATGCTCTGGGGCATGACGGCCGCCGCCGCGCTCTGCACCAGATGCCGCCAGTTGCGCGGATCGCCGGAAACAGGAATTTCCACATAGGCCTGAAGACGGTAGGAAAGCACGCGCAGCAGATGTTCCTGCGTATCCACAATAAGCGCAAACGCCCCGGCGGAGCCGAGATCAAGATCCATGCGGGCATAACGGCCGGAAGACATGGCCGATCCGCAGTGCCGCGAAGACTTGCCCTCCTGCCGGTATGCTATGTCGGCGCGAAAATCGGCATAGGGTACGGCAAGCGCCTCCCCGCAGAAGACCAACATGCCGAAAAGCAACAATGCCGTCCGCACAACACGCTGAAACATGCTCATGATCATTCTCCGGACACGGGGGCGGACAGCGCGCCGGAAGCGCCTGTCATGAACACGGTCTGCATGGGACTCGTCACATCAGGCAGACCGGAATACAGGTTGTGGCCGATGAGACGCCAGCGATAGGCTTCCCCGGAAAATACCGGACGATACACAAAACTGAAGGAGGAACCGGAATCGCTTTCCCATGCGTCGCGGGAATCAATGCGGTACTGATCCTGCGCAAGGAAGGGACAGCCTTCACAAAGCTCCCCGTCCACAGCCTGCATTTCCAGTACCATATATTCCAGATTCTGGGACGCGCCCGTCACCGTGCCCTGAAAGGTGATGCTCCCGTCCGCCGCCGCCTCGGCCTTCAGTGCCCCGAAGGCAAACTCGTCCACGGAATAATCAGGAACAGGCGCTCCCTTGCGGCCGCACCCGGTAAAAACCATCAGCACACAAAACGAAAAGGCCAGAAAAACGCCGAATATTCTCTTCATCCAATATCCTCTGTGTTGCTTCTCCGGCTCAGGAGCCGGGCCGGAACCGACAGGCACAGAGCAGAAACCATGTGCCCACAACTGCCCTTTTCGGCTCTCCCGCCTTTTCTGTCAAGATGCCCGCCCCGCACCCCGCCGGGGGAGAGAGAAGAGTTTTCCGGGGGGAATGATTCCCCCCGGGCCCCCTCAGCCGGCAGGGCGAAGGGGTGGGAGAACGCAAAGGCCCTCCTTCGACTCGCTGCTGGTCGTCCTGCCGCGCAGGCGGAAGGTTCCGGCGTGCCGCGTGTGGGCTGCATCCTCAGTGTGAGCGTGTCCTTACGGACCCGCTCACGCAGGCCGACTCCGTCCCGGCATCCGCCGGGCCGTCGTTTCAAAGGAAAAGATACAACCATACCATCTGCGGCCTCCGGCCGTGCATTTTT
>NZ_CALUWY010000061.1 GCF_944324615.1 uncultured Mailhella sp.
TCCCTTGACCTCGTTGCGGAAGTGGAACGCCTGCGCCGGGTAAACGCCCGCCTCATGACCGCCGTGCGCCGCGGCCGTGAGGAGTACGCGGAAATGCTCGACATATCTTACTCCACTATCGACCACCTGAGAAACGAGATTGCCGAACTGGAAATAGAGAACCTTGAATTGAACAGCCGGCTGGGCGCGGTGAACATCGCGGCAGGATAAAGCGACCGTGACGAGTATGCGCCGGCATGGTTTTGCCCCTCTTTGGAGGGGCTTTTTTTTACCCGGAGTTTGCCGTAAATCGGCCGCTCTTAAAAAACGTGTCAACGGAAAATATAGGTCGTTTATCGGAAAAGATGGTCCTTTTGCGCGTATACATCGGAAAATTCCGACATGGCCATTTTCCGGGGTTACGTTTTTTTCCATGTTCGCGGGCATGGTGCCCGCGGGAAAACATGGGGCAAAAAACATGACCTATTCCTGGTGCGAACTGGAAGAGCAGCTTCTGGAAGACATGGCTTCCGGCGGCTTCGGAAAAGTCCAGAGCTACAGCGTGAGCACGGCGGGCGGCTCCCGAAATTTCAGCTACCGGACGCTCTCTGAACTGAAGGATTTGCTTGCCTATGTTCAGAGCCGCTGCGCCATGGAGCGCGGCCAGGTTCCCTATGTGGGCCGGACCTGCGCGGGCAGCGCCGGGAGGTCCTGAGCATGGGCGTGCTTGAGAGCATACGAAAATGGCGCGTGCGTCGCGCCCGTGCGCTGCTCAGAAGCTGGGGCTACGACGGCGCTTCCCTTTCGGAAGCGAACGAGTGGCACACGGTCAACGAGCAGATCAACTGGCTCATAGGCCGGGCTTCCCCGCGCCTTCGGGCCCGCGTGCGCGACCTGGTGCGCAACTTCCCGCTCTTTGCCCGCGGTGTGAATGTCTATACCGCCTACATGGTGGGCCGTGGGGCCCGCTTCCAGTCGCTGGCCGTGCATCCCGACGGCTCTCCCGCATATGAGGCGCGCCGCCGCATAGAGGACAGGTTCCGCGCCTGGATGGAACAGGATGCCGACATTTCCGGCGGCCTACACTTCTATGAGCTTCAGCAGCTTTTGTGCCGTCAGATCATGGAATGTGGGGAAGGCCTTTTCACGTTCTGTCGCCGGTCTCATTACCGGGTGTCGCCGCTTGCGCTCATGCCCATAGAGGCGGACCGCCTCACGGAACTGGGCGGCGGCCGGGATACGGAGCGCGTAGGGCATTTTGCCGGTGTGGAATACGACAGGCTCACCGGGGAAAAGCTGGCCTATCACATCATGAACGACGGCTACAGCGCAAACGTGACCCGCGTGCCTGCCGACGAGATGCTGCACATTTACCAGCACCTGCGGCCCGGCCAGCTTCGCGGCGTCACGCCCTTTGCCCCGGCCATACTCACGGCCCGCGCCATGAGCCAGTTTGTGGAGAGCGAACTGGACGCGGCGCGCAAGGCCGCCAAGTACCTGGCCATAGTGACCACGGATCAGCCGGACGTGTACCAGGCGGCGCGCGGCATTGCCGGCGCAAAGAAGACGACGCAGGGCACGCCCATAGAGAGCCTTGAAAACTCCATCATCGAATACCTGCGCCCCGGTGAAGATATCCGCTTTGCCGAAGGCGCGAGCCGCCCGGGCGATGCCTTCGACCGTTTCAACCGCTTTGCGGCCCGCATGGTGGCCGTGAGCATAGACGTGCCCTATGAGGTGCTTTCCGGCGACTACACGGGCATCAACTACAGCACGTCCAAGGCCAGCCGCGGTGACGCCCTCATGCTGCTCCGGCCCCATCACTTCATGATGCAGAACCGTTTTTCCATGCCGGTGTTCCGCCATTGGCTGGATATGGAAGCCCTCACGCAGGATTACCTGCCGGGGTACTGGCTGGGCCGGGAAGGGTATCAGCGCTGTATATGGATACCCGCGGGCATGCCGAGCGTGGACCCGCAGCGTGACGGCCGGGCCGATATCGAGGCCATAGCCGCGGGACTCAAGTCTCCGCAGGAGGCCATTCTCGGCCGAGGCGGCGATCCTGAGGAAGTGCTCGATCAGCTGGCCGAATGGCAGCGTATGGCGGACGCGCGCGGCGTGACCTTCGGCCAGGTATCCGAAAGCCTGAGCAGCAATCCGGCGGCGCTGGAAGACCAGCCGGTAACCATGAATGGAGACAACAATGCCGAATAAGAGAACGGACATTTTCCATGCGTCCAGCCGCTCGGTCTCTCTGGGGCGGCGTGGAGTGCCTCTTTCCCTCAATGAGGCGGAGCGCAGCGTGGAGTTCACGGCGGCCACGGAGCAGCCGGTGAACGTGTGGGACTGGGAGAAGTGGGACGTGGTGCCCGAAGTGCTGCGCATGGACGGGGTGCAGCTTCCGCCGTCCGGGCAGGTGCCGCTGCTCGATACGCACGACGGTACGAGCGTGAAAAACGTGCTCGGCAGCTTCGGCGCCTTTCGCACGGAAGAGGGCCAGCTCATAGGGCGCGCCACGTTTTCCGGCGTGCAGGCCGGAGCGGATGCCTTCCGGCGCGTGGCGGAAGGGCACATTACCGACGTTTCCGTAGGCTATGAGGTGCTGGCGTCCACCTGGGTGGACGCCAGCACCACGGCCACGGTGGAAGGCGTGGAATACACGGGCCCCGTGCGCGTGACCACGGCATGGAAACTTTTTGAGGTGTCGCTTTGTCCCGTAGGCGCGGACGACAGGGCGAAGGTACGGGGAAAAATCATCAACACCGGAGGACAATCCATGAACAGAAATCCCGGACAGGGGACGCGCTTCGACGCATCCGCCGCCAAGGAAAAGCTGACCGCCGCCGTTGCGGCGCTGAACGAGCTGGCGGCTTCTCTTGAGGAGCCGGAAGAAAACAAGGCTGACGATGCCGCGAAAGACGACACCGAACCTGCGGCCATACCGGAAAGCCCTGCGGGTGAAGGCGACGGCCGCGCCTGCGGGCCGGACGACAAGACCAGGGAAGACGCCGTGGAAGAAGAACGCGCCCGCATCATGGAAATCTCGGCCATGTGCCGCGCGCACAACATGCCCGCCAACATGGAGGAAGACATGATCCGCAAGGGCTACAGTCTGGACAAGGCCCGCGCGGCCGTGCTTACCCGCCTTGAAGGCAGAAGCTCCGCCGCCTTTGCCCGCGTGGATGTGGGCCGTACCGAACAGGAAAAGGTGCGCGAGGCCGTTTCTCACGGACTGCTGCTGCGTTGCGGCGTGGCGGAGTCGCGCATCAACGGCGGCAAGCCGGCACCCGGCGCCCGTGAGTTTTCCGGCATGAGCATGCGCGAGGTGTGCCGTGAAATGCTCATGAGAAGCGGACAGCCCACAGGCGGCAACGTGGTGGAAATGGTGGGCCGTGCGCTCTCCACCACCGATCTGCCGAACCTTCTCACCGATACGGCCAACCGCGTGCTCCTGGACGGCTGGGAATCGGCGGACAAGCAGTGGCAGGTCTGGTGCGGACTGGACTCCGTTTCCGACTTCAAGGAGCTCACGCTGCTGGACTTTGCGAGCGGTGACGATCTGGCCCTTATCCCCGAAGGCGGCGAATACCAGAACGGCCGTGCAGCCGAGCACGCGGAAAGCGTGAAGATTGAGACCTACGGCAAAATTTTCCCGCTCACCCGTCAGGCCATCGTGAACGACGATCTGGGCGCGTTTGCTCGTATTGCCCGCAATCACGGTGAAGCGGCCGCCCGCATGGTGAACCGCCTTGCCTGTCGCGTGCTTACCGCCAACCCGACCATGGGCGACGGCAAGGCGCTCTTCCACAACGACCACGGAAACCTTGTGTCGTCCGGCGGCAACGTGCCTACCGTGGAAACACTGGGCGCAGCGTTCCTGAAGATGCGCACGCAGAAGGATGCCCTGGGCAATCGCGTTCAGATCCGCCCGCAGTTCTTCATTGCGCCGGCTGCGCTGGAAACCGGCGCCGAAGTCTTCTTCAACTCTCAGCTTATCGGTACGCAGGAAAAGCCCAATCAGGCGAACATCTATGCTGGCAGCGTGCTGACCCGTGTGTATGACGCGGAACTGGACGACGTTTCCGCCACCGACTGGTATCTGGCCGGCCCCAAGGGCAAGACGGTGACCATCTTCACGCTGAACGGCGCGACGGCTCCTTACCTGGAATATAAGGAAGGCTGGCGTGTGGACGGTGTGGAATACAAGGTGCGCCTTGACGTGGCCGCCAAGGCCGTGGCCTGGCAGGGCCTGTGCAAGTCCGCGAGCTAAAGCAGGAACTGCTCCCGCATCCTGTCTTCAGACGGATGCGGCGCGAACGAGGAGCAGGCGGAATTCACTTCCGCCGTCAGCAACGAGTGAGACGTGCAAGTTTCGTGACCGTACGGTGTGTCCGTCAGTGACAGGAACAGGCAATATTTATCCTCCTGAAGGAAAGGAGAGAGAACATGCAGAACAAGATTCAGGGAACCCATCTCGTCATTTACGCGCCGTCGTCCACGCCTGTGAAGGGCGGCGACCTGGTGAAACTGGGCGACTCCTTTTACGGCGTGGCGGTGAATGATCTTGCCGAGAATGAGAGCGGCATTGTGGATGCGGACGGCGTTTTCGAGCTGCCCAAGGCCACCGGCGCCGTTACCCAGGGCGCGCCGCTGTATGTCGGCAGCGACGGCAAGGTGACGGCCACGGCAACGGACAAGGCCTATTGCGGTCGGGCCTTTGCCGCTGCCGGCAGTTCGGATGCCACGGTCAAGGTCATGCTGAACTTCGGCGTGGACCCTTCGGCCTACAACGCGGGCTAGTCGTATGGGCTGCTTTGAAAAAGCCCATGCCTTCGTGGCGCGCATGGAGGGAGGCTTTGTGGACGATCCTGCCGACCCCGGCGGAACCACGAACTACGGCGTATCCCTGCGCTTTCTCAAGTCTCAGGGCCTTGAAGTCGGGGACATCGACGGCGACGGCGACATAGATGCCGACGATATCCGGGCGCTTACGCCGGAACGTGCGGCGGGAGTGCTCCGCCGTGCGTTCTGGGATGTGTTTCCGCTCGATGCCGTGCCGGATCCTCTGGCCCTGGCCGTGTACGACACGGCCGTGAACATGGGGGTGGGACAGGCCAAACGGCTGACACAGCAGGCTCTTTTTATAGAGGTGGACGGACGCTGGGGCCCGAAGACCTGGGCGGCCATAAAAGCCTGTTCTGATCCCAGGGCAACGGCTCTTACCCTGGTGGGGCTCCGCAGTTGTCGATATGCCGGGCTCATCGTCAAAAATCCAAACCTGAGGAAGTTTGTCCGGGGCTGGGAAAACCGCATAAAGGCGCTGGAAAAAGAAATAAGGAGTGCGTCATGAAGGTGTTTTTTCTCGCGTGGCCGATGCTTCTCTTGCCCGCAGCCGGAGCCATGGCGGCGGAAGCGGCAAATGAGGCTCCGCTGGGCGCGGATCTTGTGGCGGAACTGCTTACCTGTCTGCCGGATTCTTGGGGCGGATGGGTAACGCTGGCGGTGACGGTGTGCGCTGCCGTGGCGGCGGTGTGGAGCCGTCCGGCCGATGATGCCAATGTCTTTGTCCGCATTCTGTACGCGGTGGTGAACGCCGTGGGCTTCAATGCGGGCAAGGCTCGGAACGCCGATGATGCGGCCGCCAAAACGGGGCGTCTGTGAGTCGTGTTGCCGAAATTCTTTATGCGCTGCTCTCCATCGGGGTGCGCCTTCTTGAACGGCTGGATGAAAGGAAGGCCGAGGAGTTTCGTGCTTCTGTGCTGGCTGATCCTGCCGGTGAGTGGGTGCGCCTCATGGGAGGGACGGACAGAAGAAACGGCACTGGAAGCGGCGCCGACAACGCCGGGGGCACTGGTCACTGAAGGCTGGTCCTATGTCCATGACGGAAGGGAAGTCACGGAAGACGGCACCTGGCTGCACCTTCCTGCGGGTGAAGCGGGAAACCTTCTTTTGTGGGTGAAGCAGGCGGAGGAAAAATGCCGATGAACGACCTGGGAAACGAGTTCCGTCATGCCGCCGAGTACCTGGAATGGTTCCGGGGAATCTGGCCGTTGGCGCTCCTGGCCTGCGTGCTGGCCTTTCTTGTGGCGGCCGGACACATCAAGCGCAGCTACCGCCAGCGCAGCCTGCGGGAAGTGGTGGTCAATCTGATCTGGTCCGGTCTGGTGGGCGGCTCCATGGCGGTGGGGGCCGTGGCGCTGCTTCCCCTTGCGGTGCCCGATCCCACGCGGGGCATGGAAATAGGCGTGGCCGTTTTTGTCGGTCTGTTCGGATTCAAGGGGGTGGACGCCTTCCTGCGCCGTAAATGGGGCCTGTCGGTGGTGAACCTCATGGACCCTGACGACATCAACGACATCCGCAAGGGAATGTCTCCAAGCCAGCAGGAAGAGCACGCCAGGAATTGTCCTTTCCGCTGTGACGATTGCAGGAGGAAGTGATGGCCATGAAAGCGGGGCCTGTGCGTGAGCACGGAGGGCATTACAAGAGGCGCTACGTCCATGTCCGCACGGCGCAGAATCTGAATCTGGACATGGACCTGTACCTGGCAGGGGAGCTTTCTGAACGGAACATGACTCTGAAGGCAAGGGAGTTTGCGGCGGTACAGGCCAATGCCGTGAACACGTCGCTGACGTTCATGCAGAAAAAGATGCTGGCCATGCTGACGGGCCGGTACGCTGTTTCCCGAAAGTTCTTTTCCCGCTGGTTTTACCGGCGCAGAGCCGATGCCAGGAAGGGAAAGGTGATCGGTCTTATTCGTGCATCGGGCCCGGCATCAGTTCCCATAGAGGATTTTCCTCATGAGGTGAAAGGCCCGACCTACACCAAAAAGGGAAAGCTGAAGAAGCGCGGCGGACTGTATGTGAAGATCAGGCGGGACGAGGGCGTGAAGCTTGTGGAGGGCGCGTTCAGCTGGTCTCCGCATGGGGGAGACTTGTACTTCGCGCGCAAGGGAAAAAAACGTCTGCCCATTGCACGCAAGTTTACCACGTCCGGACTCGAATATCTGGCGAATGAGGAAAATCATGATGGTCCAGAGGCCCGGGGACTGAACCTGGAGGGGATGGTCTATCTCCAAAAGGAACTGACGCGCCAGCTCGACAACCGCCTGGCTAAAATAGCCGCCCGCATGGCGGCAAAGGGCAGCTCATGAACATTCTGGACAGACTGGATGCGGACATGAACGCCGTGTTCTCCCAGGAAGACGGCATAACGGAAGCCTGTGTTGTGGAGAACGTGGCCCTGCGCTGCTTCTACGAATACCCCACGGAAGACGCGCAGCCCGGTTCCGCCCGGGTGGCCACGCCTGTGCGTGCTCCGTATGCCACGCTGCTGGTTTCGGAGGTGAAAACGAAGCTCGGCCGCAAGCTGAAACGCGGGGACATTCTTGCTGTTCGCGGCAAGGCGTTCCGCATCGAGGTCATTCGGCCCGACGGCATAGGTGGCCTCGTATGCAAGCTGAAGCGGCAGGAGCCGGGCAATGACTCTCAATAAATTTCAGGGGAAGGAGATACCGGTGAACGCTTTTTTACTGATGATGACGGCTTCGTTTTTTGGCTGCCTTGCGGCGGGTGTGGTCTGGTGGTTCATGGCCTCCATGTTTGAGGGCGGCGACGAATGAGCGCCGACATTATGGGCACATTGCCGGCGCATCCGCGCACGGCGCTTCGTCAGGCCGTGGGGGCGCTCATTGAAGCGGCGGGCTTTTCCGGCCGCGTGTACCTGAATCCGGAAGAGCCCTGGGATGCTCCCGCGTTCCCCAGTGTGGGCGTGTACGTCATGAGTGAGCAGGCGGCGGAAAGTGATCTCTCCCCGCGGCCGGACAGCCGGGAAGCCGAGCTTGCCGTGGACATTCTGGAAGCCGTGCGGGGCCATGATCTGCCCCTCGATGACCGCATAGAAGCCCTGGAATTTGTTGTTGCCCGGGCGCTCACCTTTGAGGCCGTGGACAGGGAGTTCACCGCCCGCGGAGGAAGGCTGGAAGACTTTGAATATTCCGGCATGGAGCTCGGCAAGGCCGACAACGGAGAAATCACCATTGCCTGCCTCACGCTCACGTTTACGGCCTTTTACCGGATGCCGCCGCGTGAGGGGACCGTGGACCTGTTCCGGACCGGATACATCGAATGGGATCTTGCGGACGGAGTGAGTCATCCCGACGGCCGCAAAGAGGCAACGGACATAGTCACCCTTCCGCAGGATGGGGACGAAAGCAAAGGAGAATGACATGCAGCGCGAACAGATGTTTGTGAAGCCTGCCCCCGGGCGCGTGGTGCGCGACCCGTCCACGGGACTTCCGCTTCCTGAAGACGGCGCGGTGGTGGAAAAGACGCAGTTCTGGCTGCGGAGGCTCAGGGACGGAGACGTGGAGAAGCTCCACGAGGAAAGGAAGGAGACGGAATAATGGCCATATCGTTCAATGAAGTGCCGCAGGGCATTCTTGTGCCCGGGGCCTATATCGAGTTCGACAACAGCCAGGCCATGCAGGGCGCAAGCCTCATGGACTACACGGCGCTTATCTGTGCCCAGATGCTGGAAGGTGGAACGGCGGAACCGCTCAAGGCCTACAGCGTGACCAGCGCGGAGCGTGCGGCTGAACTTTTCGGCCGCGGCTCTCAGGCCCACCTTATGGCTGGCGCTTTTCTTGAAAACAACAGCTACACGAGCCTGCGCATGATAGGCGTGGAAGACGGGGAAGAGCTGACCAAGGCCACGGGCACCATAGCCGTGGAAGGTACGGCCACGCTGGGCGCGCCCATCTATCTGTATATCGCTGGGCAGGCTGTGTCCGTGCCCTGCGCCACGGGAACGGAAGCGGCAGCGCTGGCCACGGCCATGGCTGCGGCAGTCAATGCGGAAGCGGATCTTCCCGTCACGGCACAGGCAAGCGACACCACGGTCACGCTTACGGCCAGAAACGGAGGCACTCTGGGCAACGACATAGACATCCGCCCGGCCTACTACAACGAAACCATGCCCGAAGGCATCAAGCTGACCATTACGGCCATGAGCAAGGGCGCCGGCCAGCCCGATGTGGAAGAGCTCATGGCAGCCTGGGGCGACACCTGGTACCACGTCATAGCCTGGCCGTGGAACGACCGCAGCAGCCTGCGCACGCTGGAAGCCGAGCTTGAAGACCGCTGGGGCCCGCTGCGTCATATCGACGGCGTGGCCATCACGTCCAAGGCAGGCACGTTTTCCGAGCTTCAGGAGTTCGGCAGCGGGGAAGACAAGGGCAACTACGCGCATATCTCCATTGTGGAAGCCTGCAAAACTCCCACGCTTCCGGCGGTGCGAGCTGCTGCCGTGGCGGCTCTGGTGGCCTATTACGGCAACAACGACCCCGCGCGGCCGTTCCAGACACTGACCATTTCCGGCGACCTTGCGCCGGCGCAGGAAGACCGGCTTACCCTTGAGGAACGCAACCTGCTGCTGAAGGCCGGCATAGCCACCACGGTGACCGATGCGGGCGGCAACGTGACCATTGAGCGCATGGTGACCAACTATCTCACGACGTCCACCGGTGCGGCGGATACCAGCTATCAGGACGTGAACACGCTGCTGACGCTCTCGTATCTCCGTTACGACTTCCGTTCCCGCATCCTGCGCAAGTATCCCCGCCACAAGCTGGCCGGCGACACGGAAACCATAGCCCCGGGACAGGCGATCATGACCCCGAAGCAGGGTCGTGCCGAAGCCGTGGCCGCCTTCCAGGACTGGCAGGAACTCGGCCTTGTGGAAGACATGGCCAAGTTCAAGGCCGGTCTTGTGTGTGAGCGCAACGCCACCGACGTGAACCGTCTGGACTGGCTCATTACTCCCGATCTCGTCAATCAGTTCCGCGTGGCTGCGGTGCAGATTCAGTTCCGTCTGTAAAGGAGCATCATCATGGCAATAGGCAACCGCCGTGCGGGCCGTATTTCCTTCAAGGTGGACGGCACGCTTTATGAGGCAAAGGGCAGCTTTTCGTACAATCTCGGCCTTGACGTAAGGGAGGCCATCATCGGTGCCGACGGCGTGCATGGCTACAAGGAAACGCCGCAGGTGTCCTATATCGAGGGCGCCGTGACCGACAGGGAGGATCTCGACCTTGAAGCTCTTGTCGGTGCGGATGAATGCACTGTTACGCTGGAGCTCAACAACGGCAAGATCATCACGCTGTCCCGTGCGTGGTTTGCGGGCGACGGTACGGCATCCACCGAAGAAGCGGAAATTCCCGTCCGTTTTGAATCCAAGAGCCGCGCCCAGGAGGTGAAGTGATGAACGACGTTACTCCCGTCACCGTAACGCTGAACTATCCCGTACAGTTCGGTGACGAACTCGTCACGGAACTGAAGTTCACCCGCCGCGTGCGTTTTTCGGACATGGCCGACGCCTCGGCTGGGGCCCTGAGCATGGGGGACATGGCCCGCATCATCGGCAGACTGACCGGGCAGGACAGGCTGGTCATCATGCGTCTGGAAGGGGACGACATTGCCCGCGTCATGGAGGCGGCCACGCCTTTTTTAGGGAGTGGCCGGACGACTGGCAAATAGCCGCGGGCTTTCTTCTGGCGGAATGTCACACGCAGCCGAGTGAGATCATGGCCATGACCGGCCCGGAGCTTCGGTTCTGGGCCGGATGCCTGGCAGCATACGGAAAAGAGAAGAACCATGGCAAAGAATAAAGTTTCCATAGATTTTGTCATAGGAGCCTATGACAAGTTCTCTGCTGCATTCGCAAAGTTCAACGCAAAAATCGAATCGGCAACTTCTGCTGTGAGCCGTATGCAGGCGCAGGTTTCCCGCTTCGGAGAAAGAAGCGGTCTGACCCGTGTGGTCGGGGCTGCGGGGGACGCGGCCGACGCCTTTGCAGGCATGGGCGACGGCGCCATGGAGTCGCTCGACCGCGTGTCCGGTGCGCTGGGAAAAATGACGTTGCTCCTCGGAGGCACTACCGGCGGCGTGCTGGCTCTTTCGTCGGCCACGGCGGAGCAGGCACAGGCGGCAAGTCGGGCGGCGGAAGCCCTGGGCGTGAATGCGACCGATCTTCAAAAGCTGCAATACGCCGCATCCACGGTGAACGTGGAAGCGGAAGACATGACCGACATCCTTTCCGACCTTACGGAAAAGATGGTGGAAGCCGGAGATTCGGACGATCTGGCCGCCATGTTCAAGGCGCTGGGCGTGTCGGTCAAAAATACCGACGGCACCATGAAGAACTCGGCGCAGGTCATCATGGAAATCTCTGATGCCTTTTCCCGAATGGAGGACGGCCCGGTAAAGACCAAGCTGGCCATAGAGCTTTTGGGCGATGAGGGGCGCAAGCTCATTCCCGTGTTGAACAAAGGCTCCTCCGGCCTCAGAGAACTGGGGAGAGAGGCAGAACGGGCAGGCATGGTCTTTGACGATACTGCCAGGGGCGACGCAAGTCGTTTTCAGGATGCCATGCGGGGCGTGGGCAATCAGCTTGCCGGGCTGCGCAATGCCATCGGCCAGAGCCTCATACCGGTCCTGACGCCGGTCATAGAGAGATTCGGCGACTGGCTTGAGGCAAATCGGGCTCTTATCGCTTCAAAAGTCGGAGAGTGGATACAGATGGTGGCCGACAAGATTCCCGCTTTTCTGGATGGAGTGGACCGTTGGCTCAGTGCCGGTGGAACGCTTCTCGGATGGGTGAGCGACTTTGTGTCTGCCATAGGTGGCGCAGAAAATGCGCTTATGCTGATTGCAGCCTATATGTCTGCCCCCTTCATCAAGGCTCTTCTCGTGGCTGGAAAGGCGGTGGGCGGCTTGGGACTTGCGCTTACGGCAACACCTTTTGGAGCTTTTATGACGGCCATAAGTGCTCTCGTAACCGCCGGATGGTGGCTCTACAAAAACTGGGAGAAGATATCCGCAGGAGTAAAGAAATTCTGCACGGAAATAGGGAATGCCGTTCAGGGCGCTTCCGACGTGCAGGAGGCGGCCGATCTTCACGGCATAGATCTGGAAGATACCGACGCGCTCATGGACCCGGAAAATGCCCGGATACTGGCGGAAGCCGCCGGAGGACACAGGCCAGAAACGCAGGCGGGGACTGTTGCATCATCCAGGGCGGAAGAGGGAGCCCCTGATGCCCTGAGTGAAGATGTTGTCATGCCTTTCCGGGGACAGACGGGGACCGAAGCAAAGACGGGAACGCCTGCGGGCAAGCCGGATCAGCCCGTCTCTAGTGAAGTTCCAGCCGTGCATTGGGGTGATTTCTCCCGGTTTTTTCCCTCCGATATGAAGGGAGAAGACATGGCGGCCGTAGTCGGCAAGCTTTTGCATGCCGACCGTGGCCCGGAAAACCAGACCGGCGACGCCATGACCGGAACCGTTGCTGCTCCGGAGGATTCCCGCTTTTCCGGTTTTTCCAATCTTGCCCGTTCCGGAACGGTATCTTCTGAGACGGTGCATCGTGAGGAAAAAGTGGAAAAGCATGAGTTTGTTTTTCATCTGCCCGAGGGCGTGACCATGAGCGGCGATAAACAGTCAAGCGATGCCGTAACAATTTCCCGCGACGGCATGGGCTACGCCTGGTCCTTTGCGGGGGTGTGACATGGCACAGGCATGGAAACTTCGTATTCAGTCGGCCTCGTTTCGCGGCGTGCCGTTCCAGGTCTATATGGCCGGCGGAGAGCTCGGGCGCTCTACGGCGCTGCATGTTTTTCCGAACGGCTCGGCTCCGTATCCGGAAGATCTGGGCAAGGCTCCGCAGTTTTACGACGTGCAGGGCTTTGTTTCCGGATCTTCGTACATGACGCAGCGCGACGCGCTGGAAGAGGCCTTTCAGCAGCCCGGTCCGGGCACGCTGGTGCATCCCTGGTACGGCAGTTTGTATGTGGCGCTTGCCGGGCCAGTGCGCACGCAGCACAGCGCGGCCGACGGCGGCCTCTGGCAGTTCCAGGCGCGTTTCGTGCGGGTGGAAAAGCCCGGAGGACTGACGGGTTCGCCCAATCTTCTGGACATGGTGGCCGAGCGTGTCGCCGCCGTGGCCGAAAGGGCGCAGGCTCTGGCCGATTCCGCAGGTCAGTATCTGGACAAGGGCGCCTGGGTGGTCTCGCAGATAGAAAACGCCGCCGGCGTCTTCATCAGCAGCGTGAAAAGCGTGCTGTCTCTGCCGGAAGGGTTTTCGTCTCTGACTGATCTGGCCGGTTCCACCGGCTGGCTCACGGGCATGATTTCTTCGGGGAGCTTCGGTGTTTCCTGCTGGAACATGGTGCAGACCGGAGCGGAAAGCTTCACCGGACAGAGTGCCGGCTCGTCGTCCGGCACGGGTATGGGGCAGGGCTCGTCCTCTGTGGGAAGCGCGTCGTCCGGTACGACAAAAAAGCAGTCTTCCGGACTGTACGCTCTGCTTTCCCTGGTGCAGTCGGCTCCGCAGGTGACGGCGTCGGAAGTCTTCGGCACGTCGCGCAAGGCTGCAGCAGAAGGACAGGCAATCATGGCCAGCGTGCAGCGGCAGATGTGTGCGGCCGCGGCCTGTTCCGTGGCCGCCGCGTATGCGCCTTCCACCACCAAAGAGGCCGGAGAGCTTCAGGCGGCCGTGCTCGATGCCATAGACGCCGCCCAGATGGAAGCCGACGATGAAACCTTTGCCGCGCTTTCCGACCTTCGCACGGTCACGCTTCGCGCCATGGCGGAAAAGGCCCGCACGCTTCCCGACGTGATCAGCGTAACGGAAAGCCAGGTCATGCCCTCGCTGGCTGTGGTCTGGCGCTGGACCGGAGGGCTGGAAGCGGAACAGGAACTTGTCGCGCGCAATGGCCTGCGGCATCCCGGTTTCGTGCCGGGCGGGCAGGCACTGGAGCTGATACATGGATGACATCACCTTGACCGTGGGTGGAGTGAACTGGACGGGCTGGGAGTCCCTGCAGGCTTCCCGCAGCGTGGACGCCATGGCTGGCGCGTTTTCCCTGGGACTTGCAAACCGCGTTCAGTACGGCGGCGCGGCTCTGCCCCTGTCGCCCGGCGTGGACTGCGTGCTTGCCTGCGGGGCGGACACGCTTGTCACCGGATTCATCGACAGCGTTTCTCAGTCGCTTGATTCCGGCAGACACGGCATAACGGTATCCGGCAGAGACAGGAGTGCCGACATTGTGGACGCCTCCGCCATACACGCTCCGGGCAGCTGGAAGGGCGCTTCTCTCACGGATATCTGTTCGGCGCTGTGCGCGCCTTTCGGCGTGCCGGTCACGCTGGAGGGCGATCAGGGGCAGCCCTTCACGGCGTTTCAGATTCAGCCCGGTGAAAGCGTGGCGGAAGCCATGCAGCGCCTTTTGAAGCAGCGCGAACTTGTGGCCATGCCGGACGGAAAAGGAGGACTCAGGCTGGCCAGACTGGCGCAGGAAACGCTTTCTGCCGTGCTTCAGGAAGGCGTGAACGTGCTCTCGGCCTCTGTCACCTTCGACGCCTCCGCCCGTTTTTCCGAATATGTCGTGACCGGGCAGAAGCAGGGTACGGACCAGGACTTCGGCAAGGCGTGTTCCGTCAGGGCGACGGTCAGGGATGAGCAGATAAAGCGTTATCGGCCGCTGGTCATCCGGGCAAGTCAGCAGGGTGGTGCGGCCTACATGCACCAGCGCGCCCGGTGGGAAATGACCACAAGACGGGCGGAAGGCACGTCTGTGCAGGTCACGGTGCAGGGCTGGCGCGACAGTGCCGGCAGGCTCTGGGAACCCGGTGTGCTGGTGCCGGTGCATCTTCCTGCGCTGGGGATATCGCAGAGTCTGCTTATTGGAGAAGTGACCTGGACGCGGGACGCGGGCGGGACCACCACGCAGCTGACTTTGAAAGATCCTGCGGCCTGGCAGCCGGAACCCGAAGCAACTCAGAAAAGCACAGCCTCCGGGGCTTCCTCATCTTCCGGTTCCGGAACGAACTGGGATTTGTACGTCAAGCAGGCGGAAAAGGCCAAAGCCGAGGGGCAGAAGGTGAAGGAGGTCATGGCATGAGCCGCGACAGCTTCATGGAAAGTTTGCGCAACCTCATGCGTGACGGAGTAGCCCGTGCCGTGCTCAACGTTGTGGACGACGAAGGCAACATGCAGCGCGTCCAGATATCTCTCTTGGAAGATGAGGTCATCGACGGTGTGGAGCGCTTCCAGAACTACGGCTTCACCTCAGTTCCGGAAGAAGGCACCGAGGCAACGGTGGTGTTCGTGGGGGCGGACCGTTCTCACCCCGTCGTGGTGGTGGCGGACGACAGGCGCGTGCGCAAGAAAGGGCTGAAGCCCGGAGAAGTGGCCGTCTATCATAAGAACGGCGACTTCATCCATCTGAAGAACGAGAACGAAATTGAAGTCAAAACAAAGACGTTCAATGTGAACTGTACTACGGCCACGCTTTCCGCAAGTTCCGAGATCACGCTGGACACGCCGCTCGTCACCTTGACTGGACGCCAGCAGACCACGGGCAAAAAGTCAGGCGGCGGAGCGTCCACATTCGTGGGCGGTCTGGAAAACACCGGCGGGGAAGTCATCAGCAACGGCGTGTCCCTTGAACACCATACCCACCCCGGAGACAGCGGCGGCACCACGGGAGAACCGCAATGATGGAACGTGTCGTTGTCTGGTGCGTGGTTGTGGTGAGCGTTCTTCACCTTATCCGTTTCATGAGGGGCGGCTAGATGGACATTCTTATGGCTCAAAACGAACAGGGGCTTTTCGATCTGCCTGTGCAGAGTGGCGACCTTGTGGGCGACAATTCCCTGGGCACGGAAATCATGGTTTCTCTGTTTACCGATGTCCGGGCGGAAAAAGATGAACTTCCGCCGGAATGCAGAGACTTGCGCGGCTGGTGGGCGGATGCGCTGCTTTCCATGCAGGGCGACGAGCAGGGCACCGGTTCCAAGCTCTGGCTTCTGCGTAGGCAGAAGCAGCTGGAATCCGTGCTTGTGCAGGCGGAAACCTATGCCCGAAGCGCGCTGCAATGGCTCATCAATGAGGGGCTGGCCTCTGCCGTGAGCGTCACGGCGGAAAATCCCGTTCAGGGAATGCTTGCCCTCAAGGTGTCCGTCACAAGGGCAAGTCCTTCCGTGGTCCAGCGCGTGACCGACGCATGGATGATCAACATTACCGAAACCAATGTCACCATGATGGGGGTGGTATGAGCTTTTCCAGGCCTTCCCTTTCTACGTTGCGCTCCCGCATTGCGGCCGACGTGTCCGGCCGTCTTCTGGACGGCGCGCCGCTCAAATCCCGTTCCGTGCTTTCCGTGCTGGTCTGGGTGTGGGCCGGAGCCTGTCATCTCATGTACGGGGCCCTGCAGTGGTATTTTTCCCAGTTCTGGATAAGGACGGCGGAACAGGAATTTCTGGAGCTCAAGGCGTCAACCTGGGGCATGACCCGCAAGACCGGGGCCCGTGCCGTGGGGCAGGTTTCCTTTTCCGGGTCCGGTCTCATCCCCGC
>NZ_CALUWY010000062.1 GCF_944324615.1 uncultured Mailhella sp.
GACCGGAATACCCGTCCAGCGCGCCACGATGTCGGCCACGTCGTCGGGCCCCACGTCCTCGCGCAGCAGGCGGTTTTCCTTGCCGTCGCTCACGGCGGCGGCCTTTTCCTCGGTTTCCTTCAGCTTCTTCTCAAGCTCGGGGAGCGTGGCATACTTGAGCTGCGAAGCCTTGGCAAGGTCGTAGGAGCGTTCCGCCTCCTCAATCTGATGGCGGGTCTGCTCTATCTTTTCCTTGAGGCCGCGCACGCCTTCAATGGCGCTCTTTTCCGCTTCCCAGCGGGTACGCAGGGTTGCCTGCGTGCCGCGCAGATCGGCAAGTTCGCTTTCCAGCTTCTGGAGCCGTTCGCGGGAGGCATCGTCGGTTTCCCGACGCAGGGCCTCGCGCTCTATCTCAAGCTGCATGACCTTGCGGTTGATCTCATCCAGTTCCGAAGGCAGGGAATCTATTTCCGTACGGATCATGGCCGCCGCTTCATCAATGATGTCGATGGCCTTATCCGGCAGCTGCCTGTCGGAAATGTAGCGCTGCGAAAGAATCACCGACTCCACGATGGCGGAGTCGCTGATGCGCACGCCGTGATGCACCTCAAAGCGTTCCTTGAGGCCGCGCAGGATGGAAATGGCGTCCTCGGTATTGGGCTCCTCCACAAGCACGGGCTGGAAACGGCGTTCCAGAGCCGGATCCTTTTCAATGTACTTGCGGTATTCATCAATGGTGGTCGCACCTATGCAGTGCAGCTCGCCTCTGGCCAGCATGGGCTTGAGCAGGTTGCTCGCGTCCATGGCGCCGTCGGTCTTGCCCGCACCCACAATGGTATGCAGCTCATCAATGAACAGGATGATGCGCCCCTCGGCCTTCTGCACTTCGTTCAGCACGGCCTTCAGGCGTTCCTCGAACTCGCCGCGGTACTTCGCGCCTGCAATGAGCGCGCCCATATCCAGGGCGATGAGCTTCTTGTTCCTGAGCCCCTCGGGCACGTCGCCCTTCACGATACGGTGGGCCAGACCTTCCACAATGGCCGTCTTGCCCACGCCCGCCTCACCGATGAGCACGGGGTTGTTCTTGGTACGACGGGACAGAATGCGGATGGTACGGCGGATTTCCTGATCCCTGCCGATGACGGGGTCGAGCTTGCCCTTGCCCGCATCCTCCACAAGGTCGCGTCCGTACTTGGAAAGCGCCTCATAGGTATCTTCGGGGCTGGCGGAGGTCACCCGCTGGCCGCCGCGCACTTCGGCGGTGGCACGCAGGAACTTCTCCTGATCCATACCGTTCCTGCGGCAGATATCGCCCATGGCTCCGCCCGCATCCACAAGCTGCGCGAAGATGTGCTCCACGCTGATGTATTCATCCTTCAGGCGGCGGGCCAGCTCTTCCGACTGGGCCAGAGCGCGGGCCAGGCGCTGGGTAATGCGTATGGTCTGCTGCTCCACGCCGGAGCCGGTGACGGAGGGCTTTTTGTCCAGCGCCTGTTCCAGCTCCGCAGCCACCACTTCGGGCCTTACGCCCATGCGGCTCACGATGCCGGGAACAAGGCCGTCCTTCTGCCTGAGAAGGGCGAGCGCCAGGTGCTCGACGTCCACTTCCTGATGATTACGCACGAGGGCAAGATTCTGAGCTTCGCCCAGAGCTTCCTGCGCCTTCATGGTCAGTTTGTTCATATCCATAACATATCCTCCCTGCGGAGCGGCGGCGGCATGTTCTGCCGTTCACAGCCCGCACTTCAGAAATCGGCGCAGTAACGCCTGCGCCGTGCGAAAATCAGAATCATGATGAAATCCGGGAACCTCCCGGAACGGGGCCTTGCGGCCGAAGCTACCTTCTTTCCAGTTCACGCAGGCGCGTTTCCAGGCTTGCGATGCGGTCCAGAAGGTCGACAATGATGGTACCCGCCACGCAGGGCATCTCGAAGTCCTCGCAAAGGCGCGTCAGTTTTCTGGTACGGTACACGTCGGAACGGCGGAACAATACGGCATGGGTCGCACGGCCAGCCGGTTCCAGCCAGCCAAGCTCCATGAGTTCCCTGACACGTTCCTCGGGCGTGCCCGTCTGTTCCAGAAATTCGGCCCAGGCGATCAGCGCCGAGGCTGCGGGAGAGCACGCGGTTATCGTTTCAATCGCCATATCCCACCTCGAATATCACTCTCAGAGCCTACTTCCGCCCGGCAAGAGCCTTCCACAGTTTCAGCTGCTCTTCGTTCAGGTCATCCGGTTTCGGAACACTGATGGCGATATTCACATATTCATCGCCACGGCCCGAAGCCGGGCCAAGGCCGCGCCCGCGTATGCGGAGCTTGCGCCCGCTGGAGGAACCGGCGGGAATGTTCATTTCCACCTCGCCGTCCAGCGTAGGCACGCGCTTCTTCGCGCCGAACACGGCTTCCCAGGGCTGCAGGGTCACGTCGCAGGTAACATCCAGCCCGTCCACCCGGAACACGGGGTGCTTTGCGTAGCGCACGGTGAGGTACAGATCTCCGGCGGGGTCGCCGGGGTTGCCCTTGCCGCGCAGGCGGAGCTTGCCGCCGTCGCGTATGCCGGCGGGGATGGTGATCTGAAGGTTGCTCGAAGAGCCGCCGCTCGACAGCGTCACCTGTTTGGTGCCGCCTCTGCGCGCATCTTCGAGGGAAATCTCGATTTCAGCCTCCACGTCGGAACCGCGACGGGAACGCCTGCCGTAACTGCCGCCGAACGAAGAAAAGGGATCGCTCTCCGCCCGTCCGCCGAAGCCGCCGCGCCCCATCTGACCGAACAGCGCCTCGAAGAAGTCGCTGTTCATGCCGCTGAAGCCGCCCTGCGTTCCGTTGAAATTGAAGTTGAAGTTCTCAAAGCCGGGGCCGCCGGTGAACTGCTGGCCGTCCTTCCAGTTGGGGCCGAGCTGATCATACATGCGGCGCTTTTCGTCGTCCTTGAGCACCTCGTAGGCTTCATTGATGTCCTTGAACTTTTCCTCGGCGCTCTTGTCGCCGGGGTTCAGGTCGGGATGATACTTGCGGGCGAGCTTCTTATACGCCTTGGCGATCTCTTCTTTGGATGCCGAGCGCTCAACGCCCAGCAACTTGTAATAATCCTTGTAAGCCACACCCATATCATGTTCTCCTGTGATGCATACTGGTGCTGCATCGACATTGAAATAAGCATGCCCTTCCGGCAGTCAAGGGGGAATCGTTCCTGATTTCAGCAGGAAAACAAAAACTTCCCCCGCCCCTCTTTCCGGCCCGGGCGCTTCCTCCAAAGTCCGTGCGGCATGGCTCCTTAAAAAAGGACACGTTTTTTCCCGGGGAAACAATGATAAAAAAACGGAGCATACCGCGGGCGGAAACATTCCCTGCCTGTGGCATGCTCCGGGCTTTTTCATACAAAAGGCCCGGCCGTGCGTCATCTGCGCACGGCCGGGCCGAAGGAAAGTCTTGAAAAAAGGCTAGCCGCTGCTCATCACCGTTCTCACCAGCACATGCTGGCCGGGATAAAGCGGGGTGTCGGGCGTCAGCAGCGTATCGCCGCAGGCGACAATGGCCGTCCCCTGACGGAGGCCCAGCGTCCGGAGCAGAATGCCCACGTTCTTGGCCTTGACGCGGGGCACGTCCACCTCGGTCTCTTCCGGCTGACACAGCACATGCACCACCTTTGCGGGCCAGGGCTCTCCCTCCGCAGGGCGCACTCCGTCGAGCAGCGCGGCGCGGCCCCCGGCCGTCATGAGCTCAGGATCGCGGTAGGGGCAGCGGCCCGGGCAGCGCGTTTCGGCACAGCGGCCGAAGGGTTGGGGCTTGATGTCCAGCATGCCGGGCCTACTTCACGGTAAGGACCACAAAGCCCTTCTTGCCGTACTTGAGGGTATATTCGCCGGCGGGCAGCGCGGTGAGGCCGTCGGTCAGCTTTTCGCCGTTCACCTTGAGGGAACCGGCCGCAATCTTGCGCTTGGCCTCGCCGCGGGAAGGCACAAGGCCGGTGGCGGCAAGAATGGCCACGGGCGAGCAGTCGTCTTCCGCAGAGTTCACGCTCCAGGTGATGGCGTCTTCAGGAATGCCGCCCTTTCTGAACACGTTGTTGAAGCCCTCGCGCGCGGCCGCAGCGGCTTCCTCGCCGTGGTAGCGGGCCACGATTTCCATGGCAAGCTCTTCCTTCACCAGCTTGGGATGGAGGGAACCGGCCTGCACGCGGGCCTTCATGTCGGCAATTTCCTCCAGCGACTTCACGGAAATGAGCTCGTACCAGTTCCACATGAGGTCGTCGGAAATGGACATGGCCTTGCCGAACTGATCGGAAGGCGATTCCATCACGCCTATGTAGTTGCCGTAGGACTTGGACATCTTGCGCTCGCCGTCCAGCCCCACCAGCAGAGGCATGGTCAGCGCGCACTGAGCCTCCATGCCGTAGTGACTCTGAAGGGTGCGGCCCATGAGCAGGTTGAAAATCTGGTCGGTGCCGCCCATTTCCACATCGGTATGCAGCATGACGGAGTCATAGGCCTGAAGCAGAGGATACATGAATTCATGGATGGCGATGGGCGAGTTTTCGCGGTAGCGCTTGGCGAAATCGTCGCGTTCCATCATGCGCGCCACGGTGCAGCTGGACATGAGGCGCAGAAATTCGGCGGGGGTGAGCTTGTCGCCCCATTCGGAGTTGAAGCCCACGGTGGTCTTTTCCGGATCAAGAATCTTGAAGACCTGTTCCTTGTAGGTCTC
Organism: uncultured Mailhella sp.; assembly: GCF_944324615.1. Classification (GTDB taxonomy): domain Bacteria; phylum Desulfobacterota; class Desulfovibrionia; order Desulfovibrionales; family Desulfovibrionaceae; genus Mailhella. The sequence goes on from NZ_CALUWY010000062.1 coordinate 4,684, forward strand.
GGCATTGGTCTTCACTTCCTCCTCGGTGAGCGGAGGACGGGTCTTGGACTTGCCCGAAGGGTCGCCGATGCGGCCGGTGAAATCGCCGATGAGGAAGGTGACGTTGTGCCCGAGTTCCTGGAACTGGCGCATCTTATGGATGACCACGGTATGTCCGAGGTGCAGGTCGGGGGCGGTGGGGTCGAAACCGACCTTGATGTTCAAGGGCTTGTCGCGGGCCAGTTTCTTGCGGAGGTCTTCCTCGCTCACAAGGTCCACAATGCCGCGACGTATGATCTTCACCTGTTCGTCAATGGTCATCACTGTATTGCTCCTGCCGGTAGCGGCGCTGAATGATAGATGTTATGCCCCGCCGGACGGAGCCGGGTCGCGGGCAGGCAGGCATTGTCGCAGGCTTGGGCGGCTCTGTCAACGGCGCGTGCCGCCCTTTCCCTCACCGCCCGCCGAAGGGACCGAACGTGTCGTTTTTCCCGTAAAAATTTTTCGCAGGCTCTTGACAGAGCGGCCGAACCTATTAAAACTAAGTCATATTTCTCAGGGCGGGGTGAAAGTCCCCACCGGCGGTGATCCGGCTTCTGCCGGAAGCCCGCGGGCGGCGCTTCATGGGAAGAGCCGCAGATCCGGTGAAATTCCGGGGCCGACGGTAACAGTCCGGACGAAAGAGAAAGGATCGCAGGCCTCCCTTCCGGGGGCGTTCCCCCTCTGCTCTCTCCCAGTGCCTTATGCCGCCCTGATGCCGGATATTCTCCCAAAGGAGTTTGTCATGCGTCAGCTCTCCATTCTTGAATCCTTCGGTTCTCCCCGCGAACGTGTGGAACGCGCCATCGCTTCCCTCAAGGCCGGCAACGGCGTGCTCATCGTGGACGATGAAGACCGCGAAAACGAAGGCGACCTCATCTACGCCGCCGAAACCCTCACGCCCGCGCAGATGGCCCTGCTCATCCGCGAATGCAGCGGCATTGTGTGCCTGTGCCTCACCGACGAAAAGGCCAACGCCCTCGATCTGCCCCCCATGGTGCAGAACAATACCAACAAGAACCACACCGCCTTCACCGTGACCATCGAGGCCGCCAGCGGCGTGACCACCGGCGTTTCCGCCGCCGACAGAGTGACCACCGTGAAGGCCGCCATCGCCCCGGATGCGAAGCCCGAAGACCTGCACCGTCCCGGCCATGTCTTCCCCCTGCGTGCGAAACCCAACGGTGTTCTTGAACGCCGTGGCCATACGGAAGTGACGGTGGACCTGTGCCGCATGGCGGGCTTTGCCCCCGCCGGCGTGCTCTGCGAACTTACGCTGGAAAACGGCACCATGGCCCGCCTGCCGGAAGTTGCCGAATTCGCCCGCGCCCACAACATGCCTCTCGCCACGGTGGATGACGTGGCCCAGTACCGCATGGCCATGGAAGGCAGGAACTGATCCCGACCATACAAAAGGCCCCGCTTCTCAGGAAGCGGGGCCTTTTTTCATGCCTGAACATCAGGAAAGCTCTGCCCGCGGAGGCCTTCCATGGTTCCACCCTGCGGGCCTCCTGAGAACCATGACAAGCGCGGCCGCCCTGCCCGGGTGTTATACGTTTCCCGGGCACCATGCCCTTTCTGCAGGAAAGCCGGCGACCTGCCCTTTTACCGCTCCTTCATGCGGCCCGCCGCACCGTCCAGCGCGGCGCACAGAACCATGAAGAAGCGCCCCCTGCGGGAACGGAACGTGCGCCAGGAAAAAGGAAGCATCAGCAGCATGAAGGGAAGTGCAAAGGGGTGCGCACGCCTGAGCAGATAAAAACGCGCCCGGATGAAGTTCATGTCGTCGCGGGGGGTGAGTTCCGGATCGTCGGTAACGCTCAGAAACGGCGTCAGTCCGGCGGTGGAACAGTCCATGCGCCGCACAAGGGCCCCCGGCGCCCAGTTCAGCGCGTATCCGGCCTTTCTGGCGCGCAGGCCGTATTCCACATCTTCATAGAAGCCGCTGAAACGCTCGTCGAAAAGCCCTATGTCCTCGACCATGGCCCGGGTGATGAGGCAGGAGGCGTCGGACACATAGTCCAGCTTTGCCGCAATATCCTTTCTGTCGGAAAGGCCGTGGCGCTCCAGCCCCTTGTCCAGGGGAATCTGATCCCCGGTCCAGCGGCTCCAGCGCCCTCCGGCGGCGCATTCCAGCACGTCGGAATCCTTGACGAGCTGCGTGGAACCCACCATGCCTATGGGCAGCTTGAGATCGTCGTCCTCCAGATGACGCAGAAGCGCCGCCAGGGCAAAGGATTCCGGCCGCGCGTCGTTGCGCAGGAGCCAGAAGGCATGGCAGTCCCTGTCGTACAGAAGAAAACGCATGCCCGCGTTCATGGCGCCGCCTATGCTCTCGGGATCTTCACTGCGCAGAAGCACCAGAGGGGCGGGAGAGGAGTCGGAGCCGTACACTTCCACCGGGGCGGAAAGCCCCGCCTTTTCGGCAAGAGCGCTCCATCCTTCCAGAATGCGGTCGGCCACTTCATTCTCAGAACCGTTGTCGCACACCACGATGCGGCGCGGCAGGCCGCTTTGCGCATGTACGCATTCAAGACAGGCCAGCGTATTTTTCCAGTCATTGTACGTCAGAATGATGACGCCGACTTCCGTATGTTCCATGATGCGCTCCTCTCAGATAACAGCCGGGCGCTTCTCCGCTCCGGGAAAGCACGGGAACGCCCGTAACAAAGACAGGGCACCCCGGCCAAGACATCTCATTTCCAGATATGGCCCGCAGGCCCCTTTTCCGTCAAGGCCGGACGGCCTTTCCCTCCCCGACATACCGCTTGCGGATGAAGTCCGCCACCTGCCGCTCCTCCGGGCTGAGTCCCCCGCTTTCCATGGAAATAAGGTAATGGCACGAAGGCATGAGGTGCACCCCTTCCACGGGAAGCGCCCGGATGAGCCCGTTGGTGATGTACCAGCTGTAGGCGGACATTTTGTGCAGAAAACAGCCGGCCGCCTTGTTCTGCGCCACCATCTGCATGATGTTTTCCCTGCTGTTGACATAAAGATACTGCTTTATCCCTATGACATCGAACACTTTTTTCTGAAAGAGCTGATTGCGCTTCAGCACCTGGTTGGAATAGGTGGCCAGAGAGAGCGAGGCGCAGTCCTCCATGCTCAGGCATGCTTTCGAAGCCAGCGGATGGCTCGTGGACAGAAAAACATAGTACTCATCCTCCATGAGCGGTTCGCTGTTGAAGCCCATGTCGCGGTACTGGGCGATGAGCTTTTCCGCCTCCCCTTCCGAAAAGGCGGTGACACCGATATGCGCCGTCCCCTGCTGAAGAAACGAATAAAGATCATAGACCGTGGCTTCATGCAGCACGATGTCCACCCGGGGAAGCTCGCTCCTGATGCGGGAAAAGACATGCTCCGAAAGATAATTGCAGGCCGAGGGAATGGCCACCACGGGAACAAGCACGGGGGCACCCTTTCCTGTACCGGCCGCCTTCCAGGAAGCCATCTTCGCCGCAAGCTCTCCCAAGAGGCTCTTGCAGTCCTCATAGATATGGAGTCCCCAGGACGTGGGCACACAGCCCCTGCGGCTGCGCACCAGAAGCTGCAGCCCGAGTTCCTCTTCCAGCGCACGGATGGAATTGGTCAGCGCGGGCTGCGTGATATTGAGCTTCTGCGCCGCCTTGTTGAACGAATGCGCTTCCACCACATGAACGAAATACTGGAGCTGCTCCAAACGCATGACCACCTCGGCCGGAACGGTTATAAAAAATGTTATAACCAAGCTATAAAAAAAAGAAAATATACTCAAGGGGCACTCTCCTGTATGCAGATATCATGAACGGAGTACCCGCCTCACGGGCTCCGTATCCGATTCCAACAGGAGAAGCCGTCATGAAACAGTCTTCAGCCCCGGACAGCAGGCATATCCTGCACGTCGTCATCTTCTTCCTTCTCACGTTCGGCACGGGATTTCTGCCGCCCCTCGGCATCACGCCCATGGGCATGAACATACTCGGCGTCTTTCTGGGCATGCTCTACGGGTGGACGTTCATCGGCTTCGCCTGGCCCAGCATGCTCTGCCTGGTCGCCCTCGGATTCACGGGCTATGCCGATCCGGGCAAGATCATAGGTTCCGCCTTCAGTCACCCCGCGGTGCTGTTCACCATCTTCGTGCTGGCCTTCACCACCTACTGCGATAAAAGCGGCATCAACGACATCATGGCCAAATGGTGCCTGAGCCGCCGTGTCTTCGCCGGACATCCGTGGGTGTTCACCGCAGGAGTGCTGGTGGGCACGCTCATCATCGGCTTCCTCGTGGACGGCGTCCCCGCGGCCTTCCTCATTGCGGGCATACTCTACTCCATGTTCCACGACATCGGCATGGAGAAAGGGGAAGACTATCCCGCCTACCTTCTGGCGGGCGTCTACATGGCGGGCGTGCTGTCTTTTGCCTGCAAGCCCTGGGCCGGTCAGAACCTCATGGGCATCAGCGCCCTCTCCGACGTTTCCGGGGGCAGCGCCGTCATCAGCAACATCACGGTCATCGCCATTGCCATGCCGGTGTGCATCGCTACCCTTCTGCTCTACACCCTCGTCATCCGCTTTGTGTTCCGGCCCGACATCTCCCGCCTCGCCAACCTTACCCGGGACTATCTCGACACTCTTGAAGCACAGATTCATGCAGGACGCGAACAGCGCATCGCCGCCACCGCCCTTGTGATTTTCCTGCTTCTCATGTTCCTGCCCAACGTGCTTCCCGCCGGCTCCGCCATCGCAGTCTTCTTCGGCAAGTTCAACATGGTGGTGGCCATGGTGGCCATTCTCGGTGTGCTCTCCTTCCTGCGCGTGGAAGGCAGGCCCGTCTTCGACTTCCACACCTGCTCCTCGGGAATCAACTGGAACGTCATCTGGATGCTCGCCGCCTCCATTCCCGTTTCCGCAGCTCTGAGCTGCGACGGCGCGGGCCTGAGTAAGGCGCTTGGCGACATTCTCCACAGTTTCGCCGCAGGAGGCAACATCCTCCTGTTCCTGACCGGCTTCATGATCTTCATCAACATCATGACGCAGTTCACCCATAACGTGACCATCGTGCTCATCGCCGTTCCGCTGATATGGAATCTCAGCCAGAGCGCAGGACTCAACCCCGTGGGCTTCTCCATTCTCATGTTCCTTGCCGCAGGCGCGGCGTACGCCACTCCCGCCGCCTCCACCGTGGGCGCACTCTCCTTTGCCAACGGGGAATGGGTGGGCATAGCCCGCGCCTTCCGGGCCGGCATCTGCGGCTGCATCACGGCCATCATCTGCATGATCGGGCTCGGGCTTCCCCTGGTCTCGGTCTTCGTGGGGCTCTAGCTTCTCTCTTCCGCCTGCTTTGTCATGCGCCCGCCGCAACGAAGAAGCGGATACCCGGCACATCAGCGCCGTTTTTCCCTCTGCAAACCATAAAGGAGTTTTCATGATCATAGATTTCAGAGTCCGCGCCCCGTTCGAGGCCTACAGGGACAGTTTCTTCACCGGGGCCTGCCTTGAGCACCTGAACAGCGAAAGCATGCTCCGCGTGGATGCGCCCGTTTCGCCTTCCGCACTTCAGTACTCCATGCCCCTGCTCCTCAGTGAAGCCGATGAAGCGGGCATCGACAAGATGGTCGTTCCCGTGCGCAAGGCCACGGACGGACGCAACGAAGACCTTGAAGCGCTCATCGCGCAATACCCGGACAGACTCATCGGTCTTGCCGGCATCGACGTGCAGGACATGGAAAAGGCCCTTGCGGAAACGGAACGCTTCGTGGTGAACGGAACCTGCACCGGCATCGTCATGGAACCGGGACAGGACAAGACGCCCTGGTTCGTCAACGCCGCCTGGGCCTTCCCGCTCTACGACTACTGCCAGGAAAAAGATATTCCCGTGGTGTTCACCTTCGGCGGCATCATGACCCGTTCCCTGCGCTATTATGCCCCGGAACTCATCGACGATGTGGCCGCCGCCTTCCCCCGCCTGAACATCGCCCTCATGCACGGCGGCTGGCCCTATGTGACGGAAGTGTGCCAGATTGCGCTGAACCGCCGCAACGTCTACCTCGCCCCGGATTTCTACATGCTCCGTTCCCCGGGCATGGCCGATTACGCCATGGCCGCAAACTACCTGCTGCGCGAACGGATCATCTTCTCCTCCGCCTACCCCATCATGCCGCTCAAGGGTGCGAAGGAAGGCTACCTCAGCCAGCTGCGCGAAGAGGTGCGTCCCCTTGTCATGGGCGAAAACGCCGCACGTTTTCTGAACATATAACCGTATTTCGAGGATGTCATGAATACCGCCGTCTTTACCTGGATGAAATGGCTCGTCACCATTCTGCTTCCCCTCGGAATACAGCTCATTCCGGCAAGTGAAACCTTCCCCGCTCCCATGAGGGAATTTCTGGTCTCCACCATATTCGTCATTCTGCTTGCGGCCTTCGAGCTTCTGCCCAACATGCTGGTGGGCCTTCTGCTCCCCGTGGCCTATGTCATCACCGGAACGGTTCCCACCGCCACGGCTCTGGGTATCTGGTCCGGCAACTTCATGATGTTCATGATCGTGGGCGGCATGATCTTCGCCAATGCGCTGGACGAAAGCGGCCTTCTCAACCGCATCGTGCTCTGGGCGGGAACCAAATGTCAGGGCAGCCTGCTCAAGCTTCTCATGGCGCTCATGGTGGCAGGGCTCCTCGTCATGCTGGTTTCCTTCACCAACGGCTGGATGGTCACCATCGTTCTCTGTTACGGCGTGGTCAAGGCGCTGAAACTGGAACACACCAGTGAGGGCATACTCATCATGGTCGTGGCCCAGATCGTTTCCACCGCTGCGCTCAACTTCATTTACAGCCCCGTCACCGTGGGACTGTGGGGCGGCGGCGTGCAGATGGTCGTCAAGGACTTCTCCATGAGCTGGTGGACGCTCACCGTCTACAACCTGCCGCTCATCGTCATACAGTTCATCATTGTCTATGTCCTTTACAAAATCTACAAGCCCTCTCCCTTCCTCAAGGGCGGCGCGCAGTATTTTGAAGAGGAATATGCCAGACTCGGCAGGCTGACGGCAAAGGAAAAAAAAGCCATCGTCCTTACCGTCCTGCTTTTTGCCTACATCATCGCCCAGCCCTGGCACAAGCTCGACATGAACTACGGCTTCATCATCATCCCCATGCTGTTCTTCCTGCCCGGCATTGAGGTGGCGACCAGGAAAAAATCCCTCGACACCGTCAACTTCGGCTTCATCGTCTTCATCGCCTCGTGCATGAGCATAGGCGGCGTGGGCGCGGCCGTGGGCATAGGACCGGCCATCAGCAAATCCATCACTCCCATGCTGACGGGCTGCCCCATCCCCGTGTTCCTGTTCCTGTGCATCATTTTCGGCATCATCATGAACATACTCATGACGCCCTCGGCCATGCAGGGCATGTTCCCCGGCCCCCTCGCCGCACTGGGAACAGGACTCGGCATCTCCTACCCTCTGCTGCCCTTCATGGCCACGTTCTTTGCCAACGACATGGTGTTCTTCCCCTATGAAAACGCCTACCTGCTGGTTCTGTTCGGCTTCGGCGTCATGTCCATGCGGGACTTCATGAAGTACAACCTTATTAAAATGGGGCTTACCCTGGCCCTGTTCTGGGTGCTCGTGCTGCCGTTCTGGTACGCCATGGGCCTCATCTGATCCCCTGCCGGGAGCGCCCGCACTTCCCCCTGCCTGCAGGCGCTCCCTTTTCCGATCTTTCCACCTTCTCCAAGGAGTATGTGATGAAAATTATCGATGTACGTCTGCGTCCTCCGTTCGCGCCCTATCTGGGCAAGGGCAACATGTTTGACATGGAAGAGGAAAATCCCTTCGCTCTCAAGAAATTCTATAAGAATTTCGGCATGAACCTCTCCGACTCCATGCGTGAAGCCTCCATGGAAAAACTCTTCGAGGAAATGGACAGGGCCGGAGACATGACGGGTGTGGTATCCATACGCAAAAACGCCCGGGGCTATGAGAATGAGGAACTCGTCAAACTGCTCGAAACCTGGCCCGGACGCTTTCTGGGAGCCTGCGGCATACACCCCGACAGCAGCCCCGAAACCATGGCCACGCTCCAGAAATACATTCTGGACGGCCCCTGCATCACGGCCTTCATGGAACCGGGCTTTCACGGTGTGATGATCGACGACGAAAAGCTCTTCCCCACCTATGAATTCTGCGAAAGCCACAACATTCCCCTGCTCATCTCCTTCGGCGGCTTCCACGGCCCCACGGATGAATTCTGCAGGCCCATCCATGCGGGCAACGTGGCTTCGGCCTTCCCCCGGCTGAAAATGGCCCTCTGCCATGCCTGCTGGCCCTGGGTGGAAGCTTCGGTCTGGCTGGCCTTCCGCCATCCCAACGTCTACCTTTCCCCCGACATCTACGCCCTGCACGCCGCGGGCGCCCAGTCGTACATCGAAGCCGCAAACTACATGCTGCGCGACAAGATCCTTTACGGTTCCGCCTATCCCTGCGTGGATGTGGAAAGCTCCGTGGCCATGTACCTTGAAAAACTGCGTCCTGAAGTGGTGGAAAACATCATGTACAAGAACGCCGAGCGCTTCTTCGGCCTGAACTGATGCCGGCCGTGAAAAAGGCCTGAATACTCCCAAAAAGCAGGGTCACCCCCTCCGGCACAGGCCGGAACGGACCTGCCGCCCGCATAGAAAAACGCCCGCTGCCATGTGGCAACGGGCGTTTTTTTACGGATGAGGAAACGCGCTATCAGAGAAGATGGGCGCGCAGGTCGGCCGCATCACGGGGAGAAAGCAGCGCAGGGGCGATGTCGAACACGGTCTTTGCGCCCGTTTCACCCTTCTGAGCCAGACGGTAGGCGGCGCGGGCATAGGCCGCCAGCACGCTGGAGGTAAACTCGGGGTTGGAACCAAGCTTCAGGGAATATTCAATAACATGCTTGGTTTCGCCGTTCACGCCGGTGTTGCCGGTACGGATGACGAAGCCGCCGTGAGGAATGCCCTTGTGGTCGCGGTCCAGTTCTTCCTGAGTAATGAAGGTCACCGTGGTGTCGTACTCGTCGAAATAGTTGGGCATGGTCTTGATCTCATGCTCAATGGCGGCCTTGTCCGCACCTTCGGCGGCCACCACATAGCATTCACGGGTATGCTTCTGACGGGTGGTCAGTTCGGGATTGCTGCCGCTGCGCACGGCTTCCATGGCGGCGGGAACCGGCACGGTGTACTGGCGGGCGTCCAGAACGCCCTTCACACGGCGGATGGCATCGGAATGCCCCTGACTCACGCCGCGGCCCCAGAAGGTGTAGTCATGCCCGTTGGGCAGAATGCAGTTGGCGTACAGACGGTTCAGAGAGAACATGCCGGGGTCCCAGCCCACGGAAATGATACCCACGGTACCGGCCTTGTGCGCAGCCTCGTCCACATCGGCAAAGTGGGCGGGAATGTTGGCATGGGTGTCGAAGCTGTCCACCACGTTGAACATGGCGGCCAGAGCGGGCGTCTGCTTGGGAAGATCGGTGGCGCTGCCGCCGCAGAGAATCATGACGTCGATTTTGCCCTGCCATGCGGCCACGTCGGCCAGAGGACATACGGGAACGCCCTGGGTAAGGATCTTCACCGTGGACGGGTCGCGGCGGGAAAACACCGCCACCAGTTCCTGATCGGGATTGGCCGCAACGGCCAGTTCAACGCCACGGCCGAGGTTGCCGTAGCCCACAATACCGATTCTGATCTTGGACATGAAAAAATACTCCATGATGAAGTTGTCGTTGACTTTTTCAGAAAGATACGAAATTGGCCCGGAAAGTCAAGAAAAATGACATTTTTGGAAAGATAGCTTCCAGGTTTTATTTTTTCTGTTATTTGTATTACATTTTTGTAAATATACTGGTATTCTCGCCACTCACGCATGTCTGCCTTTTATGATTTCCGCAGAAAAACGGCCGACAGCCGATTTTTTCTTCTCGAAACAACCTCACCGGCAGGCAGCGGCCCGTTCTGCGCATGAATTACATGCTGAAGAACCTTTCCTGAGCGTAAGCTGAAAAGCGCAGGCCGGACAACGAGGCGAAAAACATCCCTGTTTTCTGAAGGGCGCCTTTCCTGTGCCCTCCACGCATGGCACGGGCGGGAAGACGAAGCCACGCAGAAACGGTATGTTCTGAAAACGGAGGAAGCGCACCCGTAACCGGCCCCGGACATCATCCGGCAAAACGTCCTGCCGGAAAGAGCTTCTCCCGGAGGCCCGAACAGGCCTGCACATCTGAAGAACCTGCACCCGGAACCTTCCCGGCCGGAAAAAACGGCTCGCTACAGGGCACTGCCTGCGGCAGGGATGCGGAACCTTGCCACATCCACCCCTTCCCGCTGCAGCAGCAGAATTTTTCGTTCAAGCCCACCGGCATATCCGGTAAGGCTGCCCCCAGTACCCACAACCCGGTGGCAGGGAATGATGATGGAAACGGGATTATGCCCCACCGCGCCGCCCACGGCCCGCGGCGAACAGGCTTTTCCCTCATCCTGCTCCGAAAGCCGGGCCGCTATATTCCCATAGGTTGTCACTTCTCCGTAAGGAATATCACAGAGTGCCTTCCATACCTTAAGACGAAACGCACTGCCCTCCGGCGCCAGAGGAAGTTCCGACGGGGAAGGACGCTCTCCGGCAAAATACCGTTCCAGCCAGGCATGAGCCAGCGCCAGAACGGGAGTTTCCCTGTGGCACGTCGGCTTTCCCTTCAAGGTGGCTGCAAAATATTTCTGCCCCTCCAGCCAGAGGCCGACAATATGTTCTTCGTCACCGGCAAGCGTCAGCTCTCCCAGAGGAGAGGGGCAGGACATGGTATAATACATGACAGGCTCCTTCTTTCCCGCAACATGGCACAAGTTCTCCCGGGAGACCAGCCCCGGACAGGGAAACGGAAAACGCACATCTTTTAAAGAGAGATCGTCGTTTCCGCGGGCGTCGTGTGTTCTCCCCCTCTCAAAGCAGGAAAACTGCGTTACCCGACGCACAGGCAGGAAAAAGCACCTTCGCTCAGAGATCATGAAGGACAGAAGAAAGTCTGTTCCAGCCGGTCCCTATGGAACACTCCTGCACGCCCCATGCCTGGCGTTGAGAACGCTTTTTCCTTCCCCTCATCATCCACAACAGCATCCCCATGATTCGCCGAATGCGGGCCGCTGCACCACGTTTTTCCTGCTCCACGCGGAGGCGATTTTCCCGGCCTTTCGCATCACGCCTCCGGCAGGGGGAGCGCCGAAGTCCGGCAGAATGCTCCAGAAGAAATATTCAAATCCCGGGGGAAACTCCGCCCAGGCAGGAAATAGGCCTTCACCGGCAGATAGGGCTGAAAAAGGCGGCGGGAAACTCCGCCCAGGCAGGAAATAGGCAGGCCGTATCCTCCGGCAGAAAGTTTCACCCCGCAGGAAAGCCCCCAG
>NZ_CALUWY010000063.1 GCF_944324615.1 uncultured Mailhella sp.
AAAGGGGCTGCACCGGCTCGCCCTGCTCGTGCCCGGGTTCTCCGCCCTTTGCCATGCCCGACAGGCTTCCCCGTTATGCAGGGGTATCCCTCATGTTTCCGCCTGTTCCCCCCGCAGGGCATGGTTCTTCATGTTCTCCTTGCCCCTCCTCTTCCGCTGCACCTTGTGTACTCCCCGTGCATTGGCCCGTGGGGAACGCCCCTGCGCTCCTACGCCACGCCCCCTTTCTGCGCGCTCCTGCACGCCCTGCCCCGCCTCCTCTTCCTGTACTCCGGCCGCCCCGCCTGCGCTCCCCCTTTCTGTGCTCCCCACTCCGGCCACCGCCCCAAAGCAGGCGACTCTCCCCGCTCTGCCCTCCTGCCCCCGGCCTTCCTCAAGAGGCGGGCAAGGTACCCTGCCCCCATGGCAGGGTCCGGAAAGGGCCTGTTTCTCCATCGCCGGGCGGAAAGGGGCTGCACCGGCTCGCCCTGCTCGTGCCCGGGTTCTCCGCCCTTTGCCATGCCCGACAGGCTTCCCCGTTATACAGGGGTATCCCTCATGTTTCCGCCTGTTCCCCCCGCAGGGCATGGTTCTTCATGCTCTCCTTTCCCCTCCTCTTCCGCTGCACCTTGTGTACTCCCCGTGCATTGGCCCGTGGGGAACGCCCCTGCACTCCTACGCCACGCCCCCTTTCTGCGCGCTCCTGCACGCCCTGCCCCGCCTCCTCTTCCTGTACTCCGGCCCCCGCGCCTTGTCTTGCCCGCGCGCTCCTTCTCTCTCCCACGCTCTCCCCTGCGCCCCTTCCCTCTCCTGCGCCCCTTCTGTTCCCCCCGGCCCCCGGGCAAGCTCCTTCTCTCCCGCACGCCCCCGCGCTCCGGTTCCCTCCCGCGCCCCTCCCCCGCCTTGCCCTCCCCTCTCCCCCGCTTTGCCTGCTCCCCCTCCCGCCCTGCACTCCCCTCTGCCCCCATGACAGGCCCCCCTGCCCCGTGATAAGGATGAAGGGCCGCGCGCCCGCAACGGGCGGGAAAACCGGGCTTTTTCCGGAGGGCTGCCTGCGAAAAGGCGGGCCTTTTTCCGGGCACGGCTTTCCGGCGCGCCTTTTTCACCTGCAACGCCCTTTCCGGGGCAGGAATCATGAACATACTGCATACTTCCGACTGGCATCTCGGCCATCAGCTTTACGGCAGGCGGCGGCACGAGGAATTCGAGGCCTTTCTCGCCTGGCTTCAGACAACGGTGCGCGAACGGCGCGTGGAAACCCTGCTCCTTGCCGGGGACGTGTTCGACAGCGCCCTTCCCGGCACACGGGCGCAGGAAATGTATTACCGCTTTCTCGGCAACGTGCTCGACTCATCCAGCCCCTGCCGCCATGTGGTGGTGATTGCGGGCAATCACGATTCCCCGGCCTTTCTGGATGCTCCGCACACGCTGCTTTCGGTCATGGGCATCCATGTTGCGGGCCGCGCCCGGGAACCGGAGGAGGAAGTGCTTGCCCTTGCCGGGCCGGACGGAGAGCCTGAACTCATTGTCTGCGCCGTGCCTTTTCTGCGGGAAAGGGATCTTTTCCGCGCAAGGGAAGGCGAAGGCCGGGAGGCGCGCGACCGTCTCATGGCCGAGGGCATGCGGGAACATTACCGCCGCGCGGCCCTGCGGGCTGAGGAGCTTCGTGCCGGGCGCGACATTCCCGTGGTGGCCATGGGGCATCTTTTCGCCTCCGGGGGCACGGTGAGCGAGGGGGTGCGGGATCTGCGCATCGGCTCCCTGGGGCAGGTGGAGACGGGCATCTTCCCGGAATGTTTCCACTATGTGGCCCTCGGGCATCTGCATATTCCGCAGAAGGCGGGCGGGAACGAGCGCATACGCTATTCCGGTTCCCCCCTGCCCATGAGCTTCGGGGAGGCGGGCAGGCCCAAGGAAGTGTGCCTGCTGGAAACCGCGGGCGCCCATGTGAAGGTGGAGCGCGTACCCGTGCCCGTATTCCAGCGCCTGGAAAGCGTGGAGGGCGACCTTGACGCCATTGCGGCAAGACTCACGGAGCTTTCCGCGCAGTCTGCGCCCTGCTGGGTGGAAGTGACCCATACGGGAGCGCTGCCCGTGCCCGACCTGCGGGAGCAGGTGGAGGCGCATGTATCGGGCGGCGTGGAGGTACTGCGCATACGAAACGCGCGCCCCGTGCCCGAGGGCATGGACGCCGACCCCGCGCGGGAAACGCTGGAAGAGATGGGCGTGGAGGAGGTGTTCGAGCGCAGGCTGAGGGAGGCCTTCCCCGAAGCCGACCCTGCCGACCCGAAACTGGAAGAACTGCGCGAACTCTACAGAGAAGTGCTTGCCATGCCCGACGGGGAGGAAGATTCATGCGCATCCTGAGCATACACATCCGCAACCTGAATTCCCTCACCGGCGACTGGAGCATCCGTCTGGACGGCCCGGCCTACGAAGGCGGCATCTTTGCCATCACCGGGCCCACGGGCGCGGGCAAGAGCACCATACTCGACGCGGTATGTCTTGCGCTCTACGGCTCCACGCCGCGGCTGGAACGCATCACCAGGAGCGGCAACGAAATCATGTCGCGCCACACGGCGGACTGCGCGGCCGAAGTCTCCTTCCGCACGCCTGCGGGCACCTTCACCTGCTCCTGGAGCCAGTCGCGGGCGGGAAAGAAGGCCTCCGGCAACCTTCAGCAGCCGCGGCACCGGCTGTACGATGAAAAAGGCATGTGCCTTGCGGAAAAGACCACGGATGTGGCGGAACAGGTGCAGCGCATCACGGGCATGGATTTCGGGCGCTTCACGCAGTCCATGCTGCTTGCGCAGGGAAAATTCGCCTCCTTTCTGCTGGCGGACGGCGACAGGCGCGCCCCGCTGCTGGAACAGATCACGGGCACGGAAATCTACAGCGACATTTCCAAGCGGGTGCATCTTCGCAACAAGAACGAGGCGCAGAAGCTGGATGCGCTGGACGCGGAACTGGAAGGCAGGAACCTGCTGCCGGAAGAGGCGGAGCAGGAACTTGTGCTGCGCGCGGCCGCGCTGAAGGCGCGCGGGGAAGAGCTTGCCCTGAAGGAAGCGGCCCTGCAGAAGGAAAAGGAGCGCCACGAGCAGGCGGCGGCCCTGCTGCGTGAAGAAAAGGCCCTTGAGGCGGAAAAAGACGCGCTGCAGAAGGCGCAGCTTGCCTTTACGCCGGAAAAGGCGCGTCTGGAAGGCGCGCGCCGGGCCGGGAATCTCGCGGGGAGTCTTGAGGCCCTCGGCATACGGCGCGAGGAACAGGCCCGGGACGAAGGGGAACGCACATACCTTCTGCGCGAAATGCCGGAGCTTGAGGCCACCAGCGCCGGGGCGCAGAAAAACCTTGCCGCGGCGCGCAAGGCGCTTTCCGAACAGCGGGAGGCATGGGCGGGCCTGCGGGAAACCTGCGCCCGCGTGCGCGCCATGGATGAGGATCTGGCCGCCGGGGGGCGGGATATGGCCGCCCTGACCCTTGAGCTGGAAACCCGGCAGCGGGCTCTTGCCCTGCGGGAAAAGGAGCGGAGCGACCTTGACGCGCGGCGGAAGCATCTGGAGGAGGCCCTGCTCCGGCTGGAAGAGAGGAAAAAACGCGCCGCCGGAGACGAGGCGCTTCAGCAGGCCCTCGGCGCGCTCTGCGAACGGCTTTCCCACCTCAGGCAGAGGGAGGAGGAGCGCAGAAGCACCCTTGAGGCCCTTGCCGGGGTGCGGAAAAAGCAGGACACGGCGGCAAAGGCCCTGAAGGAAAAGGAAGCCGCCGCCCTTCTGCTGGAAAAGGAGGCCGCCCTCCGGGAAGAGGAGCAGCGCGCCGCCGCAGAAGCGCTGAAAACGCTCCTTGCCGGGCGGGACATGGGCTTTCACCGGGCGCGCAGGGAAGCGCTCTTCACCCGCCTTTCCCGCACGGACAAGGCGCTGGAAGACGCGCGCCGCAGTCTGGAACGCCGCCTGAAGGAAGAGGAACTGGCAGGCAGGGAGCACGAGCTTGCCCTCACCCTTGCCCGGGAAAGGCAGGAGCTGGAATCCGGCAGAGCCACCCTTGCGGCCCTGCGCGAGGCCCTTTTCCTGCGCGCCAGAATCAGAACCTACGAAGAGGAACGGCAGAAGCTCAGGGAAGGCGAACCCTGCCCCCTGTGCGGGAGCCTGCATCACCCCTTTGTCCATGCCCTGCCCCCGGAAGATGGGGAGGAAGGCGAAGCCGCCGCGCTGGAAAAGCATCTGGAAGCCCTTGCCGCCTCCCTTGCCGCCCATGAGCGCGACGCCGTACATGCCAAAAGCGCGCGCGAGGAGATACGGGCGGAACTTCGCACCCTGACGGCGCGCCTCGGCGAAGCGCTGCAGGCCGTGTTTCCCCTGAACGGGAGCTTCGGTACGCCGGAAGAGGAAGAGGCGCTGGAAAAAGCGGTGCAGAAGGCCCTTCTGCTCACGGAAAAGCCTTCCGACCTGCCGCCGCTGCTGGAAACGCTGCACAAGGGCACGGCAGAGGCCCTTGCCGCCGCCTCCCGCCTGCTGGAAGAGGCGGAAAAGCAGGAAAGCGCCATGCAGCGCGCCCGGGAAGCCGGGGAAGCGCTCCGGCATACCTGCGGGGAAGCCCGCGCCGCCTGTCTTGCGCTGGAAAAGGAGGCTCTCGGCCTTGCGGCGGAGGCGCGCGGGCTGGAAAACGGCCTTGCCCGCCTGGAAACGCTGTGCCGTGAGGGCCTTGGGGAACTGCAGAAGGACATGCGCCCCTTCGGCGTGGAAGGGGAAGATACCGACATGCTGGAACAGGGCCTGCGACGCCTTGAGGCGCGGCGCGACGCCTTCCTTGCCCTGCAGAAGGAGGAAAAGAGCCTGCGCAGCGCCGGAGACGAGCTTTCCCGGGCTGCGGCGGCCTGCGCGGAAAAGCTGGCCGGGGCCGCGGCCGCCTGTGAGGAGGGCAGAAACAGCCTTGCCCGGCGCCGGCAGGAGCGGCAGAACCTTGCCCTGGCCCGGAAGCAGCTTTTCGGCCTGCGCGACCCTGAGCAGGAGGAGAAAAAGGCCACGCTTCTTCTGCGCGCCGAAGAAGCTGAGGAAACGCGCCTTGAACGCGAGGCGGAACGCGCAAAAAGCGCCTGCGAACAGGCCGGAAGCGCCCTTGCCGTGCTGGCCGAACGCCTTGCCCGCCGCGCCGAAACGCTCCTTGTCATGGAAAGGGAACTGAACTCCGGCCTTGCGGCGGCGGGCTTTGCCGACGAAAAGGCCTGCCGCGCCGCCCTCATGGCGGAAAAGGATCTGCACGTTCTGGAAGAGAAGGAAAACGCCCTCAACCGGCGCGCCCTTGCGCTGGAAACGCGGGGCCGGGAACTTGCGCGCCGCAGAGACGGCCTTGTCTCCCCCGCCCTTTCCCCGGAGGACTGCGCCCGGAGCATGGAAGAAACCCGCCGCGAACGGGAGGAGACCCTGCGCAATCTGGGCGGCATAGGGGAAATTCTGCGCGCCAACGCCATCCGGAAAAAGGAGGAGGGAGAACTCAGGGAGCGCCGCAACGCCCAGGCCCTGCTCTGCGGCAAATGGAAGGCCCTTGATGATCTCATCGGTTCCGCCGACGGCAAGAAATTCCGCAACTATGCGCAGGAACTCACCTTCCGCGCCCTTCTCGGTCTGGCCAACCGCCAGCTTGCCCAGATGACCGACCGCTACGAGCTGACTTACAGCAGCACGGAGGCCCTCACCCTCAACGTCATCGACCGCTATCAGGCCGACGCCGTGCGTTCTTCGCGCAACCTTTCCGGCGGGGAAAGCTTCATCGTCAGTCTGGCCCTTGCCCTGGCGCTGGCCCAGATGGCCGGGCGCAACGTGCGCGTGGATTCCGTGTTTCTCGACGAAGGCTTCGGCACGCTGGACGAGGAGGCCCTGAACACCGCCCTCGACATGCTCTCGGCCCTGCACGAAAAGGGCAAGGTCATAGGCATCATATCCCATGTGCAGGCCGTGCGCGACCGGGTGCCCGTGCAGATTGCCGTGGAACCTGCGGGCAACGGCAGAAGCCGCCTTTCCGGCCCGGGCGTGAGCGGGGGCAACGGCTAGCAGAGGCGTCTCCGGTATACCGGAGACGCCTCACTTTCTCACGGCCTCTTGCAGCACGGCGCAATCAGGGCTATTCTCAGGAAGATTCACGCGAGCGGACTTTTCTCCTGCCCGCCCGGGCCTTTTCCGCGAAAACGCTCCGTAAAGGTGATGCCCATGGCCAACTGCGAAAAAGAATCTCCCAGACAGGCGCTGTTCACCCGGAACTTCTCCCTGCTCTGTCTCGCCAATCTGTGCACCTGCATGGCGGGCTACTCCATCATGCCCGTGCTGCCCCTCTACCTCATGGATGAACTGCACTGCCCCAAAACCATCATGGGCGCGGCCATGGCCGTGTTCCCCCTGGTGGCCCTGCTGTTCCGCCCCTTCTCCGGCCTTCTGGCAGACAGGTTCAACAGAAGGCATGTGCTCATTCTCTCCACCCTTGCCTGCGCCGCGCTCTTCCCCCTGTGCCTTGCGGCGGCGGGCGTGCTGCTGTTCATGTTCGTGCGCCTGCTGCACGGCATGGCCTTTTCCTCCATGACCACCTCGCAGGCCACCCTTGCCGTGGACTTCATGCCCGAAGGCAGAATCGGAACAGGCATAGGCATCTTCAGCAGCACCGTATCCCTCGGCATGATCTTCGGCCCCATGCTGGGCCTTTTCGTGGCCGATACCTTCTCCTACACCGCCGCCTTCATGGTGCCCTCGGCCTTCGCCCTCACGGGCGCGCTGTTCCAGTCCATGCTTCCCCACGGCAGGCAGACCGTCAGCGTGAAAAAAGCCATCACCCTCGACATGCTCTACATGAAAAGCGGCACCTTCGCCCTGCTTGCCCTGCTCATTGCGGCCTTCATGCAGGGCATGATCACCAACTACATTTCCGTGCTCGCGCGTGAACACGGCCTGGCCGACTACGCCAGCCTCTATTTCCTGTTCATGGGCCTGGGGCTCATGGTCAGCCGCCTCTTTTCCGGCTACATTTCCGACCACGGCTTCATGGTGCAGCTGATCTGCGTTGCGGAACTGGTGACCATGGGCGGCGTGCTGCTGCTTTCCTCCACCTCCTCCGCCCTTGTCTTCGTGCTCTGCGGCGCGCTGCTCGGCGTGTCCATGGGCGCGCTCACCCCGAGTTTTCAGACCATTCTCGTGCGCCTTGCCGACAAGTCCCGGCGCGGCGTGGCCAATTCCATGTATTTCATCGGCATGGACGGCGGCATTTTCCTCGCCCTTGTGAGCGGCGGCATCATTGCCGACATGATGGGCATGGCCGCCGCCTACCGCGTGGGCGCGCTGGGCCAGTTCCTCGCCATTGCCATTTTCCTGAAGCTCGTCGTGCCCCGTCTCCGTGAAAGAAAGGACACCGATCTTGTTTCCTGAACCCCGCCCCTTGAAATAAAAAAGCCCCGCGGCCTTGCGGGGAAGCAGGGGCGACCTGCGCTTCCCCGGAAAGCCCTTTTAAACGAAAAAAGCCCCGCGGGCCTTTTGCTGCTATTCTTCCCTCACGCCGTTGAGAAAGGGAATCAGCTCCATGGGCGCGTTGATGACATGCGCGGCCCCGGCCTTTCCGGCACATCCCTGAAGCCCCGGGGCACGGAAAGGCACGGCATTGCGGGCCGTCATCACACCTCTTCCGCAGCCCCGGGCGTGGTGCCGCAACCTTGCCGAAGCCCCCGGCTTTTTTTTGGGAGGGAACCTGCGCCCTCCGGGGCGGCCTGATCCCCCTCCCCACCGGCCCCTTTAAACGAAAAAAGCCCGCATGCCGCGGGCCTTTTGCTGGTATTATTCCCTCACGCCGTCCAGGAAGGGAATCAGCTCCATGGGCGCGTTGATGAAATGCGCGGCCCCGGCCTTTTCCAGCACATCCCTGTCGCGGAAGCCCCAGGTCACGGAAAGGCAGTCCACTCCCGCATTGCGGGCCGTCATCACATCCACTTCCGAATCCCCCACATAGAGCGTTGCGCTTTTTGTGGAGCCAAGCTCCTCCATGGCGCAGAAAAGGCTGTCGGGCGCAGGCTTGCGGCGCACGCCCTCCTTCTCGCCCATGGCCGCGCCGAACAGACCGCCGAAGCAGCGCGCGTTCAGCTCCTTCACCTGCGCGTCGGGCTTGTTGGACACAATGCCCAGCTTCAGGCCGCGTTCCCTGAGCGTCTCCACCAGTTCCATGATCTGCGGATAGGGCCGGGTATGGTCGCGGCAATGGGCCGCATAATGCGTGCGGAAATCGGCCATGGCCTCTTCAAACAGGGGGTTCTCCTCCCCGCCGGGCAGGGAAAGCACCATGAGCCTGCGCACCCCGTTGCCCACAAAGCTGCGCACCTCCTGAAGGCTGCGCCGTACCCCGGTGCGCCCTTCCAGAGCATGATTCACGCTCAGCATGAGATCTTCCAGCGTGTCCAGAAGGGTGCCGTCGAGGTCGAATATCACCGTATCATAGCTTTTCATGCGCCTGTATCCTTTTCCTCAAATGTTCGGGCCGCGCTCTGCCTCATCGCCCCGGCCGGAAGAAGCTTCCGCCCGCAGAAGCGGCCATGCTCAGACGGAACCACTCCGCCAAAAACGCCCCACGCCCCGGCCCCCTGCGGGTGCTTCCCCCTGCCGGAGCGTCCCCTGCGGGGAACGCCCGTTCTTGCAGAAACATCCCCGCCTCCCCGCCGCTCTGCCGGAGAAAACGCCCGGTTCGCCGCTCTGCCGGAGAAAACGCCCGGTTCGCCGCTCTGCCGGAAGACAGGTATGCCCCCGCATTCCGCCGGGAAATGCCTCTGCCGGGGCCATGCGCTTCCCCGGGCCGGGGGGAGCGTGCCCGGCACCGGGCGATGGAAAACGCAGCGCCCGCCCGGAGGCCCTTTTCCAAGGCCCCCGATACGACAAAGGGGGAGGCAAGCCTCCCCCCTTTTTTCAGGCGGTATGTCTCTGCGGGCTTTCCGCCTGCAGAGACGCCGTATTATCAGAACGCCTGGCCCATGGAGAACTCGAAGCGGCCGCTGCTGCGGCGGGTGCCGTCGGCATTTTCCGAAAGCGGATAGCCGTAGGCAAAGCGCAGATCGCCCATGGGGGAACGCCAGCGCACTTCGAGACCTGCGGAGCTGTAGATCTTGTCGAACACACTGGAGCACTGCGAGCTGTCGACGTTGAAGCCGATGTCGTAGAAGGGCACGAAGGCCAGGCCGATTTCGGGCTTGACCACCCAGATGTATTCGATGTTGGCATAGCCCATGCGGTCGGAACCGATGGTTTCACCGGTCTGCGGGTCACGCGGGGAGATGTCGTCGTAGGAGTAACCGCGGATGCTGTTGATACCGCCTATCCAGAAGCGTTCAAACACGGGCACGGTCTTGTCGTCGTCGGCCTTGTACACCGCGCCGGCCCTGCCGCGCACATGGAAGATGTTGGTATCGTTCAGGCCGTAGTAGAAGCCCGCTTCCACAACGGGCTTGAAGAAGCTGTCGTCACCGCCGGTCCAGGGGCCGCCGTACTGCATGCTGAGGGACACGCGCGTACCTTCGGTGGGGAAGGAGGCCTTGTTGGTGGTGTCGCGGGTCACGCCCATGGACACGGTGCTGGCCCAGTGCTTGCCCTTGTAGGCACGGATGATTCTGGAGGCGTTGTCCGACATGTGGTAGAGGTTGTAATTCTCGAACTTGTAGCCGAAGTTCACGTTGGTGTATTCACCGATGGGGTGGAACAGGCCGAGACGCACACCCACGGAACGCTTGTAGAAGTACGACCATTCCTCGTCGATGCCGTAGGGGCTGACGGAGAAGCCCCAGTAGGTGTCGAACACACGGGGGTTCACGAAGGAAGCTTCGAGGTACTGTTCCGAAGAGGAGGTGTAGCCCGAAAGGCCGAGGGTGTAGCCGCGGCCGAAGAGGTTGTTTTCCGTGACGGAGGCCATCACGCCGAACTTGTCGTAGGTGGAGTAACCGAAGCCCAGGCTCACCACGCCGGTTTCGGTTTCCTTCACGCCCATCTTGAGGTCCACTTCGCCGGGCACGCCGGTGGGCACCACGGTGGGGTTCACTTCGCTGAAGTAGCGCGTCTTTTCCAGGCGCTGGGCGGAACGGCGCATCTTGGCGCCGCTGAACTGCTGGCCGTCGGCAAGGCGCATTTCACGCAGAATGACGTTGTCGCGCGTGCGGTTGTTGCCTTCCACTTCCACGCGGCGGATGTACTGCCTCTCGCCGGGCTTCACGGTATAGACCACGTCCACCACGCCCGCGTCGGCGCGGGGCCGGGGATGCACGTTGATGTCGGCAAAGGCGTAGCCGTAATCGCTGTAGAAGTCCGTAAGGGCCTTCACGTCGTTCTGGAGCACTTCCACGTCAAAGTAATCCCCGGCGGCCTGATGCTCGTCCATGGAGATTTCCTGCATGATGCGATCCCGGGTGTCGATGAGGTCGCCCTGCAGGATCACCTCGCCCACCTTGTAGTGCACGCCTTCGCGCACGCGGAACACCACGCGGATGCCGTCTTCCTCATACTGCACCTCAGGCGCGGCCACCTGGCCGTCCACATAGCCGTTCTTCATGAAATAGCTGCGTATGGCCTGAGCGTCGCGTTCCAGCAGGTCGTCCTTCAGAACGCCCGTGCCCGTGAACCAGGAGAACATGCCCCGCTCCTTGAGGGAGAGGAAGTCCTTCACGTCGTCGGGAGAAATTTCCTTGAGGCCTTCAATGGCCACTTCCTTGATGTAGAGCTTGTTGCCTTCCTTGACGTGCAGCACCAGCACGGCGGCGGAACCGTCGCTTTTCGGCTGCACCTCATAGGTGACTTCGGCAAGGTAGAAGCCTTCCTTATGGTAGAGGTCCGTCACCTTCTGCAGATCGTCGGCAAGCACTTTCTCGTTGAGCACGGAATCGGTGTGCGTGGACATGGCTTCCGTGATGTCGCCTATCTTCACGGCTTCGGAACCTTCCACACGCACTTCGGAAATGCGCGGCTTTTCCTCCACGGTGAACACCAGCGTCTGCCCGGCGGGGCCGGGAACCACATCGGCGCTCACGTCGTTGAAATAGCCCAGATCCCAGATGCTGCGCACGTCGCTGTCCACGGTCTCCTCATTGAGAGGTTCGCCCGTACGGGAGGCAACGCGCACCAGCACTCTGTCCTTGTCGATGAACTTGAGGCCCTTCACGTCGATGGCCGCAATGCCGCCGCGCGAAGCCTTCGTGGCCGCGCGCACGGGGGAGGCCGTTTCCAG
Organism: uncultured Mailhella sp.; assembly: GCF_944324615.1. Taxonomy (GTDB): domain Bacteria; phylum Desulfobacterota; class Desulfovibrionia; order Desulfovibrionales; family Desulfovibrionaceae; genus Mailhella. The sequence continues at coordinate 11,203 of NZ_CALUWY010000063.1, forward strand.
AGAGGCCACCACCTGACCCACAAGGCTGTTCACCACAGGCTGCAGCTCAAGCAGGTTCGCCCCTTCCATGTGGAAGGACCGGGCGTTCCCGCCCGAGGCCGCCACAAGCTGCATGTCGAGGCTGAAGCTTTCGCCGAGCTGGTTCAGGCTGCCGAACACGGCATAGCTGGCCTTGGCCGAGCGGGCGCGGGAACGGGCGGAGGCCGCATCCTGCTGCCTCGCCTTGCCGGCGGACGTGGGAATGGCCTTCACGCCGTAGTTTTCAAGCCCCTGACGCACCAGCGTGGGGATATCCCCGGCAAGCTGCTGCTGCGCTGCGGGCGCGTTCACGGCAAAGGGCAGTACCAGCACGCGGGTTTCGGCCGCCTGCGCCGGAGCCGCCCATGCAAGCAGGCACACGGCAAGGCATGCCAGACTAGAAAGAATGTTGCGCATAAAGCTCTCCCGATCTCAGTTCAAGGCTGCGGTCCATATTTTCCGCAAGTTCCCGGTTATGCGTCACTATGATGAGGGTCATGCCCGTGTCGCGGTTCAGCTTTCTGAGCACGTCCACCACGCGGGCGCCCGTTTTTTCGTCCAGGTTGCCGGTAGGCTCGTCCGCAAGCAGCACCTTGGGGCACAGAAGCGTGGCGCGGGCTATGGCCGCGCGCTGCCTCTCGCCGCCGGAAAGCGTGGTCACATGATGGTTCAGGCGCTCGCCGAGCCCCACTCTTTCCAGCGACTCGGCGGCAAGGGCAAGAGCCTTTGCCCGGGGCATACCCGAAATGATGGCCTGCATGGCCACGTTCTCCACCGTGGTGAATTCCGGCAGAAGATGATGAAACTGGAACACGAATCCCAGGGAGCGGTTGCGGAAAAGCGCCGCCTCCCGGGCGGAAAGGGCGGAAAGATCGCGCCCCTCGAAGAGCACGCGGCCGCCGGTGGCGCGGTCGAGCGTGCCCAGAATGTGCAGCAGCGTGGACTTGCCGCCGCCGGAAGAACCCACAATGGCAAGCGCCTCCCCGGCGTGCACCTCGAAGTTCACGTCGCGGAGAATGGTCAGCTCGCCTGCGGGGCTTTCCACCGTTTTCCGTGCATGCTCCACCACATACAGGGGAGCATGCGCGGAGGAAACATCCATGTCGTTACTCATAGCGAAGGGCCTCGGCAGGCACAAGGCGCGCGGCCTGCCTGGCGGGATAGATGGTGGCCACAAAACACATCAGCATGGACACCGCCCCGATGAGGAAGAGATCCAGAGGCTCGATGATGACCGGAAGCGTGTCCATCATGTACACGCCCGGAGGAAGCTCGATGAACTGATACTTCTTCAGAAGCAGCGCCAGTGCGATTCCTAGCACATAACCTATGGATGTGCCAACAGCCCCGATGATGGCCCCCTGAAGCATGAAAATGCGCCGCACGCCCGAAGCCGTGGCGCCCATGGACATCAATATGGCGATATCCTTGGTTTTTTCCATCACCAGCATGACAAGGGAAGTGATGATGGAAAAAGAACCCACCAGAATGACCATGAGAAGAACGATGAACATGCCGAACCTTTCCAGCTGCAGCGCGGCGAAGAGGTTGGCGTTCATGTCTATCCAGTTGCGGGCGTAGTAGGGAGGCCCGAGCCTTTCGGCCACGTTGTCGGCGATCTTTGCCGCGTCGTAGGGTTCCTTCACGAAGACTTCCAGCCCCGAGACATGCCCCCTGGGGAAGCCCATGAGCTCCTGCGCGGCGTCGAGGGAAACATAGGCCAGGCGGCTGTCGAAATCCGACATGCCCGAACGGAATATGCCCTCCACGCGGAAGGAACGCAGCCTGGGCACAAAGCCCGCGGTGGTTCTCTGCCCCGCCGGAGACATGAGGTTCACGCGGCTGCCCACCTGAAGATGGAAGCGGCGCGCAAGGTCCTGCCCCACGATCATGCCCGCAGGCCCGCTTTCCCGGGCAAGGTTCTCAAGGCTGCCGCTTTCCAGATGATGCAGCATGGGCATGGCCTCGCCCGCCTGGGAAGGATCAATGCCGCGCAGCACGAGGCCCGTGGCCCCCTGCGGGGTGGAGAGCAGCACTTCGGCATAGAGGAAGGGCGTGGCGGAAACCACGCCGGGCGTTTCCCGCACCACGGAAAGCGCGCCCTTATCATCCGCAAACATGCCCGGCCGCGTGGCCATGACCATGATGTGCGGACTTGCGCCGAGGATTTTTTCCCGCATCTCGGAGGTGACGCCGTTGTACACGCTCATGACAATGACGAGCGCCGCCACGCCTATGGCCACGCCCAGCACGGACATGAAGGAAATGATGGAAATGAACGTGCGCTTGCTCCTCGACGTGAGGTAACGCGACGCGATGAACAGCGGGTAGGACATGCTTTTCCCCTTGGCCGGGCGGCCGCACGGCCGCCCGTGAAAGAAAGGCTACGCTTCCGGCCGCAGCAGCGGGAAGAGAAGCACCTCGCGGATGGAAGGCTCGTCGGTAAGCAGCATGGTCAGACGGTCGATGCCGATGCCTTCGCCCGCGGTGGGGGGCATGGCGTATTCCAGCGCGCGCAGATAATCGTTGTCCAGCGGGCAGGCTTCGTCGTCGCCGGCGGCCTTGGCTTCCACCTGGGCCTCGAAACGCAGGCGCTGATCCACGGGGTCGTTGAGTTCGGAGAAGGCGTTGCCGTATTCGCAGCCGCAGATGAAGATTTCAAAGCGGTCGGTGATGTCGGGGTTTTCGTCGTTGCGGCGGGCAAGGGGCGAAATTTCCGCAGGATAGGCATAGATGAAGGTGGGCTGCACGAGCTTCTCTTCCACGTCAAGGTCGAACAGGCGCGACTGAAGCTTGCCGATGCCCTCGCTTTCCATGAACTTTTCCCCGCGCGAACGCAGGTAGGCGCGCACGGCCTCCATGTCGTTGTAGAATTCCGGCTTGTGGCCGCCCACTTCCTCCAGGGCCTGATGATAGCTCATGCGTCTCCAGCGCCCGGGGGTGAGGTCGATTTCCTGGCCCTGATAGGTGATCACCGTGCTTCTGCACACTTCAAGGGCGATATGGGCGAACAGCCCTTCCGTGAAGTCCATGAGATCTTCATAGGTGGCGTAGGACCAGTAGAATTCGCAGGAGGTGAATTCGGGGTTGTGGCGCGTGTCGATGCCTTCGTTGCGGAAGCAGCGGTTGATTTCAAACACCCGCTCCATGCCGCCCACGATGAGGCGCTTGAGGTAGAGCTCGGGCGCAATGCGCAGATAAAGGTCGATGTCGAGGGCGTTGTGATGCGTCACAAAGGGCTTGGCCGCCGCGCCGCCCGCCAGGGCGTGCAGCATGGGCGTTTCCACTTCCATGAAGCCGTGTTCCTCCATGAAGCGGCGGAAGGCCCGCACAATGAGCGAACGCTTGCGGAAAATCTCCCGGGCGCGGGGGTTCATCACCAGGTCCACATAGCGCTGACGGTAGCGCGATTCCACGTCGGTGAGGCCGCTGTGCTTGTCCGGCAGGGCGCGGAAGGACTTGCTCAGAAGGCGCACGCTTTCGCAGCGCAGGGTGAGTTCCCCGGTCCTGGTACGGAACAGCCTGCCCTTCACGCCCACGATGTCGCCCACGTCGAGCTTTTTAAAGGCGGCGAAGGCTTCGTCGCCCAGCAGGCTCTTTTCCGCATAGCACTGCAGGCGGCCGGTGCGGTCCATGAGGTGGAAGAAGATCACCTTGCCGAAGGAACGGGAAGACATCATGCGCCCGGCAAGCTCGAAGGTGGTATCCAGCGCTTCCAGTTCGTCCTCTCCCAGCGCCTCGTATTCCGCATGCACGGGCCCGGCTTCGTGCTTTCTTTTGAAGTCGTTGGGATACAGGGGAATGCCCGCATCCATGAGATCGCAGGCCTTGCCCACACAGTTCTTCACAACTTCATTGAGTTCGCCGTGTTCGGCGAAATTCTCCAGCATGGGCATGAAATAGGCCGCATGTTCCGACTTCGTGGCAAGCTTGATGGGCTTGCGGGCTTTCTTCTGTGCTTCCAAAAGATACTCCAGTTATTTAAAAGGCTGTGGCTCGGCCTTTTCTGAAACGCCGCCCGGAAATCCGCTCCGGCAGGGCACGACGAAAGACACGCTCTCGCGCGCCGTAAAAAGATTTGCGTAGGACAAATACGCCCACTCGTCAAGTCCGGCGTCCGGCCCGCGGGCGCGCCATGTTGCGGCAATCTGCCCCCCCCCTGCCTGCCCGCGCGGCCTTTAAGGATGGCGCGGCATCCCGCAGGGGGGAAAAGCGCGGGGCCGGGGGCGCGGGGCGGCCGCGGGCGGGCCATCGCCCCCTGCCGCGCCGCGCACAGGCGCTCTGAAGGGCACATGCCGGAAACGGCGCCACCCCGGCGGGACGCTCCTCCCTCAGGGGCGCATCCCGCGTGCACGGCAGGCCCGGAAAGGGCTTCGTTCCCGAAGATCAGACGGGGGCGCATCCCG
>NZ_CALUWY010000064.1 GCF_944324615.1 uncultured Mailhella sp.
GACAACTCGCAGGAACAGGGGCCGTACCTGCTTCTTCCCCTCATGAAAAAATGAGCACCTCGGGCGCGCCCGTCGCCGCTCAACGTGTACAGACAGGAGCTCTCCCCCCCCAAAAAAAACGGTGCACGGGAACCTCGCCTTCTGCCCTTCTTCATGCCCGCCCGGAGAATCCCCTTTTCCGGGAAAAGGGACAACATCCCCCAGTCTGCGCCGTTTTCCGATACCGCTCAGCCTTTGCGCGCTCCTGCTGAAACGCAAAGGACACGGCCGCCTTCCTTCCTCAGAAAGCCCTCTCCCCAACCTTCCCGCTTCCCATAGCTCACGCCTCTTCGCCGTCCTCTGGTGAAAACGCCCTCCTGTGAGGAAAAACGACCAGAGCCGGATCGGGGAGCGTCCCTTCCCCCGGGAAGAGAAACTGTCCCTCCCCCGCCAGCTTCCGGGAAATCCCCTGCCTCCCCCTGCCCGGCCGCGCCATACACGGGCACACAGCCGCGGCAAACGCCTTTTCTGATGCGTCCTGCGAAAGGCCGCGCCAGCTTTTCCGAAACGCTTCCCTGCATGCCGCCCCGGAGCGCAGAACAGGCCTCCCCCGGTCGGAGCATGACGGATCAGCTCCTCTCTTCCGCACCCGAAAACGCCATTCCCGCCCGTGACCGGAAGGATCCGGGCAGGGCACAAGGGCCCTTCCGGAAGAGCTTACGATTTACAGCTCCCCCCTTTAAATTTTTTAGTATGGACGGTGCAGGCTGTTTCTGGTCTAAGCTGAAAGTGTTCATGAGATGTTTTTCTCAACCAGAAAAAGGAGTCTGATCATATGCTTACCGAAACAGCTTCGGCGCAGGTGGCAACGCTTTCCCCAGCCGACGGGCTCAGCCGGCTCTTTGCTACGGACCCTGAATACGCGGAAATCTTTTCCAACTTCGCCTTCGACGATGTGGCGGAACATGTGTCTCTTCCCGCCCCTCTCCGCATGGAAGTACTCCTTGCCGTGCTTCTGGGCGCGCAATGCCTGACCGTGTTCCGCGACACGGTCAGAACGGCGCTTTCCGCGGGCGTTTCCGCCGTGCAGGTAAAGGAAATCATCTACCACGCCTCATCCTACCTCGGCATGGCCAGAGTGGCGGATTTCATCAATGCCGCCAACGATATCTTCACCGAGCAGCATATTCCCCTCCCTCTTCCCGCCCAGGGCGTCACTACCCGCGAAAATCGCCTCGAAAAAGGCCTTGCCCTGAAAAAAGGCATCTTCAAGGTGCTCATCACCAGAGCACACAACGCCACTCCCGCCGACCAGATGCACTTTCAGAATCTGCTTACCGGCCTGTGCTTCGGTGATCTCTACACCCGCAGCGGGCTCACTCTGAAGGAACGACAGCTGATGACCTTTGCCGTGCTCATCGGCATGGGAGACTGCGTAAAACAGCTCAGGGAACACATTGAAGGCAACTTCAACCTCGGCAACGATCGCGCCGTTCTTCTGGGTGCGCTTACCCAGTGCGTGCCGTACATAGGCTTTCCCCGCGCCTTCAATACCCTGCGCTGCATCAACGAAGTGCAGGCCGAACTGAAAAACCGGGAACAGGATTCCGGCCGGGCGTAACCGGCAGTTTCTTCAGGAGACCCGACATGTCACATTCCTCCATGCTCTCCAGTAAATGGACCCGATGGGCCGTCACTCTCGGCCTGCCGGCCATGCTGTTTCTCATTCCCGTCACCGAAACCTTCACGCCCCAGCTGAGGATGTTCTTTGCCATCACGGCATTCTTCATCATCTTCGTCTGCTTCGGCTTCACCAATGTTCTGCTTCCTTCGCTGCTGGTTTCCGCCCTGTACATCATCTCCGGCATCGCTCCTGCGGGCGTGGCCCTGAGTTCCTGGACGAATCTCACCGTCTACATGGTCATCGGCGCCTTCGCCATTGCCAACGCCCTTGAGGAATGCGGCCTGCTGAAGCGCGTTGCCATCCGGGTCATTCAGAAATGCGGGGGAACCTACAACGGCACGCTGTACGGCATGTACATCATAGGCTGCGTTCTTGCCGTGATGACCTTCAACAATCACTGGCTCGTCATCATCGCCTTTGCCTACGGCATCGTGAAGGCCTTCAACTTCCAGCCCTTTTCCCGCGAAGCCAGTCTCATCATGTTTTCCAGCGCCATCGGCGCCTCGGCCATGGGCCCCACCCTGTACAATCCTTTCAGCGTCGGCCTGCTTGAAAGCGGCATGAAGGCGGTGATGGGGGCCGACTATATCTTCCCCTGGTACCTGCAGACGCTGCAGAACTGGCCCTTCCTCTTCGTTCCGGTGATCGTCATCTGGATACTGACCCGCATGTACCACACCCGCGAATTCAACAGCAAAATCAACCACGAATACTTCCGCACCGAACTTGAGCGCATGGGCCCCATGAGCGTGAAGGAAAAGAAGGCCTGCGTCATCCTCGCCGTGCTTCTTGCCTATCTGCTCCTCCAGCCTCTGCACAAGCTGCCCATTCCCTGGGGCTTCATGATCATCCCGTGGTTCATGTGGGCCCCCGGCGTTGAAGTCGCCACCGACAAATCCCTCAAGGGCATCGGGTTCGGATTCATCGCCTTCCTCGCCTCCTGCATGAGCATCGGCGTGGTCGGCGCCCACCTCGGCATCAACAACTTCGTCACCGCAACACTCGGAACCATGCTCGGCAACATGGGCGCCTGGGGCCTGTCCGTGTTCACCCTGATCTTCGGCACGGCCGCCAACATCGTGCTGACGCCTGCGGCCATCTTCTCCACCCTCATGGTCCCTCTGGGGCAGGCGGCCCTTTCCGGCGGCATCAACCCCGAAGCCATCGCCATCACCCTGATGAACGCATCCGACGTCTATTTCCTGCCCCATGAGGTGTCGTGCATGATCGTACTGTTCTCCTTCGGCATGATGAGCATGCGTCAGTTCATCGTATATTCCACGGTCAAATCCCTCATCATGATCGCCTTCTTCATGACCGTGTCCGTCACCTACTGGATATTCAACGGTTTCCTCTTCATCTGAAAAAGCCTATCACGGAGTATCATCATGAAAACCCGCATACTTGGAAGTACCGGCATCAGCGTTTCCGCCATCGGCCTCGGCTGCATGGGCATGACCGGAGCCTACGGCGATTCCGGCAACAGGGAAGAAAGTCTTGCGACTCTCGAACTTGCCCTCGAACTCGGCATCAATTTCTGGGACACCGCCGACGCCTATTCCGAAGGCGAAAACGAACGACTGCTGGCGGAAGTGCTCAAAACCAAAAGAGACAAGGTCTTTCTGGCCACCAAATGCGGCTTCGTGCTCAACCCCGGCTACGACGACATCTTCAAACCCGGGGCCGCCTCCGTCAACGGACGGCCCGAATACATCAAGGCGACATGCGAACGCAGTCTGAAGCGCCTGGGCACCGATGTCATCGACCTTTACTACCTCCACCGCATCGATCCTAAGGTGCCTGTTGAGGAATCCGTGGGCGCCATGGCCGACCTTGTGCGGGAAGGCAAGGTCCGCTATCTCGGCCTGAGTGAATGTTCCATCGAGGATCTGCGCAAGGCCCACGCCGTCCACCCCATCACCGCGGTGGAAAGCGAATACTCCCTGCTCACCCGCACCGTGGAACACACGGGCATGAAGGATGTCACCGCAGAACTCGGCATCTCCCTCATTCCCTTCGCTCCCATGAGCCGCGGCCTGATGACCAACACCCTCGACATGTCCAGGCTCGACGGCAACGACATGAGAAGCCGCCTTCCCCGTTATCAGGGGGACTGCCGTGAAAACAACCGGCTTCTTGCTCAGGAATTCGCCGAATTTGCCGCCTCCCGGGGCACGACGCCCGCCCGCATGGCCATAGCCTGGGTTCTGGCGCAGGGCAGCCACCTCATTCCCATTCCCGGCACCAAGCGCCGCAAGTATCTGGCGGACAACGCAGGCGCCGTCGACGTGACGCTCACCGCCGATGATCTCAAAGAAATTCAGGCCATTCTCGACCGCCATCCCAACACCGGCGACCGGTATTCCGCCAACGAAAACCAATACGCCCGCAAATAGGCCAGCCCGCCATGATCGCCACATCCATGTCCTTTGAAAAGTTCATCCCCACCCGGCTCATCTTCGGTTCGGGCAGTCTGGATGCACTCCACCGCGTCAGGTTCCCCGGGACCCGCGCGCTGCTGCTCACCTCCAGCGGCAGTTCCGTAAAGCGAAACGGCACGCTGGAACGGGTTGAAAAGCAGCTGCAGCGTGCCGGCGTCAGCTACGAGATCTTTCCGGGCATCGAAGCCAACCCCCTCAACCGGAACATCAACGAAGGCGCAGCCTTCGCCGTAACGCACCGCTGCGACTTCATCATCGCCCTCGGCGGGGGCAGCGTCATGGACGCCGGAAAGTGCATTGCCACAGCCGCGACCAACGGCGGCGACTTCTGGGATTACATGCGCGCAGGCACCGGCAAAAGCCGCCCCATCACCATCGCCCCGCTTCCCCTCATCTGCATCACCACCACCGCAGGCACGGGTTCGGAAATCGACAGAGGCGCCGCGCTCACCAATGAGGTCACGCAGGAAAAGCTCGGCCTGAAAACCGAGGAACTCTATCCCGTCCTTTCCATCGCCGACCCCGAACTCACGCTGACCGTACCGCCCTCCTATACGCTCTATCAGGGTTTCGATGCCCTGTCGCACTGCATGGAAGGGTATGTCTCCCATCAGGCAAACGTCATGTGCGACATTTTCGCCATCGCCGGGGTCGAACATGTGGGCCGCCATCTGGCCCGCGCCGTCAAAAACGGTTCGGACCTCGATGCCCGCGAACATGTTCTGCTGGGCAGTTCTCTGGCAGGCATGGTGATGAGCACCGGCGGTGTGACCAGCCTGCACGCACTGGAAGACACGCTTTCCGGCTTCCATCACGACCTGCCCCACGGCGCAGGCCTCATCATCCTTGCCCGGGCCTACTTCGGCCACATGATAGAACGCCATGTCTGCGATGAGCGCTTCATCAGGCTCGCCAGGGCTCTGGGCATGGAACAGGCCTCAAAGCCCGGAGATTTTCTGACGGCGCTCTCCGCCCTTCTGACGGACTGCGGCGCCGACGGTCTCGCCATGTCGGACTACGGCATCACTCCCGATGAATTCGCAAAAACCGTCAGTTACGCCAAAACCGTTTCCGCCCGGCTGTTTACGCACGATCTTCAGCCTCTGAGCGACGACGACTGCCACGCCATCCTTGTCAAATCGTACCGCTGACCTGTATGGACACTCATAAAGAGAGGACACCATGAAAGAATTCAAGCTGATGGAATTTGAAAAGTTCATTCCCACCCGTCTCGTCTTCGGTTCCGGCTGCACCGGGCGCATCCATTCCATGAAGCTCCCGGGCAAAAAAGCGCTGCTTGTCATTTCCAACGGCCGGTCCACAAAAGCGAACGGCTCTCTGGCCAGAATACAGAACGAGCTTGACCTTGCGGGCGTGAGCCATGTGCTCTTCGACAAGGTCGAGGCCAATCCCCTCAATTCCACCGTGCGCGCCGGCGTGCAGGCGGCTCTTGACAACGCCTGCGACTTCATCGTGGCCCTGGGCGGCGGCAGCGTCATGGATGCCGCAAAGGCCATGGCCATCGTGGTGACCAACGGCGGAGACTACTGGGACTACATCATGTCCGGAAGCGGCGGCAAAAAGCCCGTCACCCGCGCGCCTCTGCCCCTGGTGTGCATCACCACCACCGCAGGCACCGGTTCGGAAACCGACCGCGGCGCCGTGATCAGCAATCCCGACACCAGGGAAAAAGTGGGCCTGAAAACCGAGGCCCTCTATCCGGTGCTCTCCTTCGTCGATCCCGAACTCATGGTTTCCGTACCCCCGGCCTTCACCGCCTATCAGGGCTGGGACGCCCTTTCCCACAATATGGAAGGCTATATCTCCACTCAGGCCAACATCATGAGCGACGTCTTCGCCCTTCCCGGTGTGGAGCATGTGGGCCGCCACCTGGCCCGTGCCGTCAGAAACGGCGCGGATCTTGAAGCCCACGAACATGTCGCCCTCGGCAACTCCCTTGCCGGCATGCTCATGTGCGTGGGCGGTGTGGGCAGTCAGCATTCTCTGGAAGACGCCCTCTCCGCCTTCCATCACGACCTTCCCCACGGCGCGGGCCTTATTCTGCTCAGCAAGGCCTACTTCCAGCACTTCATCGACCGCCACGTCTGCGACGACCGCTTCATCCGCATGGCTCAGGCGCTCGGCATGGAAGACGCCTCCGACCCCCAGGATTTCATCACCATGCTGGACAGGCTGCAGAAGGACTGCGGCGTGGACAGTCTCAAAATGTCCGATTACGGCATCACCCCCGGGGAATTTCCCGACATCATCCGCAATGCCAAGGAAGTTTCCGGCAGGCTGTTCCAGTTCGACCGCGTCTACCTTGAAGATGAGGACTGCATGGACATCCTCATGAAATCCTACCGCTGAGCCGCAACGTGCCGGGAAAAACTTCCCGGCACGTCCTTCATGAAAGATTCAGGCCCGCCCAGCCGGAACGGATGATGTCGGCGGTCTCGCTTTTCTCCTCGGGCCAGATCAGCCAGAACGCATACTTCATGTCGGGACCGTTCCAGGGACGGGTAATCAGTCTCCCGCTTTCCACCCAGGGGGAACGCTCCAGAATATCCACCAGCAGCGCCCTTGTTCCGCAGTGCCGGGAAAGATAGTCCAGCAGGCAGTGCTGATTATAGAAAAGCGTGGGATTGCCGGGATAAAGCCTCCGCATTGTCTGTTCCTTGAAGCGGCTGCAGGTGCAGCAGGTAACGCCGCTTCTGAAGACCTCCGGGCCTATTTCTTCCCTCTCCCGCTCGGGATCAAGGGGGTGCATGAACACCCTGCAACGGCTTTCCCCCAGAACTTCGCAGCGAAAGCCCATATTTTCCGCAAGAATGCGCAGCCGCTCCCCCTCGTGGGGGTTGACGCTCCGCAGATAGGTCCGGCGTCTGTTCGCCAGAATGGCATCATCGATTTCCTCAATCTGCATTTCTCCGACATGGAGCACCGCCGGACGGTCTCCTTCGGCGACACTGAGCGCCATGTCGGGCATGACCGAATTGCAGAGCGCCGGCACCGCGCCGACCTCGAACACAGGATGCTGCGGCATGCCCGTCATGCCCTGCATTTTCCATACGTCCTGAAGATGAAACACTCTGGAAAAATCGTGGTAGAACTCTTCCCCCTTTTCCGTGGGAAAAACGCCGTAGGGCGTGCGGTAAAGCAGCTTGCACCCGACCTCATCCTCCAGTGTGTTCATGGCAATGGCCAGCGTGGCCGGATTGACGTCGAGCTGCTTCGACGCCCTGCTGAACGACTGGCACTTCACAATTTCCGTATAGTATCTGCAATGCTTGAGGTTCATGCGCGCTTCCGCCTGCCGATACGGCTGAAACAGGACACGATGCAGGAGGCCACAAGCTTCAGATGTTCGCTCATGGCATCCTCTTCAGGAGACAACATATAGTATTTCAGGCCGGTATCCAGCCCGTCGATGTCAAGCGGAACAAGGCAGCCCGTCTGGGCATGCACGGATTCCCCGAACAGACCGGGAAGAATGCACCAGTGGCGGCCCCGGGCAACCGCGCGAAGCATGTGGGCGGGATTCTGCACAAAAAGGGCGTCTTCCCGGTACAATTCCCCGTAAAAGGTGTTGCTGACCACGGGCGCCATGCTGAAGCAGGCCGGATACTGCGCAAGCTCCCCTGTTTCCAGATGCCCGCGCTCCGCAAGGGGATGATCCTGCCCCACGAATATCTTCCACCTGTCTCCCGCCAGCAGCGTGACCTTGACGTTCCAGTTTCTGCTGAGCTTGAAAATGTCGTTCTCCACATCGGCGTTGTCCGTATAGGTGAGCGCCAGCCCGCCCCCGAGAAAAGGCAGATCCTCATTGATTTCCCAGACGAGCCGTTCGTGGACACGGCACATGACACCCGGAACTTCTTCAAGTACCGCTTCAACAATTCCGGGCGCCACCGCGTGATAGATGACCGGAATGGCGGAAATATCAACAACGCTCTCCCGCCTGCTCCCGCCGCTTCCTCCCGTCCACCTGTCGTGCATGGCCATGACGGAAGACGCGTCGGCACAGATGCGTTCGCCGTTTGCCGTCAGGGAAACGCCCCGGCTCGACCGGATGAACAGGCTGACGCCGAGTTCCTCTTCGAGTCTGTTGAGCGCCGACATGATGTTGGAGGGCGTGGTATGAAGCGCCTCGGCGGCCCTGTTGAACGAATGCTGCCTAGCAACCTCCAGAAGATACTGAAGCTGATTGAACTTCATACGCCGCTCTCCCCCTTTTGAAAAAGGATAAAAAAATACGCATTCCCGGTCAACGCGCATTCTTTTTTTTCAAAAGGGGGTGTGAAAAATCGTGTATGGACGAAAATTCCGGCCCCCGTATAGTTGACTTGAAACCATCAAACCTCAACAGCAAAGGATATTGCCATGAATATCGGCGCAAAACGCATCACGGTTCTGGCCGGTGGATTCCTCATGCTTCTGGCTCTGGGCATCGTCTATGCCTGGGGCGTCTTTGTCGGTCCTCTGGAAAAGCAGTTCGGCTGGACCAGAGCCGAAACCTCTTTTGCCTTCTCCCTCCTCCTCATAGGCTTCTCCATGGGGGTGATGGCCATGGGCATCATCGTCAAACGCCTCAGCTGCCGCAGCATCATACGCCTGGCCGCGCTCCTCATGAGCGGCGGCATGCTGCTGACCTCCATGGCAGAGAGCATTGTCATGCTCTACATCACCTACAGCCTCGCCGTGGGCATGTCCGTCGGCATGGTCTACAATACCGCCATTTCCGTCGTGCCCCGCTGGTATCCGGAAAAAAAGGGCTTCATCACCGGTCTGCTCCTCATGGGCTACGCCTTTTCCGCCAGTCTGCTCGGCCCGCTGTGTCAGCTTCTGCTCAACTCCCTCGGCGTTGCTTCCACCTTCCGGGTACTTGCCTGCATCAACTTCTGCGTGCTCATCGCGTGCAGCTTCATCATCTCCACCCCCTCGGAAGACATGGCCGCCCGCCTTCCGCAGGCCGAACATACAGGCGCCGTCCGTTCCGGGGGCAGGGACTACACCCCGCAGCAGATGCTCCGCACCAGGGAATTCTCCATATATTTCCTGCTCATCACCTTCTGGGTCTTTGTGGCGCTGAGCTACCTCAACCACACCGTGCCCGCCCTCACCGGCGAACTCTTCCTTGCCCCCTCCTCCGCCGCCCTGGTCGTCAGCGCCATGAGCATCTGCAACGGCGTCTCCCGCCCCATGTTCGGCAAGGTCTATGACGTCATCGGGCTGAGAAAGACCTTCCTCATCGTTTCCGCCGTGTTCTTCCTCGGTTCCGTCGCCGCGGTGTGCGGCCTCTCCTTCGGCAGTCCCGCCCTGCTCATCGCAGGCGCCTGCATCTCCATGCTGGGCTACGGCGGACAGGCCGCCCTCACGCCTACGGCTACACGCGAAGTCTTCGGCGAGAAGTATTTCTCCATCAACTATTCCTTCATGGCGCTCATCGGCATCACCGGCTCCTTCGGGCCGAGCATCATCGGCTTCATCCAGATGATCCGTCAGAGCTACGACATGGCCTTCCTGTTCATCGCCGCCATATGCCTCATCCATGTCGCAGCGTCCTTCTTCCTCGTCTATCTCAGAAAAGAACAACCTTCCGCCTAGTGGAGAAAACCATGGATCTGTACGATTTTCAGACCGAACCCGTTCTGAAGGCCATAGAAGGAGGCTTTGACCTCCATGTGCACTGTTCCCCCGACTTCTACCCCAGAGGATTCGACGATTTCGAGCTGGCCCGCAGTCTCGACCGACTCGGCATGGCCGGGGCTGTGCTCAAATCGCACCACACCGACACGGGAACCCGGGCCTGGCTTGTCAATAAATATTCCGGGGCCAGAGCCCGCCTTTACGGCGGCGTCACCCTCAACTGCTATAACGGCGGCCTGAACCCCTATGCCGTGGAGGCCGCTGCAGGACTCGGCGCCCGCCTGCTCTGGATGCCGACAAAAAATGCCCGCAACGAGCAGGAGCACCTGCCGGAACATCTCCGTACCGCAGGTATCTGCCTTCTGAACGACAACGGCACTCTCAGACAGGAAGTCCATGATGTCCTGGACATTGCAGAAGCAAAGAATCTCGCGGTAGCCACAGGACACATCAGCACCGCGGAAAGTGTCGTCTTCTGCCGGGAAACCCGCAGAAGAGGCCTCCGCACGGTGCTGACCCACCCCGAATCGCCCACCACGAAAGCTCCGCTGGAAGTACAGAAGGAACTGGCGGCTCTTGGCGTGTTCATCGAAGAGGAATGGGTCATCAACGATGAGTGCAAGGTAAAAGCCGATTCCGGACGCCCTGATCTTGATTTCCACTTCGACATGAATGTCGCAAAGGCGGCCGCACGCATACGCGAAATAGGCTTCGAGCACTGCATTCTTTCCTCCGATGCCGCCCTTCCCGACTATCCCGACTCCCCCGCCAGTATCTACGCCTTTGCCAAGTGCCTCATCTGTCAGGAGAACTTTTCGCCCGAGCAGGTTTCCCGCATGACAAGGACCAATACCGGCATCATTCTCGACATAACGGAGGCACAGGCATGATCATAGACATGAGGGTAAGACCCCCTTTCGGCTCCTTTCTCAACGATCCCAGACTGAACGGCGATACCTTCCTTGAGGCCATGACCGGCATGTTCAAATACCGGCCCGAACCCTCGCAGCGGGACCATCGCATGGAAAGCCTCATTGCAGAAATGGATGAATGCGGCGTCACGGCCTCTCTGATACCGGTCCGCAAGCCCTGCGGAGGCGACAATGCCAGCATTGCTCCGCTTATGAAGGCCTGGCCCGGAAGATTCATCGCCATGGCAGGCGTCAATCTGGGCGATTCCCCCGACATATCCCTGGAAACCGTGGACAGCTGCGTACTCCACGGCGATTTCCGGGGCGTTGCCATCGAACCGCAGCTTGAACCGGGCACAGGACGCATGGATCACCAGAACGCCCTGCCGCTCTATGAGAAACTCAATGCCGAACGCATCCCTCTCATGGTGACCTTCGGCGCCTACGGTCATGCCTGCCTTGCGGACATCAACCCCGACATCGTGGACAAGGTGGCCCTGCGCTTCCCCCACATGCCCATCATCATCGGCCATGCCGGATGGCCCAACGTCACCCAGATGTGCTGGGTTGCCTTCAAGCGACCCAACGTCTACCTCTCACCCGACTACATGGCCGGATACGCCGGAGGCACGGAATACCTCCGGGCGGCATGCACCATGCTGGAAAACAAGATCATGTTCGGCTCCGCCTACCCCATTCTTTCCCAGCGGCACGCCCTCAGTATGTACAGGAGCCTTGCCTGGGAACTCGGCATGCCCGCCTCCGTTCTGGAAAAAGTTCTCGGAAGCAATGCGGCAAGACTGTTCGGCCTTTCCTGAGGCATCCTGACAACAACGCTTCCTTCAAGGAAAACATGAAGAACAACAGACAAGAATAAGGGGCGGCACGCCCTCCATCCCGCAAAGCCGGGGCTGCATGAACCGGTGCAGCTCCGGCTCTGCGCAGACCGGAAAAACAAGGAGTTCCGCATCCGGCGTGCTCCGCCGGCATGCAAAAACAGATCCGCCGCACGGCGAATCTGCGGCGACACTCCGGGCATAAGGCATACTCCCGGAAGCGCGCCCCGAAAAAACATTAAAAAAGAGACCGTCGAAGCCTTGCCGGATCTTGTTCAGTATGCACAGGACGGTATGCACAAAAAAGAAGGGGTCATGCTCCAATAGCATAACCCCTTGAAATATCTGGTGCGCCTAGCAGGATTCGAACCTGCGACCCACTGCTTAGAAGGCAGTTGCTCTATCCAGCTGAGCTATAAGCGCGCTCCTCGTGTTGTAGTTAAGGTTTGCCCTGTGGTCAAGAAAAATTTTTCATCTTAACGCTTGAACCACTTTTCAATGCGCATACGGAAGTGACGGCTGAAGAAACGGATGAACACCCCCGTCAGAAAAGCCGTGACCACGGTGCCCTCCCGCAGGCCCTCTATTCTGCCCAGACAGAACCAGCCGAGCACGGCGGCCAGGCAGACCAGCGTGACATCGTTGATGACCTTGAGGTTGCCGAAGTGGAGCCGCGTTCTGTAGGCCAGCGCCAGCACGAAGCCTTCCCCGGGAATGACCGTGGTGCTGCTCGATATTTCCAGCATGATACCGAAAGCCATGATGAAGCAGCCCACAAGCGTCATGCCCATGCGCAGAAACCACGCCTCGGGGATGAAGGCATGGCTGATCCACAGCCCCAGGTCGATGAACAGACTGAAGACGAACACGCACGGCAGCTGAAGGAACTGTCGGGGACGGAAGGTTTCTCCCAGAAGGGGAACCTGAGCAAGAAGCATGAGGGTATTGATGAGAAAGGTGCCCGTACCCATGGATATGCCGAAAATTCTGGCGACCACATACGGCACGCTGGAAATGGGCGTGGTGCCCAGCTGCGCATTGGTCACCAGGGCAATGCCGTTCCCCATGAAGAACAGGCTGAGAAAAAAAACAGCCCAGCGCTTTGCGCGCTCTTTGGAAATGCTTGTGCTCATGCATCATACCCCGGTGAAATTTTTCTTCCGGCCTCAGAACTGCCCCCCCGGAAACAGGGCACGGCGTATTCCCGGACCGGCCTCGCTTTTAACAGTCCGGCACCGCATCCGGGAAAAACATGCTTTTCCGGGTGCAGGAACCGCCGGCTGCTTTCCTTTTCGTCAAAATGCCGAAGGCGCCCCTTCCTCCCTGGCCTGAACGGCCCTTTTCCGTCCCGGACGGAAGGAGAACATGCGGCGCCTTTTGCGGCCTTTTCAGCGGCCGCGCGGCTGAGAACGCGGAGCTTTCGGCTCCGCACTGATATATTGATATGATGATATTCTATTCAATATTGCTTATAATAGCAAGTTTTTCCATAAAAAAAGCCTGCCGGAAGGCAGGCCTCATGTCGGGGAACCTGTTCAGAAGCCGGGGTTGACCGCGGCCCTCCCGTCGCCGAGCATGGTATAGACATACTGCACGGTGCGTTCATCCACCGGAACGATGGGAAAACGGTTGCGGCAGGAGCCGCAGGTCACCGTCATGGGCTGTACGGGAGCCACCAGCACCACCTCGTTTCCGCAATGCGGACAGGGGTAGACAAAAAGCATGGCCATGCTTTCAGGCTTGACCGGTTCGGTTTGGATCATTCCTTCCTCCATGGAGGTTCCAGAAAAAGGCATGCGGACCCCGCGCGGAGGCGGGGTCCGTTTTTTTTTCAGACAAGCAGGTTGTTGCCGGTCATTTCCGCGGGGACAGGAACGCCCCACAGGGTAAGGATGGTAGGCATGATGTCGCCGAGCTTACCGTTGCCCACGGGATGCGCCTTCCCCCCTTCCAGAATGAGGAAGGGCGTCTGGTTCAGGGTATGGGCGGTCTGGGGGCGGCCTTCCTCATCGACCATCTTTTCCACGTTGCCGTGGTCGGCGGTGATGCACAGAATGCCGTCTCTGTCCATGACGGCCTTTTCAATGCGGGCCACGCAGGCATCCACGGTTTCGCAGGCCTTGATGGCCGCCTCGATGACGCCGGTATGGCCCACCATGTCGGGGTTGGCCAGGTTGCACACCACAAAGTCGTACTTGCCGCTGTTCCAGGCGTCGATGAGCTTGTCGGTCACTTCCACGGCGCTCATCTGAGGCTTGAGGTCGTAGGTGGCGACATCGCGGGGAGATTCCACAAGGATGCGGTCTTCATTCTCGAACGGGGCCTCACGGCCGCCGCTGAAGAAGTAGGTGACATGGGCGTACTTTTCCGTTTCCGCAATGCGCAGCTGCTTCATGCCCATGGAGGAGACGAGCTCGCCCATGGTCTTGTCCAGATTGTCCTTGGTGAAGGCCACGGGAGCGGTAAGCGTGGATTCATACGAGGTCATGGAAGCCACGCCCGCCATATCGGGCATGACGCCACGGTCGAATCCGGTGAAATCCGGGTCGGTCAGGGCGCGCACCAGCTCACGGCCGCGGTCGGCGCGGAAGTTGAAGCAGAACACACCGTCGCCGTCACGGATGACGGATTCGGAGGGATCAAGCAGGATGCGCGGCTTCAGAAATTCGTCAGTCTCGCCTTCGGCATAGGCCGCACGGAGGGTCTCCGCAGCGCTGGAAACGCGTTCACCCTTGCCGTGCACAAGCATGTTCCAGGCTTCTTCCACCCGTTCCCAGTGCTTGTCGCGGTCCATCACATAGAAGCGGCCCACCATGTCGGCAAGCTTCGCACCCGTTTTTTCCAGTTCGGGTTCCAGGCGGGTCACATAGTCGATGCCGGAGCAGGGAGGCGTGTCGCGCCCGTCGAAAAAGGCGTGAACAAGGGCGGGGACGCCTTCCTTCTGCGCCATTTCCAGAAGAGCAAAGAGGTGGTTGATATGGCTGTGCACGCCGCCGTCGGAAAGCAGACCGCAGAAGTGGATGCGGCCGCCGCGGGCGCGGGTCTTTTCAAAAAGATCGACCAGCACGGGATTCTTGAAAAGGTCCCCGGTTTCGATGGCCATGTCGATGCGGGTCATGTCCTGATAGACGATGCGGCCCGCGCCGATGTTGAGATGCCCCACCTCGGAGTTGCCGATGAAGCCGGCGGGCAGGCCGACCTGACGGCCGGAGGCGTCCAGCCTTCCCATGCCGGGCATGGAGAAGAGACGGTCAAGCGTGGGGGTATTCGCCAGACTGGCGGCGTTTCCCGGACCGGCCGGCGCAAGGCCGTAGCCGTCGAGAATGAGAAAAAGGGTCGGTTTTACTGCAGACATCAAAGATTCTCCTTTCCTTCCGCTGCTGTGGCGGGCAGCGCTTCGGCGCCGGACCAGAGAGACTCAAGACGGTAAAGCTCCCGGACAGGCTCCTGAAAAATGTGAACGATGACATCGTTGAGGTCCACCAGAACCCACTGACCTTCCTGATACCCTTCGGTGCGGAGTATCTCGAACTTTTCCTGCTTGCACATTTCCGAAAGTCCGTCGGCCAGGCTGCGGGCATGGCGGGCGGAAGAGGCGGAAGCGATGATGACGATGTCGGCCAGAGGATTGCCTTCCGGCAGCTGAAACACAGCCAGATCGCGCGCCTTGTGTTCGGTCAGCCAGCGCTGCATGACGGGAGCCTTTTCAGACGCGGGAAGCGTGGAATACTTTTTTTCTTTGGTCATGGTGTCCCTCAGTAATGATCGATATGAATGGGGCGTAAGCATACATCATTCCCGGCGCAAGCGCAAATAGCAAAGCGGACGCCGGAAAGCCGGCTTTTCTTTTTCTCCCGTCCCCTCTATGATGCCCGGGGAGGATACGCCATGACGGATTTTCACATCATTCTCAGCCCGGCGGAAGCCGAAGGAGGCCTGAACGCCGCTTCCGCCCTGCACTACGCCGCCCTGGCCGGGCTGCGCTTCGCGGCCCTTGTTCTGCCGGGGGACGGAAGCGACTTTTCCCGCCTTGGCGCACTCGCCGAAACGGTGCGGACGTACAGCCTTT
>NZ_CALUWY010000065.1 GCF_944324615.1 uncultured Mailhella sp.
ATCGCTCTTCTGAGCTATGCCGACGGTGAAAAGCGCTACATCCTCGCCCCCGTGGGCATTCAGCAGGGCGACGTGATCGAGTCCGGCGACAAGGCCGACATCAAGCCCGGCAACGCCCTTTCCCTGGGCCGCATCCCCGTGGGCACCAACGTGCACAACATCGAGATGCATCCCGGCCGCGGCGGCCAGATGTGCCGCGCCGCCGGCACCTATGCCCAGCTCGTGGGCAAGGACGGCAAGTACGTCATCCTGCGCCTGCCTTCCGGCGAAGTGCGCAAGGTGCTCGCCTCCTGCATCGCCACGGTGGGTCAGGTCGGCAATGTGCAGCATGAAAACATCAGCCTTGGCAAGGCCGGCCGCAACCGTTGGCTGAGCCGTCGTCCCAAGGTCCGCGGCGTCGCGATGAACCCTGTCGACCATCCTCTGGGTGGTGGTGAAGGTCGCAGCTCCGGTGGTCGTCATCCTGTGACTCCCTGGGGTATTCCTACCAAGGGCTACAAGACCCGCGCAAAGAAGAAGCCTTCCGGCCGCCTCATCATCAAGAGCCGCGGTCAGAAGTAAGAGGAGCCGGACATGCCCAGATCTCTTAAAAAAGGTCCCTTTGTGGACGGCAGCCTCATGAAGAAGGTAGACGCGGCCGTTGCCAGCAACGACCACAAGGTCATCAAGACCTGGTCCCGCCGTTCCATGATTCTGCCTGAAATGGTTGGTTTGACGTTCGCCGTGCACAACGGCAAGAAGTTCATCCCGGTCTTCGTGACGGAAAACATGGTCGGACACAAGATGGGCGAATTCGCGCCCACCCGTACGTTCCACGGCCACGCTGCGGACAAGAAGACGAAAGCGGTCAAAAAATAGCGAGTAACGTTCATGGAATCGAAAGCAATCTGCAAGTTTCAGCGCGTTTCTCCCCGCAAGACCCGTCTGGTTGCCCAGAACATCAAGGGTCTTCCTGTGGAAGATGCCCTGAACCAGCTCAAGTTCACGCCCAACAAGCCTGCCGGTGTTCTTTACGGAGTGGTGCGTTCGGCGCTGGCCAACGCCTCCCAGTTCCCTGGCATCGATGTGGACTCCATGTACGTCAAGGACGTGGTGGTCAACGAAGGCCCCACCTGGAAGCGCTTCATGCCTCGTTCTCAGGGTCGTGCTATGCACATTCGCAAGCGTACCAGCCACATTACCGTAATTCTCGCGGAAGGACAGGAATAGGCTATGGGTCAGAAAGTACATCCTTACGGCTTCCGTTTGGGATATAATAAGAATTGGCAGTCTCGCTGGTTCAGCAAGAAGGAATATGCTTCCTTCGTGTTTGAAGATCACAACATCCGCAACTATGTGAAGAAGCTTCTTTACAGCGCGGGTGTGGCCAGAATCGAGATCGAACGCTTCGGCGGTCGTATCCGTCTCATCCTTTCCACCGCCCGTCCCGGCATCGTCATCGGCCGCAAGGGCGCTGAAATTGAAAAGCTCCGCGCTGATCTGAAGAAGAAGTTCGGCCGCGATTTCGCTCTGGAAGTGAACGAAATCCGCCGTCCTGAAATCGAAGCCCAGCTCGTTGCCGAAAACATCGCCATGCAGCTGGAACGCCGCGTCGCCTTCCGCCGTGCCATGAAGCGCACCGTGCAGATGGCCCGCAAGTTCGGCGCCGAAGGCATCAAGATTTCCTGCGCCGGCCGTCTCGCCGGGGCTGAAATCGCCCGTTCCGAATGGTATCGTGACGGCCGCGTGCCGCTTCAGACCCTGCGTGCCGACATCGACTTCGGTTTTGCCGAAGCCCACACCACCTATGGCCTCATCGGCATCAAGGCGTGGGTTTACAAGGGTGAAATCCTTGATAAAGAGGTTGAACAATAATGCTTGCTCCCAAGAGAATCAAATTCCGCAAGTGGCAGAAAGGCCGCCTGCGTGGCCCGGCCAACCGTGGCGCTACCATCGCGTTTGGTGAAATTGGCCTGAAGGCTGTCGAACATGGCAAGCTTTCCAGTCAGCAGATTGAAGCCGCCCGTATCGCCATGATGCGCCACATCCGCCGCGGCGGCAAAGTCTGGATCAGGGTGTTCCCCGATCATCCCGTGACCGCCAAGCCTCTGGCCACCCGTCAGGGCAGCGGTAAGGGCGCCCCTGTGGGCTGGTGCGCACCGGTCAAACCCGGCCGCGTGCTGTATGAAATCAAGGGTGTCGACCTTGAACTTGCCAAGCGCGCTCTCACCCTGGCCAGCCACAAGCTGCCTGTGAAGACCGTGATCGTGGTGAAAGAGGGGGCCTTCGCATGAAAATGAAGGAACTTCGCGAAATGAGCGTCGAGCAGCTCCAGGCCAAGCTGACTGAACTGCGTCAGGAACTTTTCAACCTGCGCTTCCAGCATGCCACTGCTCAGTTGGAAAAGACGGCGTCCATTCCGGCCACCAAGAAAGATATTGCCCGTGTGCTGACGGCTCTGGCCGCGGCCGCGAAGAACTAGGAGCGGATATGAACAGCGCAATCGAACAGCGCAACGGCAGAACGCTCGTCGGAACTGTGATCAGCGACAAGTGCGACAAGACCATTGTCGTCCTCGTTGAAACTCTGGTTCAGCATCCGCTTCTCAAGAAGTACATTCGTCGGCGCAAGAAGTTCACCGCCCACGATCCTATGAATGAGTGCGGCATCGGCGACAAGGTCAAGATTGTGGAATACCGGCCCATGAGCCGGAACAAGCGCTGGCACCTGGTGTCCGTGCTTGAAAAGGCCGTCTAGTCCCATTCGGGCTGACTAAAAGGAAACACTATGATCCAGGTAGAATCCAGACTCCAGGTGGCCGACAACTCCGGCGCCAAGGAAGTGGCCTGCATCAAGGTGCTGGGCGGCTCTCACCGTCGCTATGCCACGGTGGGCGATATCATCATGGTGTCCGTGAAGGACGCCATCCCCCACGCCAAGGTGAAGAAGGGCGATGTCATGGAAGCCGTGGTCGTGCGTACTGCCAAGGAAGTGCGCCGCGCCGACGGTTCCTACATCAAGTTCGATACGAACGCCGCCGTGCTTCTGACCAAGCAGGGTGAACCTGTGGGTACCCGTATCTTCGGACCCGTTGCCCGGGAACTTCGCGCCCGCAACTTCATGAAGATCGTGTCCCTTGCCCCTGAAGTGCTGTAGGAGCCAAGGCTATGAAACAGTTTCGTATTCATAAAGACGACAAGGTGATGGTGATCGCCGGCAAGGACGAAGGCAAGATCGGCAAGGTGCTGAAGGTCCTTCGCAAGTCCGACCGCATTCTGGTGGAAAAGGTGAATGTTGTGAAGCGCAACGTCCGCCCCAACCCCTACAAGCGCGAAGCCGGCGGCATCGTTGAAAAGGAAATGCCGATTCACGTCTCCAACCTGATGGTGGTTTGCCCGCACTGCGCAAAGCCCACCCGCGTTGGTTATCGGGTGACCGAAGACGGGAAGAAAGTCCGTTTCTGCAAGAAGTGCAACGAAACCCTCTAGAAGGTGAACGACGATGACCCGTCTGGAAACGATATATCGTGAGAAGGTGGTCCCGGCATTGCAGAAGGAGTTCGCTTACAAGTCTCCTATGCAGATCCCTGGGATCGAGAAGATCTCCCTGAATATCGGTCTTGGTTCTGCCAACCAGAACCAGAAACTGATCGATGACTGCGTGGCCGACCTGTCCGCCATTGCCGGCCAGAAGGCTGTGGTCACCCGCGCCAAGAAGTCCATCGCTGCGTTCAAGCTGCGTGAAGGCATGCCCATCGGCGTGCGCGTCACCCTGCGCAAGGACGCCATGTGGGACTTCCTTGACAAACTCATGAACTTCGCCATGCCCCGCGTCCGCGACTTCCGCGGTATCCCGGATCGTGGCTTCGATGGTCGTGGCAACTTCACCCTCGGCATCAAGGAACACACGATCTTCCCCGAAATGGAATCCGACCGTGTGGAAAACCCCGTGGGCATGAACATCACCATCGTGACCTCCGCAACCACGGACAAGGAAAGCAAGCTGATGCTCGAACAGCTCGGCATGCCTTTCCGCAAGTAAGGAGTGAGCAATGGCTCGTACTGCTCTTAAAGTAAAAGCCGCCCGCAAGCCCAAGTTTGCTGTTCGCGCTTACAATCGCTGCCCTGTGTGCGGTCGTCCCCATGCTTTCATGCGTCAGTTCGGCCTGTGCCGTATCTGCTTCCGCAAAAAGGCGCTGAACGGCGAACTGCCCGGCGTCCGCAAATCCAGCTGGTAATCCAGCTAACTTTCAGGAGTTATACCATGTTGACCGATCCCATTGCCGATATGCTCACGCGTATCCGCAACGCACACCTGGCCCTTCACAAGGAAGTAAGTGTGCCGCGCTCGAAGATGAAGGAAGCCATGGCGTCCATCCTCAAGCAGGAAGGCTATGTGGAAGATGTTACCGTCGATGACCGTAACATCACCATTGCGCTGAAGTATGTGAAGGGGCGTCCGGCCATTACGGGCCTCAAGCGTATCAGCAAGCCTGGTCGCCGTGTCTATGTGGGCGCTCATCAGATTCCCCGCGTTCAGAATGGTCTTGGCATCTGCATTCTGTCCACCTCTCGTGGCGTTCTGGACGGCATGACCGCCCATGCGGACAAGACTGGCGGCGAACTTCTTTGCGAAGTCTGGTGATCGCGGCGTAACAGCCGTTGACCTTCAGCCAAGGTAGAAAACATATGTCGAGAATAGGTAAACAGCCCATCGAACTTCCCAAGGGTGTGGAAGTTAAGTTGGGTGAAGATATGGTCGAAGTGAAAGGCCCCAAGGGGACCCTGCAGACTCCGATTTGCAGCCTGCTGAACTACGAACTTGCCGATGGTCATCTGACCATCACCCGCAAGGACGACACCCGCGAGAGCAACGCTCAGCACGGCCTGCGCCGTACCCTCATCGCCAACTGCGTGGAAGGTGTGAGCAAGGGCTTCTCCAAGACTCTCGAAGTCATCGGCGTGGGCTTCAAGGTGGCCGTGAAGGGCAACATCATTGACCTTTCCGTCGGTTACTCCCATCCCGTGCTGATCGAGCTTCCCAAGGGTCTGGAAGCCAAGGCGGAAGGCACCAAGCTCACCATTTCCGGTATCGACAAGGAACTGGTGGGTGAATTCGCCGCCCGCATCCGCCGTGTGCGCGAGCCCGAACCCTACAAGGGCAAGGGCATCAAGTATGAAAACGAAATCATCCGTCGCAAGGCCGGTAAGTCCGGCGGCAAGGGCAAATAGGGGTAACGGACATGATTCTTTCCAAGAATGAGAGCCGGAAGCGCCGCAAGGTGCATATCCGGAAGAAGATCTCCGGCACGGTCGAAAGGCCCCGTCTGGTTGTGTACCGTTCCAACCTGCATATCTACGCCCAGGTTGTGGATGATGCTTCCGGCAACACGCTGGTGGCCACTTCCACGCTTGCTCTTTCCAAGGGCGGCGAGAAGGCTTCCTGCAACAAGGCCGGTGCGGAACTCGTGGGCAAGGAAATTGCCCGCCTGGCCTTGGAGAAGGACATCCATAAGGTTGTCTTCGATCGTAACGGCTATCTGTATCATGGTCGCGTGAAGGCTGTTGCCGAAGGCGCCCGTGAAGGCGGCCTCGAATTCTAGTGGTCCGCAAGGACAACAAGAGCAGGATTGATATGGAACAGCAGCAGCAAACGCAGCAGGATTCCGGCTACATTGAAAAGATCGTTAGTCTGAACCGTGTTGCCAAGGTCGTGAAGGGTGGCCGTCGTTTCAGCTTCAGCGCCCTCATCGTCGTTGGCGACGGAAAGGGCAATGTGGGCTACGGCCTCGGCAAGGCTCAGGAAGTGCCTGAAGCCCTGCGCAAGGCTACCGAACGCGCCCGCAAGGCCATGGTTCAGATTCCCCTGGTGGAAGGCACTCTGCCTTATGAAGTGCTCGGCCGCTTCGGCGCCGGCCGCGTCCTCCTGAAGCCCGCTTCCCGTGGTACCGGCATCATCGCCGGCGGCGCTGTCCGCGCCGTCATGGAAGCCGCCGGCGTCACGGACGTGCTCGCCAAGGCTATCGGCACCAACAACCCGCACAACGTCCTCCGTGCCACCGTGGCCGGCCTGAGCTCTCTGCGCAGCGCCGAGGAAGTGTCCGAAGTGCGCGGTAAGAAACTGGAAGCCCCCCGCAAGTAGGGGTCATAAGGTAGATTACCATGTCTGAAATCAAGGTGAAGCTCATCAAAAGCCGCATCGGCACGACCCCTGCCCAGAAGAAGGTTCTGGACGCCATGGGCCTGCGCCGTCGTGAGATGGAAAAAACCCTTAAGGATAACGCCGCCACCCGCGGCATGATCGCCAGCGTGTCCCACCTGGTTGAGGTCATTGCATAATGAGACTTAACGATCTGTATCCTTTCCCTGAAGAACGCAAGGGCCGCAAGCGCGTCGGCCGCGGCGCCGGTTCCGGCCTCGGCGGCACTTCCGGCAAGGGCCACAAGGGCCAGAACGCCCGTTCCGGCGGCGGTGTCCGTCCCGGTTTCGAAGGCGGCCAGATGCCCCTTCAGCGCCGTCTGCCCAAGCGTGGCTTCAAGAACTATCTGTTCAAGGTGACCTACGAAGTCATTAACCTCGATCGTCTTCTGGCGGCCTTCCCCGATCAGAAGGAAATCACCCTGGAAGACATCTACAGCCGCGGTCTGGTCAAGAGCGCTCTCGTCAAGATCCTTGGCGAAGGCGAAGTGACCCGTCCCGTCAGCATTGAAGCCTTCCGCTTCAGCCAGTCCGCCAAGGACAAGATCCTTGCGGCCGGCGGCGAAGTGAAGGAACTTCTCGCCGACGAAGAACCCGCTACCTCCGAGGAATAAGACGTGGCGAACGGCGTGGACAAAATGGCGCAAATGCCTGAGCTGCGTAAAAAGCTGGCATGGACCCTTTTCATCCTGTGCATGTACAGGGTGGGGGTCCATGTCCCTGTGCCTGGCATTGATGCCGGCGCGCTGTCTCACTTTTTCGCCAGTATGCAGGGGTCGGTCTTCGCTCTGCTCGACATGTTCTCCGGCGGCGGCCTGAGAAATGTCTCCGTATTTGCCCTCGGCATCATGCCCTACATCTCGGCGTCCATCATTCTGCAGCTTCTGCAGGTGGTGAGCCCCGACATCAAGCGCATGGCCAAGGAAGAAGGGCAGGCGGGCAGACGCAAGATCACGCAGTACACGCGATATCTCACTGTCGCGATCACCCTTATACAGGGCTTCGGCATTGCCGCTCTTCTGGAAGGCATGGTCAGCCCTGAAAACGCTCCCGTCGTCATGAATCCCGGCTGGGAATTCCGTCTGGTGACCATCGTCACCCTGACGGCCGGTACCATCCTCATCATGTGGCTTGGCGAGCAGATAACCGCCAAAGGCATAGGGAACGGCATCTCGCTCATCATCTTCTCCGGTATCGTGGTCGGCATTCCGAGCGCCCTCATGCGTTCCTATCAGCTGATCAAGGCCGGTGACATGAATGTCCTGTTTGCCATCTTTATCCTTATCATGATGCTGGCAGTGACGGTGGGCATCGTTTTTGTCGAACGTGCCCAGCGCAGGATACCCATCCAGTATGCCAAGCGTCAGATCGGCCGGAAGATGTATGGCGGCCAGACCACTCATCTGCCCCTGCGCATCAACACCGCCGGTGTTATTCCCCCCATCTTCGCCCAGAGCCTTCTGCTCTTCCCGGCGACCGTGGCGGGCTTCTCCACCGCCGAGTGGCTGCAGCGTGTGGTTTCGTGGTTCCAGCCCACGTCCATCGTGTACAACATCATCTTCGTGGCGCTGATCTTCTTCTTCTGCTTCTTCTATACCGCCATCATCTTTGATCCCAAGGATATCGCGGAGAACCTGAAGAAGGCGGGCGGCTTCGTTCCGGGCATTCGTCCCGGCGACAAAACCCGTGAATACATCGACAACGTGCTTACTCGTCTTACCTTGTGGGGCGGCATCTACATCTCCATCATCTCCGTGCTGCCCATGCTGCTGATCGCTCAGTTCAACGTGCCCTTCTACTTCGGCGGGACCAGCCTCCTGATCCTTGTCGGCGTGGCCATTGACTTCATGAGCCAGGTGGAATCCCACCTCATCTCCCAGCAGTATGAAGGCCTCATGAGCAAAGCCAGAAAGGGATAAGCATGAAAAAGTTTCGGGGCATTTTTATCAAGAATGAGCATGAGATCGAACTCATGCGCGTGGCCAACGGCATGACGGCGACCATTCTTGACGAACTGGTGGCCAACGTGCGTCCCGGCGTTCCCACCATATTTTTCGACGAGCTGGCCCGCAAAATGTGCCGCGACATGGGCGTCGTGCCCAATTTCCTCAACTACTGCGGCTATCCTTTTGCGCTGTGCTGCTCCGTCAACGAGACCATCATTCACGGCTTTCCTTCCAAGGACATCATTCTGAAGGAAGGCGACATCGTCAGTTTTGACATGGGCGTGAATTACAAGGGCTTCCATGGGGACTCCGCCCGTACCGCATTCTGCGGCGAGGTGTCGGAGGAAGCCAGGCATCTTTCCGAGGTCACGAAACGTTGCCTTGAACTCGGAATTGCCGAGGCTCATCCCGGAAACAATCTTTATGCGATTTCGGCGGCGGTGCAGCGTCATGCCGAAATGGAAGGGCTCCATGTGATCCGTGATTTCGTCGGGCATGGCATCGGCGCCAGCCTTCACGAAAAGCCGGAAGTTCCGAATTTCGTGCCACGCGGCGGCATGGAAAACGGCATCCCGGGCGGAGTTCCGCTGAAACCAGGCATGGTTTTGGCCATTGAGCCCATGTTGGCAATCGGCACCCATGAGGTGGAAATCATGGCCGATGGCTGGACGACCAAGATCAAGGATCGCAGTCTGTCCGCCCATTGGGAGCACACTGTAGCCATCCGGCCCGACGGCGCTGAAATTCTCAGCGTGGCCGAAAACTACAGACCGTGATTTTCGCGTCGTGAAACACTGTCCTTGACAGGGTGATGATAACAAGATAAGAGAGACGGTTCCAGGCGATTTTTTCGCCTTAATCGTTTATCGAAAAGTAACTAGCGGAGTGAGCGATGAAAGTCAGGCCGTCCGTCAAAAAAATCTGCCCTAAGTGCAAGGTTATCCGGCGCAAGGGTGTTTTGAGAGTGATCTGCGAAAACCCCCGGCATAAACAGCGCCAGGGCTAACCTTGCAGGAGTCTTAACGTGGCCAGAATTGCAGGCATTGAACTGCCCCGTGGTAAAAGAGCGGATATCGCACTTACCTATATTTATGGCATCGGCCGGGCTACTGCCCTTGAGATCCTTGCTGCTTCCGGCGTCGACTGGAACCGCAGCATCGACGATCTGAGCGCCGATGAAGTGAACGAAGTCCGTAAGGAAATTGAAACGAACCACAAGGTGGAAGGTGACCTCCGCCGTGAAGTGGCTTCGAATATCAAGCGTCTGATGGATATTGGCTGCTACCGTGGCCTGCGGCACCGCCGTGGTCTGCCCGTCCATGGTCAGCGTACTCACACGAACGCTCGTACCCGCAAGGGTCCGCGTCGTGGCAATGTGGGTAAAAAGAAGTAGGAAGCTGTATCTGATGCAGCCATACTTCGGCTGATCGAGACACCATAGCTCCAAGGAAGTGCAAGATGGCAAGAGCCAAACGTGCAGTCAAAAAGAAGGAAAAGAAGAACATTCCGCTGGGCGTGGCCCATATCGCGGCTTCTTTCAATAATACTATTGTTACCTTCACCGACACTCGCGGCAATACCGTGAGCTGGTCTTCCGCCGGTCAGAGCGGCTTCAAGGGATCCCGCAAGTCTACTCCCTTTGCTGCTCAGGTCGCTGCTGAAAATGCCGCCCGTCGTGCCCAGGAAAACGGCATGCGGACCGTTGGCGTGTATGTGAAGGGTCCGGGCGCCGGCCGTGAATCCGCCCTGCGCGCTATCAACGCCGCCGGTTTCAAGGTTGCGTTCATCCGTGATGTCACGCCCATTCCCCACAACGGCTGCCGTCCTCCCAAGCGGCGCCGCGTCTAACGCATTGAAGGCAAGGAGAACTAGCCTTGGCAAAATATAATGACGCCAAATGCCGGCTCTGCCGTCGTGAAGGCACCAAGCTGTTTCTGAAGGGCGACCGCTGCTTCACTGACAAATGCGCTCAGGAACGCCGCCCCTATGCTCCCGGCCAGCATGGCCGTGCCCGTAAGAAGCTCAGCGAATATGCTCTGCAGCTTCGTGAAAAGATGAAGGTGCGCCGCATCTACGGCGTGCTGGAAAAGCAGTTCCACGGCTACTTTGAAGATGCCGAAATGGCCAAGGGCGTCACCGGCGCCAACCTGCTCGCCATCCTCGAACGTCGTCTCGACAACGTCGTGTACCGCATGGGCTTCGCCAACTCCCGCAGCCAGGCCCGCCAGCTCGTCCGCCACGGTATCTTCACCCTCAACGGCCGCAAGGTGACCATTCCGTCCCTGCAGGTCCGCGTGGGCGATGAAATCGCTGTGCCTGAAAAGAACCGCAACATCCCTGTCATCGCCGCCGCTCAGGACGTCATCGCCCGCCGTGGCTGCCCTGCCTGGGTGGAAGTTGACGGTGCGTCCTTCAAGGGCGTGATCAAGGCCCTTCCCCAGCGCGACGATATCCAGACTCCCATCGAAGAATCCCTTATCGTCGAACTTTACTCGAAATAAGCAGGAACACCCATGCTCAGCAAACAAGCCAACAGGCTCATCAACGCCCGCAACTGGGCGGTGCTCGTCAAGCCCGAACAGATCGTCCGCGAGAACGACCCTGCCGATACCATGTACGGCAAGTTCGTGTGCGAACCTCTGGAACGCGGCTATGGCACCACCATCGGCAACGCGTTGCGCAGAGTGCTTTTGGCATCCCTTCAGGGCGCAGCGTTTGTGTCCGTCAAAATTGCGGGCGTACAGCATGAGTTCACTACCATCCCCGGTGTGCTTGAAGATGTGACGGACATCATCCTGAACATCAAGCAGGTGCGCCTTGCGATGGATACAGACGTTCCTCAGACGATCACCCTTAATGTCAACAAGAAGGGTGAAGTGACCGCCGGCGATATCCAGGGCAACCAGCACGTTTCCGTGCTGAACCCTGAACTGCATATCGCCACGCTCACGGAAGACGTGGAATTCAACCTTGAATTCGAGGTCCGCATGGGCAAGGGCTATGTCCCCGCCGACATGCACGAAGGCCTCTCCGATGAAATCGGCATCATCAAGCTTGATTCCAGCTTCTCTCCCGTGCGCAAGGTCGCCTATACCATCGAAGCCGCCCGTGTAGGCCAGATGACCAACTACGACAAGTTGATCCTCGAAGTCTGGACGGACGGTTCCGTGACCCCTGAAGACGCCATTGCCTACAGCGCAAAGATCATCAAGGATCAGATTTCCGTGTTCATCAACTTCGATGAGCATATTTCTGATGAAAGCGGTCTCGGCGCCTGCGACAACGGGGAATTCAACGAGAATCTCTTCAAGAGCATCGACGACCTTGAGCTTTCCGTGCGCGCTACCAACTGCCTGCGCAGCGCAAATATCGCGCTTGTGGGCGAACTGGTGCAGCGCTCTGAAAATGAAATGCTCAAGACCAAGAACTTCGGCAAGAAGTCCTTGGACGAAATCAAGAACGTGCTTCTGGACATGGGTCTTGATTTCGGCATGAAGGTCGATTCTTTCGATAAGAAATACCAGGAATGGAAGAGGAAGCAGCACCATGAGGCATAGCAACTCTGGTAAGAAACTGAGCAGAAATCCTTCCCATCGCAAGGCTCTGCTTCGCAATATGTCCAAGGCCCTGCTCACGCACGGCCGGATTCGTACCACCGAGGTCAAGGCCAAGGAGCTGCGCGGTGTGGTCGAATCCCTCATCACCCTGGCCCGTCGCAACGACGTGGCCGCCCGTCGCCAGGCCTACCGTGAGCTTGGCAGCCATCAGCTCGTGCAGAAGCTGTTCGACGAGATCGCTCCCCGCTTCGCCGGTGTGCCCGGCGGTTTCACCCGCGTGGTGAAGCTTGCGATGCCCCGTCCCGGCGACTGCGCCCCGATGGCCATCATCGAACTGACCCGGCAGGCTGCTGCTGAAGCGCCCGCCGAAGCTCAGGCGTAAGCTGCTTGAGATAGAGCGGATAAAGGGAGTCACCATGTGACTCCCTTTTCTTTTAAGCGCCCTCCGGCTTCGGAGGGTCGCCATGCCGGGCCTTCTGTGAACGTCCGGGCCCCTGTCAGACCATGTTTCCGGGCCGGTGATCCGGGGAAGCGGCGCCTGCGGGACTGGGGAAGGTCATGCTGCTGCCTTCTTCAGGCACACGTTGCTGGATGCCGGTGCCCTGATGCGGAAAAGAGGCATGGCCTGCACGCTCAGGGAGAATTTCTGCCCGGGAGGCGGTACAGGCGGCCGGAACGGGCCTTTTTCTTCGGGAATGCGGGGGGCCTCCTCAAGACGGTACGGCATGGCCGGAGCCTTTCCTGCACCTGCATTTTCTGCCCGGCGGAGTCTTCCGGGCAATACGGCCGGCGCAAGGCGATGTGCCGGAGTTGAAGTTTCGCCTCTTTTGCACCTGTAAAGAGCGGGAAGCTGTTCAGAACAGGGGCCCGGCAGGGAGAGCGGTACTTCAGCGCGGCAGGAAGGCGCGGCATCACCGATGACACCGCCCCGGCGTGCCCCGCCTGGAGGCACAGGCGTATGTTCCGTGCATCCTGTCCGTCAGCTGCCCGGGCCGGCGTCGATGTGTTTCTTCTCTGCCCTGAAAAGACGCAGGGCGCGGTATTTTTCCGGAAAAAGCAGTCTCTCCGCGGAAAAAACACACCTGTACCCGTGCATGGGCAGGGTCCTCCGGCCGGACAAGGGAGGCTTTTTCCGCACGGCTGTCGCCCTGGGCGGGCGTCTAAGCAGGAGAACGGCATCTTCCTGCCGGAAGCTCAGGGATGATCTGTGCGGGCGCTGACGCGACCTCAGCTTGTCCGGACAGCCCTGAGAACGGCAGCTTCCTCAGGGGAAGCGGAACGCAGTGCTGCACCGGACGGGATGCATCCGGTCTGTTTCTTCTGCCGGAGAAAGGGCTGTCGCTGTATGACGGTTCTCTGCTGCCCGGGGATGAAAAGGGCGAACAGGTATTTTTCATGGAATGAGACAGGGCGACGCCTGCGCATCAGTGCGCGGGAAGAAGGGCGTGCCTGCCG
The DNA here is from genome assembly GCF_944324615.1 of uncultured Mailhella sp. Classification (GTDB taxonomy): domain Bacteria; phylum Desulfobacterota; class Desulfovibrionia; order Desulfovibrionales; family Desulfovibrionaceae; genus Mailhella. Next base: position 13,135 of record NZ_CALUWY010000065.1, read on the forward strand.
CCGCAGAACGGAGGGGCCGGAACTCCCGCTTGCGCGGGGGAAGAATTGCGGATAGGTATAGCGGCGGGGAGACTTCCCCGCAGACTTCCGGTGCGCGCCCTTCAAGGCCTGTGTTTCAGGAAGTGATGCACTTAACCTCGGTGGATGGTTATGAAACTGAAAAAATTTGTTTTTCTGGCTATGGCGGGAATTTTTCTCCTTCTTTCGGGCAACGCCTCCGCCGCAGAGGGCGACAAGGCCGCCGCAGCGCCGGAAGTTGCGGCGGAAAAGACTCCGTCGGCAGCGCTGAACACCTTTCAGCCCGACGATGCCTTCAGGAAGGATGCCTTGCTGCTGGACAGGCTGCAGTACGACGCGTTTCGCTACATCTGGGAGCATACCTTCCCGGAATCCGGCCTTGCCTATGAAGACAGCCGCAACAGCGAAAGCGGGCAGGCCACCATCGGCGGTTCCGGCTTCGGTGTCGCTGCCATCGTCGTGGGTGCGGAACGCGGCTGGATAAGCCGCGAGGACGCCGCAAAGCGCATCCTTACCATGGCCACCTTTCTGCGGGACAAGACCGACCGGAAGAACCTGCACGGTGCCTTCCCTCATTGGCTTGACGGCCGTACCGGCAAGACCATTTCCTTCGGTGAGCAGGACAACGGGGCCGACCTTGTGGAAACGGCCTTCATGATGCAGGGGCTGCTCATTGCCCGCGCCTATTTTTCCGCCGATACGGACCTGGAAAAGAATCTGCGCGCCTGCATCACCGAACTGTGGCAGGATGTGGACTGGCACTGGTTCACCCGTTCCGAAAACAACGGTCTGTTCTGGCACTGGAGCCCGCAGCATGAGTTCGGCATGGGCATGAAGATTTCCGGCTTCAATGAAGCCATGGTGGCCTATGTGCTGGCGCTGGGGTCCCCCACGCATCCCATTTCCCGGGAAGCTGCGCAGTTCTGGTATTCCACCGAGGAATACCAGCCCAAAACCGGCAACGGCTACACCATAGAGGCCGCCAACGCCTACGGCGGCTGCATGTTCCTTTCCCATTATTCCTTCATCGGTCTGGATCCGAGACGTATGGCCGACAGCCATGTGCGCCGCGGCTACATGGTGCGCAACATCACGCATACGCTCATGAACCGTGCCTATGCTCTGGAATCCGCACCTGCGGAGCATCAGTTCAGCGAAGGCTTCTGGGGACTGACCGCCTGTGACGTGAAGGGCGGCTACCGCTATCAGTCGGCCTATAACGAAATAGGCACCGTGGCCCCCACTGCGGCGCTTTCCTCCATGCCGTATACGCCCGAATACTCCATGCGTGTGCTCTGGAACATCAACGATCAGTACAAGGACAAGATGTGGGGCCCCTTCGGCCCGTACGATGCCTTCAGCCTCAAGGATAACTGGTTCGACAACAGCTATCTGGCCATCGATCAGCTTCCCATCGTGTGCATGGTGGAGAATTACCGCAGCGGGCTGTTGTGGTCGCTGTTCATGAATGTGCCCGAAGTCAGGGAAGGACTGGATCGCATGGGCGTGCAGCCCCTGCCTGCGACCAACGGCTTCCCGCAGGTGGTTGTTCCCCTGAAGAAGACGGAATCCGGTTATGAACTGGACGCGCTGGATATGCGCAGGCATCCTGATACCGGCCTGTATACGCTGCCCTACAGCTGCGAAAAGGACGGCCTTGTCTTCTTTACCCTTGCCGATGCTTCCGGCAAGGTGCTCCGGCAGTTCACCCGCGAAGGGCGCAAGGGCGACAATCTTCTGGAATTTCCGCAGTTCATGCCCGTGAACGGGGAGATCCTGCAGCTGACCATGCACATCGGCGATCTTACCGCCGGTCTGCCCATCCGGCTGAACTGATCCCCTTTTCCCTGATATCCTGAACAAAGGCGATGGTCGTGATGCGATCATCGCCTTTTTCATAGAAAAGGGCATGAGGCAGGGACGTGGGGGCGGAAAAGACGACGTGCCGTTTCCGGAACGCATGGCGTCCTGGCTTTGGAGGTGTCCGGAAGGATGCTGAGGGCAGGAAGGGGAAAAGGGGCTTTCGTGTCGGCCCCGGGGCCTTTCAGAAGATGAGCCGTCGGGCGATGACCGCCGGAAACGGCAATGCCTGTAAGGATGGCGGCGTGAGGAAGATCCGGGGAAGAGCTGGGAATGATGCTGCAGCAGTTCCGGAACAGCCGCAGAAGCGGGCGGAAGGCTGCTTATTCACGGAAAGAGCATAAGAAAAAAGGCTTATGATTGCTCATAAGCCTTTACTCTCAAATGGTGCGCCCGGAGGGATTCGAACTCCCGACCTACAGGTTCGTAGCCTGTTGCTCTATCCAGCTGAGCTACGAGCGCCCGACAACGGCAAAC
>NZ_CALUWY010000066.1 GCF_944324615.1 uncultured Mailhella sp.
TCAGAGGCATTGGCATCGCACACGGCAAGGCGCAGGGCCGCGTGCAGGTCGGCCTGCGGATACCCGAGGGCCACCTCATCCGCCAGCATTTCCACCACGGCCTTTGCCGCCTCCAGCTCCGGCGAGGCAATGACGCCCTCATGGTTGAACTGGGCAAGCTCGGTCAGCTTGGCAAAAAAGCGCACATCCGGCGGCAGGGGTACGTTGTCCGCACCGCGCAGCCACGTTGTCTGCCGTGCCAGCACGTCCAGGTCGTATTCCTTTTCCGCAAGATAGGCGGCCGTCGCGTCCACATAGCTCTTCCATGCCTCTGGATGAGCCGTGCATGTTCGTTTCAGCTCTTCCAGGGCCAGACATGCCAGAGAACCTGCCTGTGCGGCATCCGGCCGCTCCGTCAGCAGCCTCCACATCCGCCCGGAAACAAGGCTGCCCTGCATGGCGGTTTCGCAGGCCTCCATAAACTCCGCATCACCGCTGAACAGGCAGGCGCCCGACAGGCCGTGCCCATGAAGAAGCTTCCCTTTCGTGCCGGAATACGATCCCCAGTAGTTGGCCAGCAGATCCACCCAGCCGAGCATGCCGGAATTTTTGCCCGCGAACTTCACATTCCGCAGCACAATGCGGGAACTTCTCTCCTCCTTCTCCCTGCCAAGAAGAAGGGAAAACTCCTTTTTCAGCAGAAAAGGATCAAGCGTTGCGCCGAAATCCGAACGTTCCTCAATGGTTATGTCGAGGGCAACATTCTTTCCCTCCCCCTGCGGGCAGGGCAGCAGGCGCAGAACCCAGCCCACCACCTTGTGAAGCAGGCCGTACCAGCCTTCGCGGGAAGAAGCGTCCACGCTGTCCACGGAAAGACCGAACACGCCGCATTCCTCCGCAAGCAGCCTGTTCAGAAGCGGATCCGTATGCTCTCCGTTCAGGACGGAGGCATGAAAATTCGGCCCCAGAGCTTGCAGCGCGGTATCCGCAGGCAGAAGAAGCGCCACCATGCGCCCCATCCTGCCCGTACCGCCGTCAGCTTCAAAGTCCTCCCCGCTCTCATCAATCCACAAGGTCCAGCCCTGCCCGGGCGCCGTGCCTTCACGCGGGGGAAGGCAGTTGATGCGGTGTTCCCGCTTCTCCGGGGCCGGCAGCTCCTGCTTCTTAGCCTGAACGGCCGCCGGGGCTGCACGTTTCATGTCAGTCTTTTCCAGCCGTGCGGCCTCCGCGCGACGCGGCTCAAGACTGTCCTTCAGGCAGGGATAGACGGCCACGACCTTGTCCAGAAAAGCAAGAAAAGCCTTCGCCTCTCCCTTGTGATAAAGCACATCAAGGCGGTTTTCGGCACTTTCCTGAAGCTTTTTCACAAGCTTGTCATGTACTTCCTTCAGGATATTCCGGTCCTTGAGGGCGGCGGCAAGTTCCGGTGCAAAAAGGTTGCGCCGCAGCGTATCGTCAAGGGGCTCCCACTGGCGTTTGAACGTGAGCCCTCTTTCGTAGTGTTCCCGTATCACGTCCTCAAGCTCGGCCCGGGAATAACCGGGCACTGCAAGAATTCCGGCCTTCACTTCCTCCAGTTCCGCATCGGGCCGCCCCCAGGAGACCTTTTTCTGATAGTCGGAAAGAAGCTTCATGAGTTCCTGCCTCTTCCACACCGTCCGAGGACGGAAAGAAGTGCCCGACCTGTTCCAGCCCGATGAATACCCCGGCATATACATTCTCCTGCATGACACGTTGCGCCTGCCCGCGAAAAAGGCGGCTGTTTCAAGATACGAAAAAAGCTCTGTACTGTCACGTTATGCTGTGACGGAACACAGCGCTGAACCACAAAAAACGCGTCCGCGTGCTCCCGGCATCCGTTTCTCCGAGGACAGCGCGGATCATGACGGACGGGAAGCCGCCGAAAGCGGACCGGCCGAGGCGGCGGAACGCCCGTCGGCATACGTTTCGCGGTATCCGTCAGCCCGGGCGTCTCTCATGCCGTGTCATGGCTTCACAGCTGCGGCAGGCGGACATCCTGCCCCCCCGGAACAAGCCGTTGTTCCCCCAAAAACTTGCCTTCCTCTACGGAATGCCGGGCGCTTTTTCCAGAGCGCTCCCTTTTTCCGCCGGGGAAACGTTCCTCTCCCGCGGCCCGATGCGCCATCCCCCGCGCGACACGCCCCTGCTTTTACGGCAAATCTTCCCTTCCGTTATGGACATCCGCCCGGCCCTGTCCTATCATCGGCCATATCTCTGCGGGAGGAACCATGGATACCTGTCATGATGATGAATACGATCCTTATGTAAAAAAACGCCGCGCCTTGCCGCCGAAGGATTATTTTTCCTTTCTCACCGTAACGAAGCGCACAAAAAAACGCAGTCTTGAGGAACTTGCCCCCCTCAGGGGGGAAAAAAACTTCCACCTGCCCCGCGACTACTGGCAGGAGGGGTGTCTTTTCTTCGGCTTCAGCGACGAGGGCTGGCAGGAACGCACCGGTGGCGTCTTTCCCGCCACGCTCAAGAGCACCCATCCCCTCTATGTATGGAAGACCGACCAGACGGGCGAGACCGTATGCCCCTGCACAAGCAGAAAGAACAACGACGCCGGCATGATTCCCGAAGGGAGCGTGCTGGAATTCACGGGGCACGTCACGGAAAAAACTTCCTATGTGCTCCATGCCCTGCGCTTCCCCGTCGCTCCTGAGGAAAGCCTCAACGAAAAGCTCGACTTCAAGGGCGTGTTTCCGCCCGAAAACCTGAGGAAGCCGCAATGAACGAAAACGACACGAAGCCGGGCCGCGAGGAAAAGGCCGCCGCACGCTGGCAGAAAAAGCAGCAGACTCTTGCCGAAATCCAGAGCGCTCTGCCCGCGATTTACCACTTTTTCATGAAAAAAAATGTGTTCATGAAAGAAGCGCAGGACTTTCTGCAGAACAATCTGGAAATGATGTGTTCGCCGGAGGAGCTGTGGGAACGCTATGAGTATTTTGTATGCTCCAAGCTGGACGCAGAAAAGCGGCAGGCATTTCTGAACGCGCTTGATGCCCTGACTTCCGAGCTTCCGGCGGATGATCTCCGGCAGACCCGTTCCCGATGGATGGCCGCGGTATTTTCCCAGGCCCGTTCCGATGAGAAACGCCGCATGAAGGATTCGCCCTCCAACCTGTACCACCGCATACAGCTGCTGATAAAAAAGCACCGTCCGGAATGCCTGTATTTCAAGGGGAACCGCTGGTACGGCAGGCCGGGCATGAAGGAAGACGCCGTCCTGCTGTTTGAGAAAAACATGGAAAAAGACTGCGAACGATCCTTCATCACTTCCCTTCCTGTCGTGCCGGGACTGGAACTCCGGCATTTCTACGACAATTCGGGCAGCAAATTCCGCTTTGAAGGCTTCGGCCGCGCTCTCGACGAGATTCTGAAGAGCGTGCAGGAAAAAAGCGGCTCGCCCGATGCGGCCTTTCTGCTCCTTCACTTCATGTACTGGTTTACCCGCCGCTACGGGGTGCTGACAAGAACGGTGTATGACGATGACGGGGAAGGCAGCCTCAGCGACAGGTCGCAGGCGTCGGCCTTTGTCGAGGATGAAACCCTCAGCCCGCAGGATGTCTACAAGGTGTTCCTCCTTCTGAAGGAAAAGCTCGACGCCCCCCATCTGCGCCTGCTGGAACTCAAAGTTTACGGAAAGACGGCCCGGCAGATCATGGAGGACATGCGGAATTATCGCCTCAGGCTGAACAACGACAGCGCGGTGAATTACCATTACGCCGGCATTCAAAAGGTCGCGGATGTATGCTTTGCGGAGCTGGGCCTGCCCGCAGGCAGAGAGGCGTTCAAGGCTTTTCTCGCCTTCTGCCGTCGTCTGTACAGCATTCAGCAGTCAATGGAACGCCCATGACCGCGTTAAACACTGAACCTGCCGCAGGCAGAAGGGTGCTCAGGGATTTTTCGCCCGCTGCCGCATCAACATCTGAAGCCGGTTCGGAATGTGCCTGCGACATTCCGTACACTACGGCAAACATCACAGACAGGTAACACTATGGATCTTTATCTCATTCCCCCGGAAGAGGCCCTGCGCCTCATGGAACAGGCACGCACATGCCCTCCGCTCGATATGCTCATGCGGGGCGGGGCGGACATCGACAAACACATCGCAACCTGCCCTTCCTGCCGGAATCTGGTTCAGGAAGAGAAGGAAGACTATGCGAAGCTTGAGGCATTTCTCCGCTCCCGTCCCTCCTGTAAACCGGGCGGCCGCGTGCAGGCCGGGGAAGTCCGCCATGTTTCCCGTTCGGCCGTGCCGGACATCCACGATGAACACGGCTGGCACAACCCGCCCCTTGCGCTCGTCATTTATGATGAAGACGCCGTGGGCATACCCGGCGTGGTGCGCGTGGCGCCCCTGTTTGACATGCCCTCCCTTGCCTTTGTGGGCGACATTCCCCTGCGCAGCCTGAAAAAGAACCTTTTTGCCGAAAGCTGGAACACCTTTGCCCTGCCCGCCCGCTGCCTTGCCGGCGTTTTCGGCGTTGTGTCTCAGAAAGAGCTCGACGAAGTGCGGGAATGGGAAGACAAGGATCTTCCCGAACTGGCGGAAGGCACGGCGCAGCTCGCCTTCCGCAGGCTGGAGCGGAACATGGCCGGCTTCTACGGAAAATACGGCGCGGCGCAGGCCCTGGCCATGTGGGAAGAAGCCTCCGCACCGCAAAAGGCCTCCGTCGGGGCGAAGATACACGCCTTCCGCCCGGCGACGAGTTCGGACATACGGCGTACCTTCAACGCCTGCAGGCATGAACTATACCCCTCCGCCACCCCCTTCCGCAGCGAAGAGTGGCTTGCCGCGGCCGACGCCCCTCTCGTCCCCATGGAAGGGCGCGCTTTGCTGAACAGATTCTACGGCCCGGCGACAAAGGGCGTGGTCAACGTTTATACGCTGGATTTCGGCGCCGGGGAAGCTCCGCGCGAGGAACGCCCCGCCGAATTCCGCTTCGGCAAAAACGAAAAGGCGGCGCTTCTGCATGTGCTCCTGCCGTGGGAGGCGGACGTTCCCCTGTGGGAAGCCGCCGTCATGCTTTCGGAAGACTCGCAGGAACAGTGGATGAACATCGACAGGGAAGAGCAGGAAGGCTGTGTCAGCCTGTTTCTGAAGCTCGATGAAGGAACCCGCCTGGATGCCTCCCGCGTGAAGGTGCTGCTCTTTGCAGGAAGAAAGGCATGATTTCCTGGAAACGCCTTGTTGCCGTAACGGAAAACGCGCCGGAAGAGCGCTACGGGCACAAATCCGGCACGTTCCGTTTCCCCGGTGAAGAAGACACGGAAGCGCTTTTCCGCCATCCTCAGAAAGAAGAATACCTTGAACTGCTCAGGGCCAAGGCGCTTCTGCCAGACGCGCCGCAGGCCCTTCCGGCGCAGCTTGCGGAAGGCTTTCCCGCGCCGGGCGGCCTGACGTGGGAAGAAGCCCTCGCCCTGCCCTGGCTGGAAGTGCCCGTGCCGCTGCTCATCACGGAGAAAGAAGACAGGCGGGGCGGCCTCGCCCACGTCCTGCTCGCCCTGCTGCCGGAAGGGGAAAAGGGCAACCGCATCTCTTCCGGCGCTCTTTCGCCGGACGCGTGCAAGGCCATGGAAAACGCCCTGAAACTGGCCTCAGAAGACACAGGGCGCTGTTTCGCGGCCATGCCCCGGCACGCCTTGCAGAAGTTTTCCGGCGCATCCCTCGGCCTTCCCCTGTGGCTCGGCGCGCGTGTTCTGGCCGGGGATGACACCATGCGCGAGGGCTTCAGTGAGGTACTCGCCACAGGCGCGCTGGATGAGGAAGGACGGCTTCTTCCCGTGGACGGCGTGGAGGAAAAGGCGGACATGGCGAAGAAGGTCTGCGCCGCGCGCTTTCTCTACCCCGCCTCCAGCCTCGACCATGTGCCGCCAAAGGGCTTTCCCCTGCACAACGTGCACGACGCGCTCTTTCTGCTCCGCGGGGTGGAGGAACGCTTCTGGCGCACGGTGAATTCCTTCCGCTACGACCCGGATTTCTTCTGGTATCAGCTTCCGGCCATACGCGGCTGGAAGAAGGCGGATCTCGTGCACCTTGCGCTCTCCTTTGCGGAAGAATGCGGCTGCCTGAATAAGCCCCCCGCCGACGGGGCCGACATGCTGGGGCATCTGTGCGACTTTATCGAAGACAGGGAACTTGACCTCGGGGCCAGGCGCAAAAGCCTGCTCAGGCTGTTCCGCCCCGAATGGGCGCAGAAGCAGGAACGCACGGTGGACCTCTTCCGGCTCTGCCAGCTGCACCTGACGCTCGTCAACCGCGAAGGGGAGGAATCGGAACCATGGGAGGCGCTCAGCGAAGAATGCCGCGCCGCCGTCCAGAACAGCGGGCGCAACGTGTCCTCGCTGTTTCTTTCCTACTATGCCCGCCGGTGCGAAAGCCTGCACAACCAGTTCTTCTTCACGCCGGGGGCGGACTTGAACGAGCATATCAAGGAAGAGCTTGTGCGCTTTGAGGATTACCGGGAACACGCCGTGGGGGAAGCCTGCGGCATGCTCTGCCAGGGCGCGGCGTTCCGTAAGGACCACACCCTTGCGCTTGCTCTGGCCGACCGTTCGGAAAATAACTTCGGACTGGACAAAAAAGGCCGCCTCCACGCCCTGCGCCGCGAGGCCGACCGCGCCTACATCTTCTGGGATCACGCGACCTGCGCACGGCATGACAAGGCCCGCCGCCACGCCCGCAGCCGGGTAAGGGGCACGGCTCTCGCCGGGGCGCGCCGTGCTCTGCCGGAAAAGGCCGTGCACACGCTCCGGGAGGCACTTCTCCATGAAAAGGCCTGCCGCCATGCCCTCCGCTACATCAAGGAAAGCGCAGACTGCAAGGAAAACGAACCTTTTGCCGAAGCGCTCAAGGCCCGCATGAACGCCGAAGCGCGCCTGCGCCTGGGAAAAACGCCCGACAAAGCCTTTGTGGATGAGGCCCTCCGGCACCTTGCGGACGACGCGGGGCGCACAGACTTTCCCCACCCCTGGCAGCTTTACTTCTACAACGCCGGCCTTTCCCTGCTTTCTCCGCACGGCCGGAAAAACGCCCCGGAAAAGGATACGGCCATCCTCTTTCTGGAACGCTCCCGCGAACTGTGCCGGAATTCGGACGGCCTTACCATCAACATCATGACGCTGCTTCCCCTTTCACGGCTCCATGCCCTCCGCCCCGGCGATGCAACGATTCTGCGCGATACGGAAGACATTCTCCGCAGCATGAAAGAGGCCGCCATGCAGAACAGGCTGAACGGAGAGCACTTCGCTCCTCTTCTGAAGGAGGCGGAACACGGCGCGGCCCGCGCCCTGACTCTTCTGAAAAAAGACCCCGAACGCTTCTTTCCCTTCAACTACCGCTGAAAACCCCGCACAGCCATGGAAAAGCCCGCCCGCAACGGCGGGCTTTTTTTGCGCAAAAAATGCGCCCTGTTCTGAAATTCTCCCTTCTGATTCCGTAATCAGCAGTGCCGGGGCATTCCCCGGCCCGGCGGACAAAAAAACAACTTATTCTGAATACGCTCTCACATTCCGTATTTCCCCATGCCGGAACCTTCCCACAGGGCAGCGGCACGGCAGAAAAACGCATGCTTCTGAATCATCACCCCATATTCCGTATCCTTACCCGTCCCTTCACCCTTTTCTCTCAGGAGTACACCATGTACAGCATTCCCACCCCCCGCGACGTTCAGGCCTCTTCCTTCAACAACGGCAACGACCAGTACATCATCGTCAACGGCCGCCGCATCTTCTGCGGCAACGGCGTCTCCGGTCGCGACATCACCAGCGCCGCGGGCAATCCCTCCAAACGCCGCGTGGTCAAGATCGCTTCCGGCCATGTGCAGAAGATCAACCCCTTCCACCACTATTCCCCCGAAGAACTCAGGGACAAGAACGGCCGCCCCGTGAAGATCAAGACCATGCCCGAACGCACCAAGGGCGGATTCTTCGACTTCTTCGGCAACGCCTCTCCCGCCTCCCGGGAACCGAATCCCGCGCCCCGGCCCTCCGCCCCGCAGACGCCGTTCAGCGGCCGCCGCTCCGAGTTCTCCCGCCGTCTCATCCTCGACCAGATCAACGACGTGGCCCGCAACGTCTTCAAGGCTCCGGTGCAGTTCGACAACGGCGGGGACTGGGTGGTCTTCCCCTCCTTCCGTCTGCCCGGGAACTGGTCCGTGCCCACCACCCCGCTCATGATCCTCTTCCCCACCGACTACCCGGTGCTGCCGCCCATCGGCTTCTACCTGCCCGATACCCTGCCTTCCCCCAACGGCCACAAGTACGCCCAGGCCTACCACTCCGCAAGCGCCGCTCCCCTCATGCGCGGCTGGCACTGGTACTGCTGCTACGTGCAGGACGGCGCGTGGCAGCCTGCGCCCATGAACGCCCGCAACGGCTGGCGCGACGGCGACAACCTCTACACCTACCTCACCCTCGTGAGCGAGGCCCTCGCCTCCAGCGACTGAACCTCAACCCCGGGGGCTTCCGTGCTCCGGGCCTCTCCTGAGAGAAACCTTACGCAGCAGCAGGCGGCCCCGTTTCTTCCCTTTCCCTCTCCCCCTCAACCCCCGGGGCCTCCATGCCCCGGGCAGAAACGTTTTTCCGGCCGCCTTCCCAAAACTCCCCCGCTGATTCCGTACCTCCCCATGCCGGAACCTTCCCACAGGGCAACGGCACGGCAGAAAAACGCATGTTTCTGAATTATCGCCTGATACTCCGTATCTTCCCCCACCGGGCATTGCCCTTCACCCTCTTCAAAAGGACACTCTCATGGAAAAAGTGACGATTTTCCTCGATTTCGCCAACCTCGACGCTTCCGCCCCCGGCCGCATCGACTACGGCTCTCTGCTCCGCTATCTGGGCGAAGGCCGCAACGTTCTCGATGCCTTCGCCTATGTCCCCGTCGATCCCCGCGCCCCTCAGGCCCGCGACGGCGTCATCCGCCACCTTCAGCAGAGCGGCTGGATGGTCAACTCCAAAATGGGCAAGATCGCGGGCCAGTCCTACAAGGCCAACGTGGATGTGGAAATGACCATCGACATCATCCAGTGCGCCGAGCTCGTGCACCCCGACATCATCGTGCTCTGCTCCGGTGACGGCGATTTCATGCCCCTCATCCGCTTTCTGCGCCGCAGGGGCGTGCGCCTGGAAACCGCAGCTTTCCTGAGCGCCGCCTCCCGCGAGGTGAAAACGGAATCCAGCGGCTTCATCGACCTCGACCTCTGGTACCGGGAATCCTGCCGCGTATTCCCGCCCTTCCCCCGGCAGGACTTCTTCCGGTCCGGTTCCACCCCCCGGCACCGCGATGCGCGTTTTTCCGAAGAGGAATACGCCTTTCTCTCCCGCTCACGCTGACCCCTCCCGGGGCCTCCGGGCCTCTCCTGAGAGAAACCTTCCGCAGCAGCAGGCGGCCCCGTTTCTTCCCTTTCCCTCTCACCCCTAAGCCCCGGGGCTTCCGTGCCCCGGGCAGGAACGTTTTTCCGGCCGCCTTCCGAAAATTCCCCGCTGATTCCGTAATTCCCCATGCCGGGGCATTGCCCCGGCCCGGCGGGCAAAAAAAACAACGACGTATTCTGAATACGCTCTCACATTCCGTATTTCCCTGTGCCGGGGCATTGCCGCAGGGCAGCGGCACGGCAGAAAAACGCATGCTTCTGAATCATCACCTCACATTCCGTATCGTTACCCGTTCCTTCACCCTTTTCTCTCAGGAGTACACCATGTACAGCATTCCCACCCCCCGCGACGTTCAGGCCTCTTCCTTCAACAACGGCAACGACCAGTACATCATCGTCAACGGCCGCCGCATCTTCTGCGGCAACGGCGTCTCCGGTCGCGACATCACCAGCGCCGCGGGCAATCCCTCCAAACGCCGCGTGGTCAAGATCGCTTCCGGCCATGTGCAGAAGATCAACCCCTTCCACCACTATTCCCCCGAAGAACTCAGGGACAAGAACGGCCGCCCCGTGAAGATCAAGACCATGCCCGAACGCACCAAGGGCGGATTCTTCGACTTCTTCGGCAACGCCTCTCCCGCCTCCCGGGAACCGAATCCCGCGCCCCGGCCCTCCGCCCCGCAGACGCCGTTCAGCGGCCGCCGCTCCGAGTTCTCCCGCCGTCTCATCCTCGACCAGATCAACGACGTGGCCCGCAACGTCTTCAAGGCTCCGGTGCAGTTCGACAACGGCGGGGACTGGGTGGTCTTCCCCTCCTTCCGTCTGCCCGGGAACTGGTCCGTGCCCACCACCCCGCTCATGATCCTCTTCCCCACCGACTACCCGGTGCTGCCGCCCATCGGCTTCTACCTGCCCGATACCCTGCCTTCCCCCAACGGCCACAAGTACGCCCAGGCCTACCACTCCGCAAGCGCCGCTCCCCTCATGCGCGGCTGGCACTGGTACTGCTGCTACGTGCAGGACGGCGCGTGGCAGCCTGCGCCCATGAACGCCCGCAACGGCTGGCGCGACGGCGACAACCTCTACACCTACCTCACCCTCGTGAGCGAGGCCCTCGCCTCCAGCGACTGAACCTCAACCCCGGGGGCTTCCGTGCTCCGGGCCTCTCCTGAGAGAAACCTTACGCAGCAGCAGGCGGCCCCGTTTCTTCCCTCTCCCCCTCAAGCCCCGGGGCTTCCGTGCCCCGGGCAGAAACGCCTTTTCCGGCCGCCTTCCGAAAATTCCCCGCTGATTCCGTACTTCCCCATGCCGGAACCTTCCCACAAGGCAGCGGCACGGCAGAAAAACGCATGCTTCTGAATTATCGCCTCATATTCCGTATCGTTACCCGTCCCTTCATCCTTTTCTCTCAGGAGTACACCATGTCCTTCATTCCCACCCCCGACGATTTCACCCGCCCCTCTTCCCACCCCGAACACCCGACCGAGGAAAACACCATGCCCCGTTCCGAAACCTGCTCCGCCGAACAGTCCGCCCTCTGCGAAAACCGCTCCGAAATCCGCTTCCCTCACGGGCTGCTGCGCGTTCTGCGCGAAAGCCTGCTCAACGGCAGCCGTGAAGAATGCTTTGCGCTTCTTCTGGCGCGGCGCGAGGAAAGCCCCTCCGGCAAAATCGTCTTCGTGGCGGACGAAATCCAGCTCCCCGGCGAAGACGACATCGAATCCTCCGGCCGTTTCCACATCCGTCCTTCGCGGTCCTTCATCGCGTCGGTTCTGGCCGAAGTGCAGGCCCGGCCGGACGTGGACTGCATCGTGGACGTGCACACCCACCCCTTCACCCCGCGCGGCGTCTTCTCCTCCACCGACAATGCCGACGAGGAAAGCTTCTGCCGCTGCCTCAGCGAGGAAGTGGACAGCAGCATCCACTATGCCAGCATCGTGTTCGGCACCGAAACCTGCTCCGCCCGCCTGTGGCGGATGGAGGAAGGCCTTCCCGTCAGCACTCCCGCCCTGGTGAAGGCGCAGACTGCGCCGGAAGCCGTGCCCTGTGAAGGCTTTCTGGCCGACATCTCCCCGAGCGGCATGCTGGCCCGTTCCGAACTGGCCCTCGGCGTGGACGTGCTGCGCCGCATGGCCTCCGATCAGCTCATCGTGCTGGCCGGAGCCGGGGGCATAGGCTCGCTGCTGGCCGAAATGCTGGTGCGTTCCGGCTTCACCCGCATCGGCCTCATCGACAACGACGCCCTCGAAATCACGAACCTGAACCGCTTTGCGGGCGGCTACCTCGAAGACGTGGGCAAGCCCAAGGTGCAGGTCATCCGGCATCATCTGGAACGCATCCGCCCCGACGTGGAGGTCTCTGCCCTGCAGTGCGGCGTGGAAAGCCCGGAAGCCGAAAGCCTCATGGCCGCGGCGGACTGGGTGCTGCTTTCCACCGACAGCCACAGCAGCCGCCATGTCGTGCAGCGCACCTGCCGGAAGTACGCCGTGCCGCTCATTTCCGCCGGAGTGAACATTTCCGTGGAGCATGCGGAAGACGGCCGCCCCGTCATCACCGACCAGAGCGGCGAAGTCATCGTCATCCGCCACGGCGACGGCTTCTGCCTGCACTGCCTCGGCCGCATTTCGCCCATCCGGATGGCGGCGGAACAGCACCCCGACCCCGAAGTGCGCGAAGGCCTGGTGCGGCGCGGCTATGTGAGCGGCCTCGACGTGAAGGAACCCGCCGTCATGCCGCTGAACGCCGTGGTGGCCGCGCAGGCCGTGCAGGAGCTCATCGACCAGTACCGCGACGGCACGCCCTCCGTTCCCGTCACCGTGTACGAAAGCCACGCAGGCGGCCGCATGTATGCGGACTGGGAAAGCATGGCCGCACTGCCGGCACACTGCTTCTGCTGCGGGCGCGACGTGGCGGAAGAAGCGCCTCTGCCGGAAGGCGAAAACGCGGGCGTCCCCGCCCCGGAAGCGGAAGAGCACGCCGGAAGCTGTTCCGCGGAAGAGTGCTCCGACGGCGAAGAGGCCGCGCCCGAAGGCGCTCCCCTCCCGCAGGGGGATGCCGGGAACCGGGAATCCGCCTGAGGCCTTCCGGGGCAAGGGGAGAAAGCCCCTTCCACACCCGGCTCCTGCGGCGGGAGCAGCGCTGCTCCCGCCTGTTCTTCCCGGCCCCGCCTTCACGGCGGGCTCAGCCCTCAGAAGGGCCAACCTCAACCCAGGAACCATCCATGACTACAGAACAGATCCAGCTTCTCCTTCAGACCAAAGGCTACATCCCCACCATCGACGAAGACGGCGATCTTCTCTTCAAGGCGCAGGGCCGCAGGCTCTACGCTTCCGTGTCGGATACCGACCCCGACTACATGCGCTTTTTCCTCGATCTTCTGATCAATACCGGCGACGCGACGAAACTCGACGTGTTCGAGGCCGCAAACAGCGCCGAACGTCACTTCAAATGCGTGAAGTGCATGATCCTGCGGCATGACGACGAGGGCATCCGCCTCCGCGTCGCCGTGGAATGCTTCACCAGCATCGAAACTCTTGCGCGGAACATCGAACGCTGCATCGACATCATCTGCGCGACCACCTGGCACATCACCCGCACGCTGCAGAGCGACGACTGAGCGTTCCGCTCCCCCGGTCTCCCTCCTGCCGGAGGAGCGGGCCTTCGCGCCGCCCCGGCCGCGGCGGCCACGCGGCCGGGCGATCCGCCCTGAAGCGGACTTCGGCAGCCGGCCTCCCGCCTCCCTTTTTTGAAGGGGGGGCGGGAGTTTCCATGTTCCCGCCGCCCCTTTTTCCGCGCTGGACAAAAGCGGGCCGCGCACGCATGATGAAGGCGAAAACATGCGGCCGGGGCCGCCATCAGGAAGAATCATGACAAGCACGCTTTCCCGCCTGCGCTGGCATACGGCCGGGCTGCTTCTGCAAAACACCCGCAACGCCTGCGCGCGCGAGCATCCCCTTTCCATTTTCGATGCCGTGTTCAAGTTCGCGGCACATATCGGGGGGGCTTCACGCAACACGGAATACTTCTTCCACCCCCTTTCCCGCCTGGAAGCTTCCGTGCGCAAAGGCGCGCTCTATGAGCTGGAGCTTGTCTTCCCCACGGCTTCCGCCGAAGAATGCCGGGCCTTTCTGGACGGCGTGCGCCTCTGGCTGGACGATCCCGCCCGCAACTTCACTCTGCTCAGGGCGGGCGAGGTGCGCGAACGCTCCCTTGCCGCCCTGCAGGAAGAAGGCCCCGACCCTTCGGGCGACGAGCTGTGCCTCGATTTTCTCACCCCTCTCTCCATCCTGCCCGCCACGCCGCGCACGCTTCATACCTTCAACGGCGCGGCCCTGTTCCGCCTTGTTTCCAACCGCCTGCGCCGCTGGTACAAAACAGAGGCCGACGCCGCTCTCGCCCCCCTGCGCACGGCCTTCGAATCTGCGCACGTTCTCCCGTGGTTCTGGCAGTATGCCGAATTTCACCACCGCGCCAAATCGCGTTCCGGCCGGCAGTTCGTCTGCGGCATGCAGGGGCCGCTTTATGTGCGCGGCGATGTGCGCCGTCTGCTGCCGCCCCTGCTCATCATGCAGGAACTTCACCTCGGCCCCCGGAAATCCGCAGGTCAGGGCGCCTATCGCCTGAGGGAACAGCGCCCCTTCATGGATGCCCGACTGGCCGAATCCTCATGGTACGCCGCCGCCTTTGAGCAATATTCCCACGAATCCGACAGGCCCCTGTTTCCCGAAGAAGAAAAGGAACGCCGCATTGCCGAAACGCAACATGCCTGCGCATCCGGCCTGTGGCAAAGCGGCTGCGCCGAACTCTGCCCTGCCGCAGACGGAAGCGCCCCCGAGGCCGTGCTTCCCCCCGCCGACCTTCTGGCTCAGTACGCCGTGCGGAACATGCTCGCTTCCGCCGTGAACAATGCCCTGCCCCGGGGCGTGCCCGGCTTCCGTCCGGAAAAAAGCCCGTCCCTGTCCGGCAGCACGGAAGAGCAGGCATGGCTGCTGCAGACGAACGTTGCGGACTTTTTTGAAGCCATCTCCCACAGGGCGCTTCTGCAAAGCGTGGACGCCTTCCTTCCCCGTGCGGATACCGCCATGCGCGCCTTTCTCCGCGAGGCCGTCGCCATGCCCGCGCGCAGCGGCGGCAACCTTCTCCGCCGGGAAAAGGGGCTTCTCCCGGGCAGTCCCCTTGCGCCCATGCTGGCCGATCTCTGCCTCTCTTTTGTGGACCGGCTCATGGCGGAGCACGGCCCCTGCCTGCGCCGCAACATATCCATCCTTGTCCCTGCGCCTTCCGCCGAGGCTGCGGGGAACGCGCTTTCGCGCCTTGAAGAGGCGCTGCGCCCCCTGAACCTTGCGCCGGACAAAAGCCGTACCGTCATCCGGCAGGGCCATCTTCCCCGTGCGGAAGAAGACACGCTGCTTCCCCCCGGCGGCCGCAGGCCCCTGTATGTGCTTGAGCCGGGCTGCTTCGTGGGCATGGAGGGGGAAAGCGTGCTCGTGCGGCGCGACGGCGAAATCCTGGGCAAGGCGCCCCTGCACGCCACAGGCGGCATATTCCTGCACGGTGCAGGCGGCGTTTCCGCCCGTCTGGTGGAACGCTGCGCACGGGAGCATGTTTCCCTCGCCTTCTGTTCCCCTTCGGGAATGCCCCATGCCGCCCTTCCCCCCTGTTCCCGGGAATGGTATGCCCTCATCGGGGCGCACGCGGCGCGGCACGCGGCCCTCACGAAGGAAGAAAAGACCCGCGCCGCCCGTTCCCTTGTGGAGGCAAAACTCCTTGGGGCCCGGCGCTGGCTCCCGC
>NZ_CALUWY010000067.1 GCF_944324615.1 uncultured Mailhella sp.
CTCGGCTGGCTGGAACGCTGCCCCACCTACAAGGAACAGCAGCAGCAGATCACCGACAAGGACCTCGGCAACTACGGCTTTCTGGGCTACCCCGTGCTCATGACGGCGGACATCATCCAGCACCGGCCGCACTGGGTTCCCGTGGGGCAGGATCAGCAGCCGCACCTTGAACTTGCGCGTGAAATCGTGCGCCGCTTCAACACCATGTACAACACGGACGTGTTCCCCGAACCCGAGGCCAAGCTCACCCCGGCGGCCAAGTGCCCGGGGCTGGACGGCCGCAAGATGTCCAAAAGCTACGGCAACGGCATCTTCCTTCAGGATACGCTGGAAGATCTGACGCCCAAGATCCGCGGCATGTACACCGACCCCGCGCGCCTGCGCAAGAGCGATCCGGGCAACCCCGACGTGTGCAACCTCTTCCCCTATCATGTGCTTCTGGCCGACAAGGCCACCCAGGACGAAGTGCGCGAAGCCTGCACCCACGCCACCATGGGCTGCGTGGCCTGCAAGAAGATCTTCATGCAGAACCTCCAGAACTTCCTTGAGCCTCTGCACGAACGCCGCGCCGCCATTCTGGCCCGTCCCGGCATGGTGGAGGACATCCTTGCCGAAGGCGGAAAAAGGGCCAGGGCCTCCATCGACGCCACCATGGAACTGGTGCGCGCCGCCATGCACATGGACTGATAACCATCCCCGGCATACTTTCGCCGGAACCATGCTTTCTGCCGTTTCCTCCGGGGGAGTGCTCCCCCGGAGGAAAATCATCTCCTCTGCGTGCAGAAAAGCATTTTCTTTTTTCCGCTCCCGTGGGAAAACAGTGGGCAGGGCAGTTCTGCGCACATTGCCCTCTCTCCCGGAAGAAAGAACGCGCCGGGCAGAGCCGCAGCGCCGCTTCCGCCCCGTGGAAGGCGCGGAGTCTCCTTTTCCGGAGAACGGCCCGCCTTTTCCATCCTCCACGATGCGGCATCACCTGAGGAGTGGTCATGCAGCCGACCTTTGACATCACGGCCCGTCAGGGCGAACTCGTCGTTTCCGCCTCTGGCGCATGGGAGAAAACATCCCTTGCCGCCTGCCCCGGAACCTGCGAAACCTTCACCTCCCGCGCCCTTTCGGCCATGCAGGGCGACGTGCGCGCCGTGCGTCTCATCGCCCCGGAACTGGAAGGCTGGGACAGCCCGCTTCTTGCCGCCTTTCACACCATTGCCCGGGAGGCCTTCTCCCGCGGGCTCAGCGTGGATGTCTCCGGCCTGCCGGACGGCATGGCCCCCATGCTGGACATGGCCCTTGCCGTACCGCCCCGCGATCAGGGGGTGAAGAAGACCGAACCCGGCTTTCTGGAAATGCTGGGCGAAAAATGCCTCGCCTGGCCGGGCATCACCCTGGATGTGGTGAACTTCATCGGCGAGGTTTCCCAGAGCATGGCGCGCTTCTTCACGGGCCGCGCCTCGTGCAGTTCCCGCGACATGTGGAACGTGCTGCGTGAATGCGGGGTGGACGCCCTGCCCATCGTCACCCTCACCAGCCTGCTGCTCGGGCTTATTCTCGCCTTTGTCAGCTCCATGCAGCTCAAGCTCTTCGGCGCGGAAATCTATGTGGCCTCGCTGGTGGGCGTGTCCATGGTGCGCGTCATGGGGCCCGTGCTCACGGGCATCGTGCTTTCCGGCCGCACCGGGGCCTCGTTTGCGGCCGTCATCGGCAGCATGCAGGTCAATGAGGAAGTGGACGCCCTCACCGGCTTCGGCATCTCGCCCACGGATTTTCTGGTGCTGCCCCGGGTGCTGGGCCTTGCCGTCATGACGCCGCTGCTCACCCTCTACGCCGATGTGGCGGGCATGGCGGGCGGCTTTCTCGTGGGCGTGCTCATGCTCGGCATCGCCCCGGCCTCCTATCTTGCCAACACCCTGGAATTTCTCACCATGAGCTATGTGTGGATAGGGCTTCTGCACGCTCTTGTGTTCGGGTTCATCATTTCCCTCTGCGGCTGCTATCAGGGCATACGCTGCGGCCGCAACGCCTCGGCCGTGGGCCGGGCCACCACGTCGGCCGTGGTCTCCTCCATCGTGGGCATCATTGTGGCCACCTCCGTCATCACCATCATCTTCACGGTACTTGACCTATGAGCGACGCCATTGCAGACAACGCCGCCGTCACCGCACAGAACGTGACCGTGGCCTACGGTTCCCGCGTGGTGCAGAGCGGCCTTTCCTTCACCGTGAGAAAGGGCGACATCTTCATCATCATGGGCGGTTCCGGTTGCGGCAAGAGTTCGCTTCTGCGCGTGCTCATGGGCCTCACGCCCCCGGCGCAGGGCGCGGTATACTACGGAAAGGAAAATTTCTGGGGCGCTCCCGTCAAGGAACGGGAAGCCATCATGCGCCGCACGGGCGTCATGTTCCAGAGCGGCGCGCTGTGGACCTCGCGCACCCTTGCGGAAAACGTGGCCCTGCCGCTGGAATACTATACCAGCCTCTCCCCCCGGGAAATACGCGACATCGCCGCCTTCAAGCTCGCGCTGGTGGGCCTTGCGGGCTTTGAGGACTTCTACCCCTCGGAAATCAGCGGCGGCATGAGGAAGCGCGCAGGCCTTGCCCGCGCCCTGGCCCTGGACCCGGACGTGGTGTATTTCGACGAACCTTCCGCAGGGCTGGACCCGGTGAGCGCCGCAAGGCTCGACGAGCTCATCCTGCAGCTTCGGGACACGCTGGGCATGACCGTGGTGGTGGTCACCCACGAACTGGCCAGCATCTTCACCATAGCAAACAATTCCGTCTTCCTCGACGCGAAGACGAAAACCATGATCGCCGGGGGCGACCCGCACGAACTGCTCAAAAGCGGCCCCGACGACGTGGTGGAATTTCTGACGCGCGGCAAAGGCCGCGACCGCGGAGGCATTGCATGACGGAACGCGGCACCAAAACCTTCATCGGTTTCTTCGTTCTCGGCGCGCTGGCGCTGTTCATCGCCTTCATTCTCCTGCTCGGTTCCGGCAGGCTGGGCGAGAAGAACCCCACCTTCGTGCTCTACTTCGACACGTCGCTCAAGGGCCTGACCCAGGGTTCTCCGGTGTATTTCAAGGGCATACGCATAGGCAAGGTGAATTCCATACATATACGCCCCGAAATAGGCACCGCCAGATTCTCCACACCGGTGGTCATTGAAATCGAACAGGACAAGGCCACCGCCCTGCTTGAGGACGGCACGGAAAAAGACGTGTTTGGAGAACCCGGCCTGATCAACAGGCTCATCGAGGCCGGTCTGCGCGGCAAGCTCGGCATTTCCAGCATTCTCACCGGTCAGCTCTGCGTGGAACTTGATATTCTGCGCAATGCCGACCCCGTGGACATGAAGACGCTTCAGCCCTACAAGGGTTCCCCGCAGATTCCCACGCAGCTTTCCTCCCTCGACGCCGCCCTGACCACGCTGGAGAACATTCCCATTCAGGAAATCCTCTACGACGTGATAGGCAGCATAAAAAGCATGAGCGAACAGCTCGGCAGACTCGACGCCTCCGGCCTTGTGGCCAGCCTGCGCGACACGAGCGACACCATACGCGAGGAAGTGCGGGCCTTCGGCACCGTGCGTCAGGATGCCGTTGCCGCCCTCGACGCCTATGCAAAGCTTGCCGGTTCCCTGAAAAAGGATACGCACGCCACCCTCGCCAGCGTGAACGAAACCCTCAGAAGCCTGAGCAGCCTTGCCGACGCCTCGGAAGGCGTGGTGGTGGAAGCCGAAGGCGCCATGAAGGGCCTGCGCCGCACGGCCGACACCGCCAACAGCCTCTTCAGTGAAGATTCCGCTCCCGTGCTGGAATTCAGCCAGACCATGCTTTCCCTCCGCCGGGCGGCGCAGGCCCTTTCGGAACTCGCCACCCTGCTGGAAATCAAGCCCAACGCCCTCATCTTCGGGAGAAACAACTGATGAAAGCCTTCTTTGCCACTCTCGCCCTTGCCGCCGTTCTGGCCGGATGCTCCCTGCCCGCGCAGCTGCGTTCCTCCCCCGACGTGCGCTACTATGTGCTCTCCTCGCCTCTGCCTGCCAGCTCCACCACGGAACTGGCGACCATAGGCGTTCTGCCCGTCACGCTGCCGGGCTACCTCATGCGTCAGCAGATCGTGCTGCGCGATGCCGACGGCATCAACATCTCCATCAACGAATATGAACGCTGGGGCGAAAGCCTGAGTCAGGGCATTTCCCGCGTGCTGTGCGACAGCCTGGCCGTACGCGGCGTGCCCGCCCTGCCCCTGCGTACCGGCGCCAAGGTGAGCGACAGGCTCATGCTGGATGTCCGCAGGCTCGACGGCCCCCTCGGCGGCGACGTGGTGTTCGACGTGGTGTGGCGCCTGCAGCGCGACGGCAAGGTGCTCAGCTCCGGGCACATGGTGAAGTCCCGCCCCGCCGGCGACAGCATGGAAAGCATGGTCCGCGCCCAGTCCCTGCTGGTGCAGGACCTTGCCGAGGACATTGCAGGCCGCCTGCGCTGAATATGGGCCGCCGCGTGCCCCTGTGCGCGCTGCGGCATCATGAAAACACGTCTTTTTTTGCCGGAAAGGCCCTTTTCCGGCGGAAAAAGCCCTTCCGCATCAAAAAAAAACGCCGTACCCGGAAAGGTGCGGCGTTTTTTTACAGGATCAGCCCGACACGGCAGCCTGTTTCGCGCAGACAGAAGGCCCGGCGCAGGACTGCGGGCGGCACATCAGCCGAAGAGCAGGTGCGTGCCGTTGCTGAGAATCTCGTCGATTTCGTTATCGGAAAAGCGGGTTCTTCTCTGCAGGTCGTACAGCTCGTCCTGCGGGTCCATGATGGGATAGTCGGTGCCGAAGAGAAGGCGTTCGCGCGGGTGCTTCTTCAATATGGCCTTCAGCACGTCGTCGGAAATCTCCTTCATGCAGGAGGAGGTGTCCATCCACACGTCACGCCCGGCAAGGGCCTCCAGGGCATATTTCCACTGGCGGAAGCCCCCGAGATGCGCGGCCACCACGGTGAGGTGGGGAAAGGCGTCCAGAATGGCGGCCATCTTGTAGGGGCAGGAGGGATTCTGCTCGGGCGGCAGGGAATCGCCTATGTGAATGAGAAAGATGAAATCCTTCTGCGCCTCCTCGAAAATGGGCAGCAGGCGGGGATCGTTGAGCCAGAAATGCTGAAAATCCGGGTGCAGCTTGATGCCGCGCACGCCGTAGGAACGCAGTTTGTCGAGCTGCTCCTTCCAGTCCTCGCAGTCGGGGTGAATGGAACCGAAGGCCGTGATGCGGGGATAGTTGTTCTGAAGGTACCCTGCATAGGCATTGCAGGGCCGCACCTGAAGCGCACTCGTGGCCGCGCACAGGGCGACACAGTGTTCAATGCCCGCCCTTCCCGCGCGAAGGAGCAGATCTTCCGGCGTGCCCTTGCAGTGGCAGAACAGCTTGTAATGTTCCGCCAGCTTCATCTTGGCCTTTTCGGCAATGCGGGGGTGGAACACATGGGTGTGAAAATCAACGAACATGGATGATACCGGGTTGAGGTACCGGCAGGGCCGGACAGAAAAAAGCCGGAAAAAACACGCGGAAAGCTCCCGCTTCCCGCACTGCGATGCTAGCCCATGGCGGCGGCGATGGCAAGGGAGGGGGCAAGGGAGCGGAAAAGCTTCCGCCGGTGGAAAAGGCGGCCGGGCTTTCGCGGCCCCTGTGCCGCCCTTTCCGCTGAAACAGAACACCGCTCCCCCCGCACGGCGTGGCCGCAGGACATCCCGACCATGACCGCCAGCGCCCGGAAGCCTTCTCCCCCGTACGGCGGAGCGCAGCCTTTTCCCCAACACGCTGCCGCAGGGAGGGCGACCGGCAACGCCGCCTCCCTCCGCACGGTGAGGTCGCGCATATAATGACCTGCAGGGGGAATCTTCGTGCACTTTCCCCGAACGCGGGGCGCAACAAACATGAGATAATTCATCATGTTATATAAATCGCGATTTCCCCGCACGCGGGATACAGGCCTTTGACCCGGCACACAGACAGGAACATCTCGGGCGATTCCCCGCCCGGTACAGACCCGCCCCCGGCACGGGCGCAGGGTGCGGGGCAAGGCGGGCTGACGGCAAGCTCCGCCCGGTTCCGGAACAAGGCCCCGCCTCCACCTCTCCCCATGTTCCGCACCAAACGCCCCGCTCGAAAAAGGCGCCGCTCCCCTGCTCCCCTCTGACCGCTGAAGCCAAGGGAAATGCACCGGGGCGGCAGCGGCACGGCACGATTCTTGCAGAAAAAGCCTTTTCCAGAGAAAAAGGGGCTTTCGCATCATTGTCAAAGCGGGCAAGTGGCATTACAAGTATAAAAAACGGCGGGGGAGGCGCGAGTCTCCGGCGGAGCCTGCCGTTTCACCTGTGGCCGCCCGGCCCGAGCCGGGCCTTTCTCCGTTTGAGTGAGTCATCATAAGCAGCCATGGAGGCAGCTTTGAACCAGTTTTCCCGCAATATTCTGCTGTGGAGCATCATTGCCGTTGCCATGATCTCCCTGTTCAGCATGTTCAACGAAACAGGGAGCGGACCTCAGCATTCCGTCGCCTACAGCACTTTCCTTGCGCAGGTAGACAGCGGCGAGGTGGGGCAGGTCGTCATTGAGGACCGGAACATCACCGTGAGCACCAACGACGGCCGCACCTACTCCACCTATGCCCCCAACGACCCGAACCTCATCCAGAACCTCAAGGACAAGAACGTCGTCATCGACGTGAAGAAGCCCGAGGAAACGCCGCTTGCCATGTCGGTGTTCATTTCCTGGTTCCCCATGCTGCTGCTCATCGGCGTGTGGATCTTCTTTGCCCGGCAGATGCAGGGCGGCGGCGGAAAGGCCATGTCCTTCGGCCGTTCCCGCGCCCGCATGCAGGATCAGAACCAGGTGGGCAAGGTCACCTTTGCCGATGTGGCAGGTGTGGACGAAGCCAAGGAAGAACTGGCGGAAGTGGTGGAATTTCTTTCCAATCCGCGCAAGTTCACGCGCCTTGGCGGCCGCATTCCCAAGGGCGTGCTGCTCGTAGGCCCTCCCGGAACCGGCAAGACGCTGCTTGCGCGCGCCGTGGCCGGTGAAGCGGGCGTGCCCTTCTTCTCCATTTCCGGTTCCGACTTTGTGGAAATGTTCGTGGGCGTGGGCGCCTCGCGCGTGCGCGACCTCTTCGCCCAGGGCAAGAAGAACGCCCCCTGCCTCATCTTCATCGACGAAATCGACGCCGTGGGCCGTCAGCGCGGCGCAGGTCTCGGCGGCGGTCACGACGAACGCGAACAGACGCTGAACCAGATGCTCGTGGAAATGGACGGCTTTGAATCCAACGAAGGCGTCATTCTCATTGCGGCCACCAACCGGCCCGACGTGCTCGACCCTGCGCTTCTGCGCCCCGGCCGCTTCGACAGGCAGGTGGTGGTTTCCACGCCCGACCTGCGCGGCCGCGAACGCATCCTCGAAGTGCACACCCGCCGCACGCCTCTTGCCAAGGACGTGAACCTCACCGTGCTTGCCAAGGGCACGCCCGGCTTCTCCGGCGCCGACCTTGAGAACCTCGTCAACGAAGCGGCCCTGCAGGCGGCCAAGCTCAACAAGAACCGCCTGAACATGTCCGACTTCGAGTACGCCAAGGACAAGGTGCTCATGGGCAAGGAACGCCGCAGCCTCATCCTGAGCGACGAGGAAAAGAAGATCACCGCCTATCACGAAGGCGGCCACGCCCTCACGGCCAAGCTCCTGCCCGGAGCCGATCCGGTGCACAAGGTGTCCATCATTCCCCGCGGTCGCGCCATGGGCGTGACCATGCAGCTGCCCGATGAAGACAGGCACGGCTACTCGCGCGAATTTCTCCGCAACAACCTCGTGGTGCTGCTCGGCGGCCGCGTGGCGGAGGAAATCATCTTCGGCGACATCACCACCGGCGCAGGCAACGACATCGACCGCGCCTCCAAGATGGCCCGCAAGATGGTGTGCGAATGGGGCATGAGCGAAAAGATCGGCCCGCAGACCGTGGGCAACCATGAAGAGGAAGTGTTCCTCGGCCGCGAATGGGGCCACAGCCGCGCCGTGAGCGACGACATGGCCCGCCTTGTGGACAGCGAGGTCAAGGCCCTCATCGACGAAGCGCGCGAACGCTGCCGCACCCTGCTCACCGAGCACATCGACATGCTGCACGCCATTGCCCACGCCCTGCTGGAAAGGGAAACCATTTCCGGCGAGGATATCGACATCCTCATGAAGGGCGAAAAACTGCCTCCCTTTCAGCTCGACGGGCAGAACGCCGGGGAATTCCGGCTTGAAGACGAGGACGGTTCCACCGCCGAATCCGGCGCGCAGAACGATGAAAAGGCCGAGGGGCAGGACAACGCCCCTGCCGCGCAGGATGCGCCCGTAGACAGAAACGCCGGTTCCGGCGAAACGCCCGGCGACACGCCGCGGAGAGATCAGTAATGACACCGGTCTGGATGCTTCGCCATGGGGCATTCAGCCCTGTTTCCTCAGAAAAACAGGGCGGCACGCCTTCACGCTTCACGTTGTGGGGCGTGGTGAACGTGACGCCCGATTCCTTTTCCGACGGGGGGCGCCACGCCGATGAAGGCGCGGCGCTTTCCCACGCCCGGAAGCTGGCGCGCGAGGGCGCGCGCATTCTCGACTTCGGCGGGGCCTCCTCCCGCCCGGGAGCCGAAGACGTGCCCGCGGAAAAGGAACTCGCCCGCGTGCTCGGCGTGACCAGGGCCGTGTGCGGGCTGCGCGACGCAGGCGATGCCGACTTTGCCTGCAGGCTTGTTTCGGTGGATACCTGGCGCGCCCTTGTGGCGGCGCGCACCCTTGAAGCCGGGGCCGACATCATCAACGATATTTCCGCCTGTTCGTGGGAACCGGAGCTCATGGACGTGGCGGCCCAGTACAGACCGGGCTATGTGCTCATGCACTGCCTGCCCGGCACCACGCCCGGCACCATGCAGAAGGCCCCGCGCTATGAGAACGTGACCGACGAGGTCATCGCCTTCTTTGAAGAGCGCATGGCGGCCCTGGTGAAGGCGGGTCTGCCCGAAGAGCACATTGCTCTTGATCCGGGCATAGGCTTCGGCAAGACCGCGGAGCACAATTCTTCCCTGCTCCGCGACATGGAAAGGCTCCTTGCCCTGGGCAGACCCGTACTGCTCGGCGTTTCCCGCAAGAGCCTTTTCGGAGATCTTCTGGGGCTGGACGTTGCGCATCGTGGCGAGGCCACGAACGTATGCACCGCCCTTCTGGCCGCACGCGGCGTAAGGCATCACCGCGTGCACGACGTCTGTTCCGCACGGCAGGCCCTCACCCTTGCCGAACGATTCACCCCCTGGAAGGACTGACATGTTCACACTCGGGCAGTTGACCTTCGGCTGGCGCGACCTGCTGGATATCATCATAGTGGCCATACTCTGCTACTACGGCATCCGCTTCGTGCGCGGCACCCGCGCCATGGCGGCCCTGAACGGGCTGCTGCTTCTGCTCGCCCTGTATGCGGCGGCGCAGTTTCTCGGCCTGTTCACCCTGGTCTGGCTGCTGCAGAACGTGTTCAGTTCCCTGTTCCTCGTGGTGGTCATTCTCTTCCATCAGGACATACGGCAGGCGCTTTCCAACATGAACTTCCGCCTGCTGTTCAAGCGGAAGGCCAACGTGCGCACGGAAATGATACGCACGGTGAGCCGCACGGCCTGCGCCCTGGCGGCCCGGCGCATCGGGGCCATCATCGTCATCGAGCGCAACGTGGCCCTCGGCGACATGATGGAAAAGGGCGTGAAGATCGACGCCGTGGTTTCGCAGGACCTGCTTGCCACCATATTCTTCCCCAACACGGCCCTGCACGACGGCGCCGTCATCATCGGACACAACGACCGCATCGTGGCCGCAGGCTGCGTGCTGCCCCTCGCCAACCTGGCCCGCCAGCACTTCGGCACCCGCCACAGGGCGGCCATAGGCATCACGGAAGTGAGCGACGCCATATCCATAGCGGTATCGGAAGAACGCGGAGAAGTGACGCTAGCCCAGGACGGCCACCTCTCCAACCCCCTGAACCAAGAACGCCTGGAACGGATACTGGCCAATGTCCTCAATCAGTAACAGCCGCATTCAGACCGTTCTTTTCGCGCTGCTTTCCCTGGTCATCGCCACGGGGCTGTGGTATCTCGTCGTGGGGCGCGACCATGTGGAAACGCAGATCGAACTGCGCGTGGAATACCGGGGCCTGCCGGAAGGGCTCGTCATACGCGAAGGCATGGTCAACCATATTTCCGTGCGCCTGAGAGGCTCCGCCGAACTTCTGCGCAATCTGCACTCGCGCGACCTCGTGTACACGGTGGATCTTTCCGGCGTGCAGCGCGGGGCCACGGCCCTGCCCCTTGCCGTGGACGCCATACCCGACTTCAAGGCCTTTGAGATTCTCGAAATCATGCCGAGCCGTCTGGTGCTTGAGGCCGACGCCCTCACCGAGCGCGTGGTGCCGCTGGAAAACAGGATGAGGCCTCTGCCCGAGGATTCGCCCTACATCATTTCCCACCCCATACTGGAACCTTCCTTCGTCACGGTGAAGGGACCGGAAACCCAGGTCAATTCTCTGGACCGGCTCTTTGTGGTCTACGACCCCACCAAGAACGCCAGTGAAGGCCCTCATGAAGCCAACGTGGCCATCGTGGCGCCGCCGCAGGTGGAAATCACCCCGCCCGTCACCACGCTGCGCTATTCTCTGGACATGAAGACCCGGAACGTCACGCTCACCAGAGACATACAGCTCGACAGCGAGAACGAACGCTGCGAGGTGCGGCCCGACAAGGCCAGTGTGGAAATTTCCGTGCCCGAGGCCCTGGTGGAGGACAAGGACTATCTCGACGCGGTGCGCGTCATCGTGCGGGAACCTGTGAACTTCACCCCCGGCGACAGAACCGAGATCACGCCCATCGTCATGCTGCCTTCCGGCGCGGGGCTGGTCTCCATTGATCCCGCCGAGGTGACGCTCGTCAGCCTTGATGAGAACGGAAATGATTCCTGGACGCCGGCGGAGAGCATCTTCTCCATGCCGAAGTCCAGTTTCGGCATGGGACTGCCCAGTCAGCGCGTCACCAGGGACTTCTCGCTGAACGACATTCCCATGCCCGCAGACGTGCTCCAGCCCGGCGACCTCAAGGCGCCCACCATGATTCCCGGCGACAGCGCCCGGGAGGAAAAGGACGGAGCCGCCACCGGAGCAGAGGCGCAGAATGCCTCCGCCGCACCGCAGAAGACGGAGGGGGAAGCTGCGCCGCAGGCCGCTGCCTCCACGCCGGAGGATACGGACAACGCCCCGGAAACCACGCGCCAGCAGGCAGCAGACGCAACCGAAAAACACCAGTAAGAACAGGAAGAGCCATGTCTGAACGACTTTTCGGAACCGACGGCCTGCGCGGCCGTGTGAATACCTATCCCCTCACTGCAGAAATGGCGCTGCGCCTCGGCCTTGCCGCAGGCACGGTGTTCCGCTCCGACGAATGCCGCCGCAAGGTCATCATCGGCAAGGACACGCGCCTTTCCGGCTACATGTTTGAATCCGCGCTCACGGCGGGGCTGTGCGCCTCGGGCATGGACGTGTACCAGGTGGGCCCCCTGCCCACGCCCGCCATCGCCTTCCTCACCCGCAACATGCGGGCCGACTTCGGCGTGGTGATTTCCGCCTCGCACAATCCCTATCACGACAACGGCATCAAGTTCTTCGACCGCGAGGGCTTCAAGCTCCCCGACGAGGTGGAAGACCGCATGGCCGAGCTCATTCTGAACAAGGATTACGAATGGGACTACCCCGCCTCCAACAAGGTGGGCCGCGCCTACCGCATTGTGGACGCCTCGGGCCGCTACATCGTGTACCTTAAAAGCAGCTTCCCCCAGCAGCTCACGCTGGACGGCCTGCGCGTGGTCATCGACTGCGCCAACGGCGCGAACTACAAGGTGGCCCCTCTGGCGCTGGAGGAACTCGGCGCGGAAGTGTTCCGCCTCGGCACCTCGCCCGACGGGCTGAACATCAACTATCAGTGCGGATCCCTGCATCCTGAGAACCTGCAGGCCAAGGTGCGCGAAGTGCGGGCCGACGTGGGCCTTGCCCTGGACGGCGACGCCGACCGCCTGCTCGTGGTGGACGAAAAGGGCCGCCTGCTCGACGGCGACCAGATCATGGCCATCTGCGCCGACGACCTCATGAAGAAGGGCAAGCTGAACAACAACCTGCTCGTGGGCACGGTGATGAGCAACATGGCCCTTGAAGTCTTCATGAAGGAACGCGGGGGCCAGCTTCTGCGCACCAAGGTGGGCGACCGCTACGTCATCGAAGCCATGCGCCAGCACAACGCCATGCTGGGCGGGGAACAGTCCGGCCACCTCATCTTCCGCGAATACGGCACCACCGGCGACGGACTTCTGGCCGCCCTGCAGATACTGCGCATCATGCGCGAATCGGGCCGCCGCCTTTCCGAGCTTGCGGACAGACTGAAGCTCTACCCGCAGAAGCTCATCAATGTGAAGATCACCCGCAAGACGCCTTTTGAACAGTGCGAAAAGCTCATGGCCGCCCAGAAGGACATTGAAGAAACTCTGGGTTCCCACGGCCGCGTGCTGCTGCGCTACTCCGGTACGGAAAACCTCTGCCGCGTCATGGTGGAAGGGGAAGACGAAGACTTCGTTCGCCGCGCGGCAAGACAGCTTGCGGAAGTGGCGGGAGAGGAACTCCGCTGAAATTCCCGGGCTCTTCGCCCGTCTCCTTCGCGCCGGCAGCACCGGCACACCAGAAAACGCCAGGGGAACATATGGCTATAGAAATCCGGCAACAGTTCAAGCTGAGCCAGCAGCTCCACATGACTCCCATGCTCAAGCAGGCCATTTCCCTGCTTCTGTTCTCCCGTCAGGAACTTGTGGAAGCCGTGCAGCGCGAGCTTCTGGAAAACCCCTTCCTCGAAGAACGCGAGGCCGAAAGCGGCCCCGCGACGCCCGAGCCTGAAAACAACCGCTCCTCCTCCGAGCAGGACAGCCCATGGCCGCAGGAGGAAGTGAACCGCAGTGCGGAATGGGAGGAATATCTCGGCGAATTCTCCAGCCAGTCGCGCATTGCCCAGCAGGAATACGAAGCCGCGGAGGAAGACAATAATCCGCTGGAAGCCTGCCATGCCGCCGAACCCACGCTGGAGGCCCACCTCATGGCCCAGCTTCTGCTTTCGCCCCTGAGCGAGAAGCAGAAGAACATAGGCGAGTGCATCATCGGCAACCTCGACGAAACAGGCTACCTCACCGCCACGGATGAGGAAATCGCCGCCCTTGCCGGGGCCGAGGTTGCGGAAATCGCGCCCGTGCTTTCGGCCATACAGAACTTCGATCCCGTGGGGGTGGCCGCACGCACCCTTTCCGAGTGCCTGCTCATCCAGATGCGCGCCGAACATTACGACCGCGACCCCATTCTGGTGAGCCTTGTGCGCGACCATCTGGAAGATCTGGAAAAGCAGCGCTACAAGCCCCTGCTGCGCCAGTTCCGCATCGACATGGAAACCCTCAAGGACTACATCCGCATCATTCAGAGCCTCGAACCGCGCCCGGGCGGGAGCCTCGGCTCCAGCACGCCCTGCTATGTGAGCCCCGACATCTTCGTGCGCAAGGTGAACGGCGAGTTCGTCATTCTCATGAACGATGAGGACCTGCCGCACCTTCAGCTTTCCCCCCTTTCCGAGGAACTGGCCGGCCAGAACCGTTCCAGCGAGGAAAAGGACTACATGAACGACCGCCTGCGCTCCGCCGTGTGGATCATCCGTTCCCTTGAGGAGCGGCAGCGCACCCTCTATCAGGTCATGGAAAGCATTGTGAAGCATCAGCGCGATTTCTTCGAGCACGGAATCTACGGCCTGAAGCCCCTGGTGCTCAAGGACATTGCCGAAGACATAGGCCGCAGCGAATCGAGCATAAGCCGCATTACCACCAACAAGTATGTGGGCACGCCCCACGGCATCTTCGAGCTGAAATACTTCTTCAACAGCGCCCTGTCCTCCAGCGACGGCGGGCAGGTGGGTTCGGAAAGCGTGAAGGCCCGCATACGCTCCCTCATCGAGGGCGAGGATTCCGCCCATCCCCTTTCCGATGAGGAAATCAGCACCCGCCTCAACGACGGTCTCGGCGTGAAAATCGCGCGCCGCACCGTGGCCAAGTACCGCGAGGAACTCGGCCTGCCTTCCTCCTCCCGCAGGAAAAAGCACCTGTAACCCCCTCCATGGGGAAACGACGTGCCCTTTCAGCCCCCGCAGACGCGGGGTTTTTCTTTTTCCGCCCCGGCCGCAACACGCCGGGGCGCGGCCTTCCCGACGCCCGCGCATCCCCCATGCTGCGCCTTCCGCCTTTTCCGGTACGGTCTGCTGCCGGGGCCTTCCGCCTGCTGTCGCGCCCCTGCCTTTCCGGCCTGCGGCATCCCGCGCATTCTGCCCCGGAACAGCGCTTTTCCCCCAGAAA
>NZ_CALUWY010000068.1 GCF_944324615.1 uncultured Mailhella sp.
TGTGCACACACGTTCTTTTCGGCCATTTGTCTCGCTGCCATTGTCATCTTTTATATTTAATGAGTCCTGAACCTAGTTTCACACAGAACCTTGTGGGCGGCTCCATAGGGTATGACTGACTGATTTCAAAGACAGGCCAATCCAGATGGATTGCCGGTATGCAGATCCGGAGCGCTCATGCAGATCAGGACGTCAACGGCCGCTGGGGCGGTTATGGCGATCTCGACAGTATTGGCGGCGGCCTGTACGCCACATGGCTGCACGATGACGGCTGGTATATGGATACTGTTGCGACTGTCGACTGGTACAATCATGAGATACGTACCACCATGCAGGACGGCACACGGGTACATGACGACCGTTCTTCCTACGGACTCGGACTTTCCCTTGAAGCCGGACGCCGTATTGATTTTGCCTTCAGCAATGAAGGGCGGGACCACTGGTTTGTGGAACCACAGCTCCAGCTTTCCTATTTCTGGGTAAAGGGCGGAGACTTCACAGCCAGCAACGGCATGAGCATCGAACAGGATGACATGGATTCCCTGACCGGACGTGCCGGATTTGTTCTCGGGAAGAAGTTGTCCCTGGATGATGAAGGGACATGTTACATTCAGCCCTATGTGAAGGCTGGTCTGAATTATGAATTTCTGGGAGATCAGGAAGCTCACTTCAACCATGTCCGCATGACTTCCGAACTGGAGGGAACACGAGGGTATTACGGCGCGGGCGTTGACTGGCAGGCTACGGATACTCTTCGCTTCTACATACAGGCGGAACGTGAGCACGGCGAACATTTCGAGCGTGAATATAACGTATCAGCAGGGCTTAAGTGGCAATTCTGATGCATAAAAGGCGGGCATGGCGTCCATAAGCGCCATGCCCGCTTCCTGACCGGGGTACGGAAGTCCCGGGAAGGATACAGGACGATTCTTTTCTTGTCCGTATCTCCTGGGAGGGATACATACGCGATTCTCGCGGAAGACGATGGAAGCTGCGACATTTTCGCGGCTTCTTTCGTTCCCGCGAGGATCAGGCCGGAGAACTGGCATGTCCTCATTTTTCACCGGGCGCTGCGCAACGCCCCTTTTTCCGTCGTGAATCTTCCCCGCGCCACGGTTTCTCTCCACAGGAAAAACAAAGGGCCTTCCCGCTGCGGAAGACACGGAAAGTGGTTACTCTTTCTTTTTCCAGTCCGGCGGGGATACGGCGTCCATGCAGACAAGAAAGACTTCCCATGGAAAGGATGCTTCTTGGTATTCTCGGCGCAGCTCTCCATAAAAGCAGCGTCCGTCCGGACTCATGACGGCATGCGACACGGGACGTTCAAAGGGAACGGCAAGGCCCGCCGCCTTCAGATAGTCGACGAGACGCACCGGATCAGGAACCGTTCTCCCCGGAAGGCGGAAATCCTCGTTCCATATCCAGACCTCGTTGTTCTTCGAGTACAGAACGGTCCTTCCATCGTCGCTGATGTCCATTCCCCACGGGCCGCCATTGCCGTAACTGTCATCAATGGGAATCCCGTTGCCCTTGTCGTTCAGGCGCACGATCACGTCGAGCTGATATCTGGAGCGGGGATGATTCATCCATTCTCCGTCGTTATCCTTGGATTTCAGGGTAACATAACAGGCAAAAAAGCTTGCATCGAAGTTCGGGACACAAAAGTACGTCTCCTTGACAAGCCAGTCACGATGCATGGGGCTGTCGGGCGCTTCCTTTCCCAGAAAGGATTCGGGGATGAGTCCGTGCTGCGAACGGATGCCCGTCATGATCCTGCTTTTCCCCCAGCGGAACAGGGGATTTTTCGGGTCTCCCGCCCGGACCAGATTCTTTTCCTGCACGGGCAGATCCGAAAGCGGCACCGCTCCGCCAAAGGTCAGCTCACGTTTCTTCCCGGTCTGAAGATCAAGAATGTAGGTGGAAGAGGCCCGGCGCAGCAGAGCCTTCTTCCCGTCGCGGCTCAGGACTCTCGTGGGCAGAAACTGCGGATCCTCGAATCCCGGAATTTCCTTGAATGAGGTGCGATCCCGCATCTGGAACCAGAGCGACCGGTGATCGAGATTTCCCTGACTTCTGGCAGCCTTTCCCTCCGGGGTTTCGGCAAAGCGTGCCTGCTCCTCCCAGGGAGCATCCGCCGCAGGAGCTCCGGGGATCGGCTCCTTGCCATAGCCCAGCGCAACCCGGCCATCGGCCGAAAGCCCGTACCACTCCACATCCACAATGTCATGTTTGATCATGTCGCGGAGTTCCCCGTCACGCTTCCACAGAAAGCCCGGACGCGTCCATTCCACGCTTCCGTCAAGAGGATACTTGTCGCGGTTGATCGTTATGAACCCCGCCATGGTCCGGCCGTCGTCGCTCAGGAAGTTTCCCATGCCGTAATATTTCTCCGGAGGAACAAGAAGGATCATGCGGGAACCACGGCTCCAGACAAAGGGTTTGCTGTCCAGAATACCGGTAATGGCACGACAGCCCGGAGCAATGGCCAGAATCCGTCCGTGTTCACCGAGAAGCGGCGCCATGTCCATGACAAAGCCCGTCTTCGCGGCAACGCTTGCCCCGTCCGTTCCAGATCTGCCGGAACTCTGACTGTTCATGGGAACCTCCCCTGCAGGCAGACTGCCGCCTCGGCCACAGCACGCCGTCTCCGGAAAAAGGGCAAGCAGCCCCAGCAGCATCGGAAGGACATGCCGTAACCACCATCTGTCACAAGAAAAAAGCATCACTATCCCCTCTCTGCCCGCGTTTGTCTTCTTAACTCTGTATTCGGATCGGAGAAAACGGTCAATCGCTCCCTCTGCGACACGCGGTACCGAAAGCCGTACATCAGACAGAAGGCAGCGCATCAGCTCTCCCGTCAGCCGCAGCGCTGTTTTCCGCCGTCTTCCGGGGGGGGGAAAAGTGTGGTCGCCCGGTCCCGGACAGGCCAGCCGCCCCTTCATTGCGAAGTCAGCCGCCGACCTTTCATCCGGAGAGCAGCTGTGTGCCGCTTTCACGCCGTCAGCGGCGGTTCAAATCCGCCTGAGGGCGCCACAAAGAACATATGCGGCAGGAACGCTCTTCGTTATTGAGAAGGCCTTTCCTGCCGTTTCACGTTTAAAAGTCTTTCGTGTCATGAGGTGGACTTTCAGGCGTTTTTTTATCCTGCAGGAGAAAAGCCCCGACGGCGGACGTGTGCTTGCATGTCTGCTGTCGGGGCTTTTATTTTCGGTCGAAAATCGAAATACGGGAACACTCTTGTCTGTTGCCGCTCAGGAGAACTGAGCACGTCCGGCAAGGAAATGCCCTGATGCGGCTTTGAAGCAGCGTATCCGGTTCAGGCTGGAAGAAGAGGGGAACAGCGAAGCGCCGAAGAAGCAAATAAGGGAAAGAGACTGGCCTGCTTCATACATCCTGCCCTTTACGTTGCCTTTTAACAATTTATTTTTGTCGTTAATATGAGTTGTTCTTCCGTTTTGGAGAAAAATATCAAAAATTCAGGGAAACGACAGTTTCACTTGGAAAGTATCCAGAAAATTCTCACAGGACAGAAAAGATGGTCTTACATACATTTTGCACAGGAATACAAAAATAAACAGAAAAGCAAAAAGGGGGAGCACATTTAAGACTTAAATCTTCGAAGTTTTTTCTGTAAGATATGCCTGAGGTGAGCACATGGATATGTCTTCAAAAGCCAGGGAACTTAATCTGTCTGAACAGCAGGTGGAAGCTCTCCGCCCTTTTGCTCACTATATCTGGTGGAAGGACATTGAGCATACCATGCAGCGGCCGGATCTTCTTATTGGTCAGGTGATGAATATCGGAAAATATGAAGATGTTTGCCGTTTAATAGATATTGTAGGAAAGAAAGTGCTTTTTCAGGTGTTGCAGAACGCTGATCCCGGTCAGTTCAGCCTGCCGTCCTGGACGTACTGGCATTATCGCCTTTCAGATATTGCCCCGGAGCAGGTTCCACCCTTGCCCAAAAGAAGGTTTGTATGACGATATTTACTCCCCACATCGGGATTCTTCCTTCTTCTCAACAGGAAATATGGCCTGAGCTTTCTCCGATCACACAGATGGGATTTGTGCTTTATGGTGGAACGGCCATAGCTCTTCAACTGGCGCACAGGTTTTCGATAGATTTTGATTTTTTTTCAAGCCGCCCATTCCATAATGAAGACATTTTTCATGTATTGCCCTTCCTCAAAGGCGCGGCAATCGAACAGAATGGTATCAATACCCTTTCCGTTCGGATGCAGAATAATGTAAGAATATCCTTTTTCGGGGAAATTTCGTTCGGGCGTGTTGGTGAACCTCTGGTCTGCGCGGAAACAGGGCTGCAGGTAGCCTCTCTTGATGATTTGATGGCCTTGAAATTGAAGGTGCTGTTTGATCGTTGTGCCTGCAAGGATTACATGGATATCTCTGCCATGATTCAGGCTGGTGTCAGCGTGGCGAAAGGGCTGTCGTCGGCAAGGGAGATGTTCGGCCCGGAATTTCAGCCTATGATTGCACTTAAAGCCATGACCTGCTTTGAGGGGGGAGATTTAAATGAACTTGGCAAAAAGGATAGAACACGATTGATAACGGCCTCAAGAAAGGTTGGTGTTGTTCCTCCGAGCAGGATTATTTCCTATGAACTTTGTTCTTCCGGTATCTGACAACAGATTGATGATGATATTGGAAGGTATCAAACAAACATCAAGGCATGAAAAAAGAACGTCTCCGGACAGACCGGAGATGACAGACTGCAGCTGAAGCCGGTTCGGTTTGCGGGCTGAGGAGCGCCTGGGCACGGAGGCGTGCACATCGGCGACCTCTTTGTCTGGAAACAGGGGGCATGGCGTTCTGTCATGATGGAGGATTGTCCCGGAAGCTCCCCGGCAACGCGAAGATCAAAGTCTTCCTGCTCTCATCAACGGGCAGTTGTTCAGCAGTCGGTATACCCCCCCTTATCATGCTGACAGTTTACGGCGTTTTTAATAATTCTGCGGATAAGTAATACCCATGACATAGCCTTTGCGGATATGGCGTCTTATTCTGGAGAAGATCTGCGCCGAACTTGGCACTATCAAGGGAGGATCTTCGGGAAATTCCTTGCTTTTCATACATCGGTATTCTCTGAAATATTTTTCCGGAGAAGGGGATCTGCGTGCTCCCGGTCGTCCTTACTTCGTGCCAGTGGGGGAAAACGGCGATATCTGCATCTATGAAAGGCAGTCATCTGCCCACAGTAGAGCAGCCGCAGGCCGTCTCCAGCGCAGGAGGGAGGATGCAGCGATGCAGGCCTGGCCGCAGGCTGGCCTGATGAGAGCTGCTGTACCGGCGAAGCCTTCGGGAACGGTCTGACTGCCTGCGAGGTCATGCGCTGCCCCGGTACAAGTATGCCGTCTGCATGTCAGCCCCTTACGGCACCATGAAGGAAGCGTTTCGTTAAGCACGTTTTTTATGTCGGAAGATACGACCTGCGCCGTGGGCGGAGTTGTTCCGGCCGGAATTGAAAGGAGACTTCCCGGCAGAGGGGCAGGGGAGCGTTGTCCCTCTGCCGAAAAAGAAAGTCCTATGCCTGTTCTGCGAAACTGCTAAGAAAAACATACAGTTACGCAAAGAAATATTCCGCGGGGACGAAAGTCCGGCATGTTGTGGAGTGAGGCTCTGTTTCTTCGTTTCCTGCGAGGCGGGGTTTGCTTCCTTACGCCGTTTTTTGATGTTCCTTACAGGAAAGTATCCGCCTTGCCGTGTCCCGTGTTCCGGCCATGAGCCTGCGCTGCCGGGGGAGGAGAGCGGCTTTTCGCCGTACGGGGAATGATGTACGGTACTGTGGTGCCATACGGCGCTTCACACGCTCAAGACGGAAAGGAGGCATTATGCTGCGTTGGGAGACCCCGAGGCTTGTGCTCAGAACCTTTGAAGAGAAGGATGCTCCGGCACTGCTGGCCCTGTTTCACCGGCCGCAGGTACATTGTTTCCGGGAGGAGCGGCTGGAAGACTTCGGCGAGGCCCTTGCCGGGGTCCGCCGAAAAAGCCGTGAGCGGGAAGGCACGCAGCTTGCCGTATGTCTGAAGGAAAGCGACGGCATGATCGGCAACGTGTTTTCCCGGCAGGAAGGGCCGGATACCTGGTCCGTGGGCTGGGCCTTCGACAGGCGCTTTCAGGGCCGGGGCTATGCCGGAGAGGCCGCCCGCGCCTATGTGGACTTTCTTTTTTCCTGTAAAGGGGCAAGGCGCATCTTTGCCTATGTGGAGGAGGACAACCTGCCTTCCCGCAGGCTGTGTGAACGGCTCGGCATGCGGCAGGAGGCGCGTTTTGAGGAGTTCATTTCCTTTGTAAAGGATGAACAGGGCAGGCCCGTCTATGAAAACACGCTGGTCTACGCCGTGCTGAAAAAGGAATGGAAGGCGGCCTCCTCATAAGGGCGCGCGTCGGAACAGGGCAGGGGCTTTTTGCGTAGCGGCAGGTTCTGTGCCCCTGTGAAGTGTTCCGCGCCTTCGGGAGGGCGTGCTCCGGCCGCCGGAAGGACAAAGGCTTCCCTTTCGGGAAGTCTTTTTTTTCGGTGCGGCGCTGTGATGCGCGGGAGCGTGTGCCGCAGACATGCAGCGCAAGGTGCCCCTCTGCCGGAAAGGACAAAAAAGGCGGGAGAGGTTTCCCTCTCCCGCCAGGGACGTTCACATAAGGAGCGGACTAAGCCCGCGCCGAATTAGAACTTGTACACGAACTGCAGAGCAACCTTCCAGGCGTCGTCGTAGGAAGAAGCACGACCCATCTGGGTGTTGTTGTCGAAGTCTTCGAACACATAGGCGGCTTCGAGGTAGGCGCTGAGGTTCTTGTAGATGTTGTAGGTGGTGCTGAAGTCAAGTTCGACCACGGAGTCTTCGGTGGTCATATACTTGTGAGGAGCAATGCCGAAGTCCATGTTGGCCTTGTCGTTGGTACCCTGAGCGTACATGACGGCGAATTCATGGGAGAGATCTTCGATGAAGGAGATGTTCTTCCAGGCCGCGCGGACGCCCCACACGCCCATACCGGTGTGGTTGTTCTGCAGGTTGTTGTCTTCAAGACCGGAGCCGTTGAAGAAGCCGTAGGAACCGGCGAAACGGCCGACCAGAGAAGGCATGTTTTCCTGATAGGCGTAGGTCACATCGCTGTCGTCACCGGAGCCGTAGAAGGCGAACAGTTCAGGAGTACCGTAAGCGGTCTTGTAGGACACGGAGGCGTCCACGAAGTAGCCGTGCTGGCTGGGAAGACCGGTGGTGCCCTTGAAGTCACGATCGCCGTACATGAAGCCGAGCTTCGCCTGGAAAGGATCGAAGTAGGTCATGGTGCCGGTGAAGCCGAGCCAGTAGGTGTTGTTTTCAATGGCACCCTTGTCGGCGCTCTTCACACCGTCGTGGAAGTAGATGTCGCTCAGGCCGGGCAGCAGAGCGTTGGCCGTGCCGTTTTCGGATTCGGCCATGGTATTGTCGCCCTGAGCAGCGAAGGCGAAGAAGGGCTGGAAGCGGAAGCCGTCGAAGTAGGTGAAGTCGGCAGCCAGAGTGAACACGTCAACGGCATTGGACAGATGCGTGTCGTAATTGTTGTCGGCACCGGTCCAGCGGCTGTAGCGGGCCCACCAGGCGGACAGGGACAGCCAGTCGGTCACAGGAGCGTCGATGGCGATGCCGTCGGCAGGATCAGACCACCACAGAGCGGGGTTCTTGCCGTTGGCGAGGCCGGGCAGGGCGAGGAGCTGACGACCCATACGAACCTTCACATCGGTCTGGGGGATGAGCCAGTCGATGTAGGCCTGACGGAGGTACATGTCGGGATGGCTGCCGAGACCATCGCGGCCATTTTCCGTTTCATCGGTACGGCCCCAGTCCCAGGTGCTGTGCGTCTGGATGTAGCCGGAGAGCTGTTCGGAAACGGAGAAGGTGGCACCGATGCGGACCAGCTGCATTTCCTTGTCGAACTTGCTGCTGTCGAAGTTGACACCAGCGCCCTGAGTGAACTGGAATTCATAGATACCGTCCATCTTCACATCAACGGCGGAAGCAGGAGCGGACGCGGCAAACACCATGCCGGCGGCCAGAAGAAGCGTAGTAAGCTTTTTCATTTTGTCATTCCTTTGAGAAATGTGGTTGAATGATGCGTTATGGAAAATCCCTCTTTTTCCATGAGCGCAGCTTAGAATTAAGTTGTGAATTAAGCAATAAAAAAATGTTAACAAAAAAATAATTTTCTCGTAAAAGTCCAAATTTTTTTATCTCTTTTTTTTCTTCCGGCGCACGGGCAGGGGGCAAAACGGCCCTTCCGCAGAGTACCGATGAGCGGAAAAATAAAACATAACCATAAGAAATAATTTATTATCGATATGTTTTTCAGCGTATGATCCCGTATGGCGGAATATTCGGCGAAAACGGAATCCTTGTATCCTTTGCCGGATCGGAGGCGGAAAAGGCGGGGGAGAGCCTGTGTGCAGGGGGAATTGTGCGTTGAAATTTTTTGCCGTCGCCGTGGTGCTCCGCGCTGTTCCCGGAGTTTCCGGCAGGGGAGGAGAGGCGCTGTTCCGGAGTGACGGTTCCTCTTTTAAGGAGAGGGGGAGGAAGGCGTGTGCCGGGAAAAGCGCTGCGGCCGGGGAGTCTTTTGCCCGCATGTTCCGGCAGGGCAGTGATTTTCCGGCCTGACAGAAGCAACTGATCTTCCGGGAGCGATTTCGTTCCGCCGGGCCGTGTGACGGGAACTTCCCCTCCGCCTGATTTTGCGGTAGCACAGGGCGCGGGAGCGGATGCCGCCGGAACGGTCTTTTCCGGCATGGTCCGCGCTCTTTTTCCGGAAGGGACGCCCGACAAGGTCCGGCGATTCCCCATGAAACGGTTTGCCACAAAGGAATCATGGTATGAGCAAAGAATACGATCCCAGGATGCATACGGCCGAACACGCCCTGAGCGGTGTGCTTATCCGCCGTTACGGCTGCCCGCGCTGCTTTTCCACGCACATCAATGCCAACAAGTCCAAGGTGGACTTTCACTTCCCCCACGATCTTTCCGCCGAAGAGGTGGAAAGCATTGTTGCCGAAGTGAACGAGGTGCTGGCCCGCGATCTGCCCGTCATTGCCCGTGACATGCCCCGTGAGGAGGCCGCAAAGCGCTTCAACCTTTCCCGCCTGCCGGAAAGCGCGGGCGATACGCTGCGCATCGTGTTCATAGGCGACCCGGAAGCTCCCGGCGGCGCTCTGGACGCCTGCCCCTGCATCGGGGAACACGTCGCCCATACGGCGGAATGCGGCACCTTTGTCTGGGTTTCCCATGAATGGAAGCCTGATGACGGCGGCGTGCTCCGCATACGCTTCAAACTCGGCAAATAATGCCCAAGGCGGCCTTCGGGCCGCTTTTTTTATGGTTCCGCCCCGGACGGAACCATCAGGGCCGCGGCGGCCGTTTCCCTGCGGAAAAAGCGCTGTTTCTTCCCTGTTCCCGGAAAAAAGGCGGCCTTTCTCCGGCATGCGCAACGGCTGTTGAGGGCAGGGATATCTTCCGGCACGGGGCGGCAGGGCCTTCTTGAACAAGGAGCCTGCGGCC
The DNA here is from genome assembly GCF_944324615.1 of uncultured Mailhella sp. Lineage (GTDB taxonomy): Bacteria > Desulfobacterota > Desulfovibrionia > Desulfovibrionales > Desulfovibrionaceae > Mailhella. Next base: position 9,540 of record NZ_CALUWY010000068.1, read on the forward strand.
GCACGCTTCCGGGCTGTTTTCCCCTGCGCATACGGGGTGAACAACACCGCAGCGAGTGCGTCGGTGCTTTCCGGGGTTTTTTCCCTGCGCATACGGGGTGAACTGCTGAAGGTAAAGAAGCGGCCGCCCATGAGGAGTTTTTTCCCTGCGCATACGGGGTGAACCGACTTCTATGAGCTTCAGCAGGTAGCCTTTCAGTTTTTTCCCTGCGCACACGGGGTGCACACCTGCCGTGCCCTGTCATAGGCATCGTTTCCTGCCTGCTGTATGGTTATGCTTAAAATAAAATATGATATATCAATATGTTATATGTAATCAGAAGAAAGTTTGAAAAAAGAGGGATTTTTTTGGGATTTAAGTTGACATTGAAATTCGTTTTCATTAGTGTGTTTTTCAACGGGGGATGAGAAAGCCGGAAGGCGACATCATCCCGCGGAGGCGCGTTTTTACGGCAGAGCCGTGCAGGTTTTGCCCGCGCAGGGCGCCTTCTGATCTTTGACAATGGCACAGGGTTCGCAAACGGCTGATTCAGGACAAAGCATATTGACCTCCCCCCCCCCAATGCCGCCTGACGGTGGCTTGACCCGGCTTCTGCCGGAGGCGTCAGGCGGCAGAATTTCCGCGAAGCGCCGCTTCGCACGATATTGGGATGCGACCGGGTCGCATTCCGTGCTGAGGTGTCAGCCTCAGTCTCCTGGTGCGGCGAGGGCCGTTCCCCATGGTGGGGAACGGCCCGAAAGACGCATCACATCATGCCCATAACAGCGTGGAGCGATCCGAGCGTTCCATGCCTCCATAAAGGGCGCTGTTTTCCACTGCGCTCATGCCGGAGTAATGTCTGGATGCTCCGGCAGAATTTCTCTGCCCTGCGGCAGGAGCACGGACATGCAGGTCCGTCTTCATATTCGCCATAGCCTTCCGGGAAAACAGGTATTCCCGAAGGGCTTCTCCTCCGCATTGCCGGTATGCGTGCCATGGCATGCCGGCAAAAATTTGCTCTGGAGCCTCACAGGTTCCAGTCTCCTCCCCCCCCCTGCCGGGCTTCTGACTCACAGCAGAAGTCCGGCCGAATTTCTGTCCTGCATCCACCCCGCATGGACGGGGTGAGTACTCCTGGTCGTGCACGGCGGAGAAAGACGGCATATCTCCGCCGTGCAAAAAAAACATGCGGACCCTTTATGCCTCCGGGAGAAGGGCGTTTTCGCATGGCACGGGGTCATGGGAAAACAGCTGCCCTATGGCCTTTCTCCCGGGGGTGTTCCCCGAAACGTCGTACCGTGCCGGGCGGCTTCCGGCCGCCGGCAAGGTTTCAAACCCTGAGGGAGTGTTTTTGATGAAGGTTCTCATTGTCTATGGTTCCACCACCGGCAATACTGCGGGCATTGCGGAAGCTCTCGGCGAACAGATAAAAGGCGCCGGTCATGAAGTGACGGTGCACAGCGCGGCCGACGTCACGGCCGAAGGCCTGTGCGAAGGATACGACGCCGTACTTTTCGGATGCTCCGCCTGGGGTACCGATGAAGTGGAACTGCAGGATGATTTTCAGACGCTGTTTGAGGATTTCGACGCCATCGGCGTTTCCGGAAAGAAGGCGGCCTGCTTTGCCAGCGGCGACAGCAGCTTTGAACATTTCTGCGGGGCCGTGGACGTGCTGGAAAACAGGCTCTCCGGTCTCGGCGCTTCCATCATGGAGGAAGGCCTCAAGGTGGAAGGCGATTATTCCGGAAGCCGGGAAGATGTTGACGACTGGGGCAGACGCATCCTTGCCCATCTGCAGGGCTGAGTCCCGGTTCGTACCGTTCTCCGGTGATTTGCCGCACAGGAAAGGCGGCCTCATCCGGAGGCGGTGAAGGGAGGCTGTTCTCCCCTGTCAGGGATGCCGGAAAGGACGGCCCTTCGTGCATGAGCGCGAAGGGCCTTTTTTTATGCCTTATGCCTGCAAGGGGGGGCGCCGGGGCGGATTTTTTCCACGGTTGCCCTTCGGGATTCTGTGCGGAAGGGCGCTTGGGAAAAGAAAGTCTCAGCCGGGCACCTTCCGGCTTTCTGGGGGAAGCTGGCCCCTGTTCAGCACGGGAAGAAGGCGCTTCATCACGGCCTTTTTCATAAGATCCGCGTCCAGGCTCAGGGAGGCGAACTGTTCCAGCGCCAGTATGGCCTGATGGATGAGCATGCCGAGCCCGTTTGCCGCGGGGTGGCCGCGCTTTTCCGCCTCTTCAAGGAGCCTTGTCTTCAGCGGGCGGTAGATGAGGTCGCACACCGGGGTGGAGGCGGGCAGGCGGTCGAGGAAGGAGAAGTCGTCAAACTGCGCCTGTACGCCCTGCATGCCGAGGGGCGTGCAGTTGATGAAAAGCCCGGCCTGCTGAAGAGCCTCTTCGCAGGCCGTTTCCGCAAGGCCGCACAGGCGGATGCGGGGGGAGCGGGCGGCAAGTTCTTCCGCCTTTTTCGGGGTGCGGCAGCATACGGTCACGTTTTCCGCGCCGGCGGCCGTCAGTTTGAGCACCACGGAACGGGCGGCTCCGCCTGCCCCGTACACCACCACGCGCCTGTTTCTGTGCTCCATGCCCGCATCGTGCAGGGCGCGCAGAAAACCCTCGCCGTCGGTATTGTGGCCGTGAAAGCGCCCTTCGCGTATGACCACCGTGTTCACGGAGCGGTACATGCGCGCGTCGTCGGAAAGGGTGTCCATGAGGGGCACGAGGTCGGTCTTGTGGGGCATGGTGGCGTTGAACCCGGCAAGGTTCAGCTCCGGCGCGGAGGGCAGCCATGCGGCCACGCTTCCGGCCTGCACAAGAATGCGTTCATAGGTGCAGGATATGCCGAGTTCGTCCAGCATGGCCTGCTGAATGATGGGGGAGAGGCTGTGTTCTATGGGGTCGCCGATGACGGCGAGCTTTTTCCCGTCCAGAAGGTGGCTCATGGCAGCTCCGTCAGTGAATGTTCGCGTTGCGCCGGTAATGGCGCAGGATGTGCAGAATGCGCCGTTTCATGCTCCTGGGCCCGCCGTTGTTGGGTATGGTCACATGGGCGTAGCGGCGGTAAAGGGGAAGGCGCGCCGCGTGGAGGCGGAAGAGCTTTTCCGCGTCGTCCTTCACGAGCGGCCGGTCACCCAGAGTGGTGGAGCGCAGAATGCGCGAGGGATGGCGGTCGATGAAGAAGACGATGCCGTTTTTCATGAGCGTTGCCATGTTTTCTTCGCGCAGAATCATGCCGCCGCCCGTGGAGATGATGACGCCCTCCTGTGCCGCCGCTTCTCTGGCGCAGGCCGATTCCAGATCACGGAAGAAGCCTTCCCCCTCCCCGGCGAAGATGTCGGAAATGGCGCGGCCCGTTTTTTCCACAATCATGGCGTCGGTGTCGAGAAGCTTCATGCGGAGCCTGCGGGAGAGGCGTCTGCCCAGGCTGGTCTTGCCGCAGCCGGAAAGGCCGATGAGCACGATGTTCTTCATGAAAGCACTCCCGGAACTTCGGAGAGCGCCAGAGCGCAGGCCGCTTCGATGACGGGCACGGCACGCGGAAGAATGCACGGATCGTGCCTTCCGGTAATGACGAGCTTTGCCGCCTCGCCGGTGCGCATGTCCACGGTGTCCTGTTCCCGGGCAATGGAGGGCGTGGGTTTGATCACCACGCTGAACACCACGGGCATGCCGTTGGAAATGCCGCCGTTGATGCCGCCGTTGTGATTGGTGCGGGTACGGATGCTTTCGCCGGGCACAAAGGCGTCGTTGGCCTCGCTGCCGCGCATGGAGGAAAAGCCGAAGCCGGAACCGAAGCTGAGCCCCTTGACCGCAGGCACGGCGAATACATGGCGGGCCACAGCGGTTTCGATGTTTTCATCCATGTCCGGGCTGCCCAGACCGGCGGGCAGGCCGAGGGCGAAGCATTCGATGACGCCGCCCACGGAATCGCCTTCGGCGCGCGCTTCAAGAATGGCCTTCTGCATGGCTTCGCCGCGCGCATCGTCGATGACGGCAAAGCTTTTCCTCCCCGCCGCGCGCAGGGCCTCCACATCGGGCCGGGCCAGGTCGAGGGGGGCATCCTCCACACCCGCCGTTTCTCTGATGCGGGCGAAGATTTCCATGCCCTTCTGCCTGAGGGCCAGCTTGGCCACGGCTCCGGCAAAGACGAGAGGCGCCGTGAGACGGCCGGAAAAATGCCCTCCGCCCCGGTAATCCTCAAAGCCGCCGTAGCGCAGGTGCGCGGTGAAATCCGCATGGCCGGGCCGGGCCAGATAGCGGGTGGCGGCGTAGTCGCGCGAGCGGGTGTCGGTGTTTTCAATGAGTCCGCACAGGGGCGTGCCGCAGGTTCTGTCCTCGAATACGCCGCTTACGATGCGCACCGCGTCCTTTTCACTGCGCGCCGTGGCCAGAGGCGAATTGCCGGGGGCGCGGCGCGCCATCTCGGCGCGGATGAATTCCATGTCCAGGGCAAGCCCGGAGGGAACGCCCTGCAGAACAACGCCTATGGCCGGGCCGTGGGATTCGCCGAACAGGCTGTATCTCATGACTTCATTCCTTTTTTCAGGCCCGCCCGGGCCGACTGGAGGGCCACCTTGCGGGCTTCCTCGTGGAGTTTTCTTTTTTCCTCGCCATCCTTCCACCACCACTGGGCCTTGTGCAGGATAAGATCCACGTCGCCTGCGGCGGCGAGGGAGAGCAGGTTGCGGTACTGGCGCACCATGGCCTGACTGTGGGGGTTGGCTTCAAAGAGCCAGGTGAACAGCGCGCCGTCCTCCATGAG
>NZ_CALUWY010000069.1 GCF_944324615.1 uncultured Mailhella sp.
CGCACGGCGGGGCGTGGGGAATACCAAAGAAAAACACGGCAGAGGGGCCGCGCGGGGTTCGCCGCCCCGGATTCCGCCGCAGAAACGACGCGGGCTTTCCCTGCCGCACGCAGGGCCGCCCGGGCAAAGGCGCGGGGCAAGACGCCCTGCGGCATGGGCGGTGCGGGCCGGGCGCGGCAAAAAGCTCCCCTCTGCCCCGGTTCAGGAGGCAGAAGCACAGGGCGCGGGAAAGGAGCGGCCGCGCTCCGGGGATGGAGAAACACAGGCCGCAGGCAGAAAACGCACGCGGAAAAGCGCACGGCGGGGCGTGGGGACAACGCCGGGGGAAAACGGGCGCGGATCAGGAAAAGCGCGGCCTGAGGCTCACCTTGCCGTGTTCCGGGGGAGATCCCGGCGCGCCTTTTTTTCCCATGAACGGCTGATGATGAGGGAAGCAAATTCCTCTTCCCCGAAGGCTTCCTTCTGCCCGAGACGGCGCGGCCGCACCTTGGTCACAAGGCTCATGGCCTGCCTGTGCGCCGCGGCAAAGCCCCTGAGGGAAAACTCCACGGGAAAGAAATGCCGCTCATCCCTGCCGATGTCCATTCTGAGCAGGGAACTTTTTTCCGCCTCCCGCAGAAATGCCCGGGAAATATCCATCTCTATGCGGGCTGCCGCCACCTGCCCTTCCAGCGTGTAGTGAAGGCGCGCAGGGCGCACCGTGCCGCCATCCACATGGATGCGCCCTTTCATGGTCATGGGAAAAAACGCCTTCGCCTCCGTGCTTATGGAACCTGCGGCCGGCTCCAGAAGTGTCATCCGGAACCCGCCCACGCTCTTTCCCGAAGATGAGGGGTACAGGTCCAGCACAAGCAGGAGGTTATCCTTCCCCGTGCACAGGCGCACCGCGTCTTCCTTCCCGGTGGAAAGCACCAGGGCGGCCCAGCCGTCATGCAGATGGATGTCGGAAATTTCCGCCGCCCTTGCCTGCAGGGCCGCACCCCATACAGTGATGACCATCAGCATCACCAGCAGCCGGATGTGTTTTCTCATCGCTCTCTTCCTTTTCACGGTATGCGCTGCCTCCATGATAGAGGAAAACGCCCTGCCGCAAAAGCCCTGCCTTGCTCTGAAAGGCCGCTCCGGACGGAATCTTCCCCCGCTGTTGCGGCGCACGGGGCAGGCCGGCATCCCGCACACACCGGCGCCTTTCCCCAACCCCGTGCGGCAGGTCTTCGGCATGTACCTGCCGGGGAACATTCCCCCTGTGCGGCAGGTCTGATGCAGAGGGCGGAACGCGCGGCCGTCCTGCCCTGCCGCCCCGTGCCCGCCCCTCTCCCCTTCCCCTCCCCCGCGAGTCGTCCGGGCGGCTCCGCCTGTATGCTCCATGGGGGCCGCTCAGAGAGGCGCTTCCTCCCCCGCAAAGCCGGCTCCGCCGCCACGCGCCTTCCCGGTTCCGCAGGCCGCAGAACACGGCGAATAATGAAACAGGCCTTTTTTCCGCCCCCTTCTGGACATGGGGGCGGATATGGGTGTACTCTCAGAAAAATATCTTTTGAAATCACACGGTTTCAAAATACCCTGGAGACGCGCGCCGAAGATCCGGCCGCACAAAGCGCAGGCCTTCTGCGGCGCGTGTGCCGCGAGGTCTCCCGCCTGCCACGGGGGGCTTTTCCCGGCACGGGAAGCCGGGCCCTTTCCCATACGGGGGCTTTTCCGGGAGCTTGTCTCACGGGGAGGCAGTTTTCATCTTTTTTCCGGCGTCTGCCGGGCCGGGGGAGCTTCATGGCTGACGAACTCAGGCGCCTGTATCTGGAACCCACCTCACGCTGCAACCTGAACTGCGCCATGTGCTTCCGCAAGAGCTGGGTGGACGAGGAGGCGGGCGACATGGACGAAGCCACCTTCCGCGCGGTGCTTGCGCACCTGCCGCCGGGGGTGGAAACCCTGTTTTTCGGGGGCATGGGGGAGCCGCTCTTTCATCCGCACATCACGGATATGGTGCGCGCGGCCTCTGCCGCCGGTCTGCGTACCGAACTGGTGAGCAACGGTTCCCTGCTCACCGAAGAGCGCTCCGCCGCCCTGCTCGACGCGGGCCTGGACATGCTCTGGCTTTCCGTGGACTCGCTGGAAGAGGCGGATTACGCCGCCATACGCTGCAACGGCAGCCTTGCCGTGCTCAAAAAGCATATTCTTGCCTTCAACCAGCTCCGCTTCCGCCTGGAACGCGAGGTCCGGCTCGGCGTGGCCTTCGTGCTCATGAAGAGCAATGTACGCTCCCTGGCCGACCTGCCCTTCTTCGCCTCCTACTACCATGTGAACGAGGTGAATGTTTCCCACCTCATCCCTACCAGCGAAAGCGCCGCACACGAGGTGCTCTACCATAACGTGCTGCAGAGCGATTTCGGCGGCGACCATGTTCCCCCCGCCGCCCCGCGCATCCATCTGCCCCTCATGGACTGGACACGCCCCGGCGTGCCCGAGGCCGTGGCCTCCCTCCTGAGCGCAGGCATGTGCGAAATCTTCCTCTCCGGCTCCCGGCTCCGCCGACCCGCCCGCCGCTGCCGCTTCGTGGAAGAAGGCATGGCCTTCGTCCGTCACGACGGTATGCTCAGCCCCTGCATGGCCCTCCTGCGCTCCTCCCGCCTCTACTGGGAAGGAAAAACCCGCCTCAATCAACACCTCTTCTTCGGTAATGTCCGCTCCCAGCCCCTCGACCGCCTCTGGCGCTCCCCGGAATACGCCGCCTTCCGCCAGAATGTCCGCGCCTTCGAGTTCTCCCCCTGCTGCCGCTGCTCCCAGTGCGATAACTGGGAACTCTCCCTCCCCGACTGCTACGGTAACCCCGCCCCTTCCTGCGGCGCCTGCCTCTGGTCCGAAGGCATCATCTCCTGCCCCTGATCCCGGACAACACAAAAGAGAAGAGGAAGAAGAGGAAAGGCAGAAAACGCAGGAAAGACAGAAAAGGCAGGCGGGGCTTCGCCCCGTACCCCGGGAAAGGCACCGGGGTGCGGGGCAGGCCCCGCGTGCCTTTCCTCTCTTCCGTCTTTCCTGCGTTTTCTCTCTTTCTGCCGTTTCCGTGGGATTCCGGCCGGGTCTTTTTCCGGTTTTCCGGCATGGGGGGGGGAGGTTGTTCCGCGTCCGGGGGAGGGGGTGGGGGTAGAGCTTGCAATATCTGCCTTCTTTATTTATTTATACTTCGTTGTTTCTCAGAGCACGCACGGCCTTTTTGAGGGGCCGTTTTTTCCGCGGGGCCGGATACGACCCCGGTTCCGGTCGATACGCGGCAAGGACGCGCGGTCGGAGCGGCACGGCGCGCGGGCGCAGCGATCCGCGCGGTGCAGGTTTTCCAAGCAAAGTTTTAACCCATGAGGAAGCGAACGTGAGTTCTCTCGCCCGTAATGAATCTCTCCGCAACATAGCCATCATAGCCCACGTTGACCACGGCAAGACCACGCTGGTGGACGGGCTTTTCAAACAGAGCGGCATGTTCCGCGCCGACCAGGTGGTGGACGACCGTCTTATGGACAGCATGGAACTGGAACGCGAACGCGGCATTACCATTTCCGCCAAGAACTGCGCCGTAGGGTGGAAGGGTGTACGCATCAACATACTGGACACTCCCGGTCACGCGGACTTCGGCGGCGAAGTGGAGCGCGCGCTTTCCATGGTGGACGGCGTGATTCTTCTGGTGGACGCTTCGGAAGGGCCTCTGCCGCAGACACGTTTCGTGCTGAAGAAGGCGCTGGGTCTTGAGCTTCCGGTGATTGTGGTGCTGAACAAGATCGACCGCAAGGACGCCCGTCCTGAAGAAGTGCTCAACGAAGTGTACGATCTGTTCATTGACCTCGACGCCAACGAGAACCAGCTGGAATTTCCGGTGCTGTACGCCATCGGCCGCGACGCCGTGGCCATGAACAACCTGAACGACGAGCGCAAGGATCTTTCTCCGCTGTTCGACGCGATTCTGAAATACATTCCCGCGCCTGCGTATGATCCGGAAGAGCCGTTCCACATGCTGGTGGCCGACCTTGACTATTCCGACTATCTGGGCCGTCTGGCCGTGGGCCGCATCCGCAACGGTCATGCCCACACCAAGGACGCGCTTGTGTGCATAGGCGAAGACGGCAAGCCCCGTCCTCTGCGCGCCACGCGCTTCCAGGTGTACCAGGGCAAGAACATGGTGGACGTGGACGAAGTGGACGCCGGCGACATTGTGGTCATGGCCGGTATTGAAGATGTGACCATCGGCGACACCATCTGCACGGCGGCCGATCCTTCTCCGCTGCCCCGCATCAAGGTGGACGACCCCACCGTGTCCATGCGCTTCGGCATCAACACCTCGCCCCTGGCCGGACGCGAAGGCAAGATCGTGCAGGCCAGAAAGATCCGTGAACGCCTGGACCGCGAAGCCCTGCGCAACGTGTCCATCCGTGTGGAAGACACCGAAGACCGCGACGCCTTCCTCGTCAAGGGCCGCGGTGAATTCCAGATGGCCATCATTGTGGAAACCATGCGCCGCGAAGGCTTCGAGCTCACCGTGGGCAGGCCCGAAGTGATCTTCAAGGAAATCAACGGCGAAAAGTACGAACCCATTGAAGATGTCGCCATCGACTGCGACGAAATCTACATGGGCGTGGTTACCGAAAAGCTCAATTTCCGCAAGGGCCGCATGACCAACTGCGTGAACAACGGCACCGGCCGCGTGCGCCTCACCTTCTCCGTGCCCGCGCGCGGACTCATCGGCTACCGCGACGAGTTCCTCACCGATACCAAGGGTACCGGTATCATGAACTCCAACTTCAGCGGCTACGAACCCTACCGCGGCGACTTCCTCACCCGTATGACCGGCTCCCTCATCGCCGACCGCGCGGGCAACGCCGTTGCCTACGCCCTCTACAACCTCGAACCGCGCGGACGCCTCTTCGTCGTGCCCGGTGACCCGGTCTATGAAGGCATGATCGTGGGCGAACACAGCCGTGACAACGATATCGACGTCAACGCTACCAAGGAAAAGAAACTGACCAACCTGCGCGCCGCCGGTCACGATGAAAATATCATCCTTACCCCCGTGCGCCCCATGTCCCTGGAACAGTGCCTCAACTTCATGCGTGAAGACGAAGTCCTGGAAGTCACCCCCCACTCCCTCCGCCTCAGAAAGGCCGTCCTCTCCTGCGCTGAACGCTACCGCATGGGCGGCGGACGCAAGCGCGTCTAACTGATTCCTTCCCCGGGGTCCCCCCCCGGGGATTTTTTTTGCCCGTCCCCCCTCCCGGAAGACAGAAAACGCAGGAAACGCAGGACGAGAAGAGAGAAAAGGCAGGAAAGGCAGGCGGGGCCTGCCTTTCCTCTCTTCCTGCGTTTCCTCGTTTTGTGCCTTTTCTGCCTTCGGGGTTCTGTTTTGAGGAGCATGCAGGGTTGCCCGAAGGGGGAAAGGCCGGTATGGTGGCAAAAATACGCTGCGTACGGTGACGTACGGGGCAGGTTTCCGCGGGGTGGGTACGATGAAGGAATGCAGCACAAGGGCGCAGAACACGCTTATTTATCTTCTGGCCTTTGTCTGTGCCATAGGGAACCCTGTGGTGCTGCCGAGTCTGCCGTTCATCATGCGGGAATTTGAGCTTTCGGCGCTGGAAACGGGGCTGATCATTTCGGTCTATGCGTTGCCGGGGATAGGGGTTATTCCCTTATACGGGGTTTTGAGCGACCGCATCGGCCGCCGGCCGCTGCTTCTGGCAGGGCTTGCGCTGTGCGGGGCGGGTTCGCTGTTGTGCTATGCGGCGCCGGGCTTTTCCTGGCTGCTTGCGGGGCGCGCGCTTCAGGGGCTTTCCCTTACGCCGCTGGAGGCCATGTGCAACACGCTCATCAGCGACCTGTACGAAGGGGAAGCGCGGATGCGCTTTGTGACCAAGGCAACGGCCATGCAATATTTCAGCATTGCGGTTACGCCGCTTATGGTGTCGTGGCTGCTCACGCTGGGAAGCTGGCGGCTCAGCCTGCTTGCCGCCGCGGCGCTGTGCTTCGGGGCGCTTCTGTTCTGCCTGCCCATGCGCCTGCCCTACAGGCCTTCGCGTTCCGTAAGCCTTGCGCTGTATGCCGCGCACATCAAAAGCATTCTTGCCTCGCCGCGGGTGCTTTCGCTGTTTTCCGTGCGCCTGGGCGCGGCGCTTATTCTTTTCGGGGCCATTTACCCCCATATTTCCCTGCTGGCGGAAGAAAAACTGCACCTTCCCCCTCAGCAGGGTTCACTGCTCTTTGCCGTATACGCGGCAGGCATGTTCTTCGGCGCGCTCTTCTCGCCCATGTGCATGCGCGCGCTGCCGCCCAAAGTCATCGGCTTTGCCGGAGGAGCGCAGGTCGCCGTTTCCATGCTGCTGCTTTTTTTCTGCTCCACTGCATGGGAGGCCCTGCCCGGCCTGCTGCTCGTGGGCACGGGCGCAGGTATGCTGAACGCCTGCTGCGCAGGCCATGTTTCCCTGACTTCCACGGCCGATACCCGCGGATCCATCATGTCTGCGTATTCCACCACGTTCCGCATAGGGCAGTTCTGCGCGCCCCTGCTCTTCGGCCTGTTCTATCAGTTCTGGAGCTTCTCCGGCGTGTTCGGTGCAGGTACATTGCTTGCCTGCGTCGTCACCCTCGCGGCCACCCTCTCCTTCGCCTATGCCCACAGGCTCGAACACGCCCATACCGATATCTGAAAACGCCCCTTATCTTGCCCTCGCCCGGGTACCACAAGCGCCCGTCTGCTCAGGACACACTGTACAGGGTGCGGGGCTTGCACGGTGGCTGTTTCCTTTAACGCCGCGAGTGAATCGCGGCTATTCACAGCCACCGGCCCGGCCGCCTGAAGGCTGGCCGGGTGCCCCAGAGCGTTGATACACGGCTTTCCTTCGCCAACAGAAGCAGAATAAGGCGTTGATACACGGTTATCCTCCGCAAACGAAAGGAAAAACGGTGCGTTGAGCCACGCTTTTTCCAAAGGCGGGAGCCGAATAAGGCAAAAGTCCTCTCTCAACGCCCCTTGTCTTGAAATCCTTTCCTTTGACACGACGGCCCGGCGAATGCCGGGACGGAGTCGGCCTGCGTGAGCGGGTCCGTAAGGACACGTTCACACTGAGGTAGCCGCCGCAGTCCGGTATGCCGGGCCTTTCTGCCTGCGGGTTCCGGGCACAGCAGCGAGTCGAAGGAGAGCCTTTGCGCCAGGAAAGCCCCTGCACTGCAAACTGAGGGGGTCCGGGGGGATGACCTTGCCCTCGCCCGGGTACCACAAGCGCCCGTCAGCGCTGGACACACTGTACAGGGCGCGAGGCTTGCACGCCGCTCAGGCATTTAACGCCGGAAGTAAATTCCGGCTACTTATGCCCGGCGGCCCGGCCGCCTGAAGGCTGGCCGGGTGCCCCAGAGCGTTGATACACGACTTTCCTCCGCAAACTGAGGGGGTCCGGGGGAAATCATTCCCCCCGGCGGGGTCTGGGGCGGAGCCCCGGTGCCTTTTCCGGGGTGCGGGGCGGGCCCCGCGTGCCTTTCCTGCCTTTCCTCTCTTCCTGCCTTTCTCTCTTCTGCCTTTCCTGCGTTTTCCGGGGAGAGAAGCTTCAGGCCATGGTTCCGGGCGGAGCGCTCCGGCCCTCATACGGGGCGGGGCCGGGAGCTACTTTCGTTTGGCCTTTTCCGGAGCTTCGGGGGGGAAGAGGATGTTGTAGACGGCGCGGGTGACGGGGCCTGCGACAGCGCCGCCACCGCCGCCGTGTTCGATCATGGTCACGACGACGACGCGCCTTCCGTCCTTTTCGCCCCAGGAGCCGATCCAGGCATGGTCACGCTGGCGGAATTCCATTTCTGCGCTCTTGAGGCGGCGGTTGCCGTCCATTTTGATCTTGACCACCTGGGCGGTACCGGTTTTACCGCCGATTTTCATATCTGCGCGTTTGAGCACCTTGGCGGTAGCGCCGGGGGCTTCCACGGTCTGCACCATGGCGTTCTTGATCCAGGCGCGGTGGGCGTCGGAAATGGGGCTGCGGCCGGTGACCTCACGCGGGGCGTCGGCAATGAGCTGGGGCTTGAGCAGGTAGCCGCCGTTGATGATGGAAGAGAGGAACACGGCGGTCTGGAGCGGAGTGACGAGGACATGGCCCTGTCCGATGGAGGCGTTGACGGTATCGCCCTGCTGCCAGGACTCCCCGAAGCGGCGTTTCTTCCATGCGCGGGAAGGGACGAGGCCCGTGGTTTCATAGGGCAGGTCGATGCCGGTTTCGCGGCCGTAGCCGCAGGCACGGGCAAAGGCCTCCATATTGTTGATGCCCAGTTTCACGGCCATGCTGTAGAAGTACACGTCGCAGGAATAGATAAGGGAGTGTTCCATATCCACGGCGCCGTGACCGCCGGCTCTCCAGCAGCGGAAGGTATGGTTGCCGAGCTTGAAATGTCCGGGGCAGAACACCTTTTCCTGGGGGGAGATGCCATGTTCGAGGAGCATGCCCACCATCATGAGCTTCCACACCGAACCTGCGGGATAGGCGCTCTGGATGGCGCGGTTCTGCAGGGGGAAGCGGGGATCGCTGCGCAGGGCGTTCCAGTCGCGGGCGGACAGGCCGCCGATGAAGATATTGTTGTCGTAGGCGGGGCGGGTGACGAGGGCGAGGAGCTTGCCGGAATCGGGATCCATGACCACGACGCTGCCGGAATAATCGCCCATGGCCTCCATGACGGCGTGCTGAAGACGCGAGTCGATGGAAAGGGTCACGTTCTGGCCCATGTGCGGCGATTCAATGAGGGTACGGCTCAGGGGGCGGCCGAGCACGTCCACTTCCAGGCGGTACAGGCCCTTCTGACCGCGCAGGCGGCGTTCGAGCACGCTTTCGAGGCCCTGACGGCCCACCATGTCGCCGAGGGACAGATCCGGGTCGTCGGCCAGTTCCTTTTCACTGGCTTCGGCCACATAGCCGAGAATATGGGAGAAGGCCTCGCCTTCGGGATAGTAGCGCCGGGAATGGGTCACCACGCGCAGGCCGGGCCATTTGTAGAGTTCCGCCTCAATGGGGGCCACCTGCTCGAAGGGCATGTCGGTAAGCAGCAGGATGGGGTCGAAACTGCGGCCCTTGCTCCTGTCCTGTTCGTAGCGGGCCTGAAGCCGGTCCAGGGGCACGCCGGTCCAGGCGCTCACCTGAGCGAGGGCGGCCGGGATGTCGGGACAGTATTCCCGCACCAGGGAAAGCCCGTAGGCGGTGCGGTTTTCGGCCACGAGTTCGCCGGAAGCGTCGTAGATTTCGCCGCGCGGGGCAAAGATGCCTTCATCGCGCAGGCGGTTTTCCTGGGCCATGCGCACATAGTCGGCTCCGCGGTGAATCTGCAGGTACCAGAAGCGGGCGCAGAACAGCGCAAAGAGCAGCACGATGCAGCACTGCAGAAGCAGAAGACCGCTTCGCGGCGGCTGATATTCATCGTTGCTGGTTTCTATCTTCATGGAGCGCCCTCCTGCGCAGCACGGCGGCCACCACCCACACCCAGGGGGTGAACAGGGCCTGAAAAACGCATTCGTCAAACAGCAGGGACGGCTCCCACGGAATATCCTGAAGCGTGGTCAGCAGCGCAAACACAACATAGTGCGCACAGGAAAGCAGTATGCCGAAAAGCGTGACGAAAAGAAAGCCCGTGCCCTGCAGAAGCCCGCAGCCCACATGGAAGGCAATGGCCGCAAGGGCGTACCACAGCAGGGTGCCGCCGAAGGCCATGCTTCCCATGCCCTCCTGAAGGAGCACGAAGCACGCGCCCACGGCCAGAATCTGGGGATAGCGGCGCTCCTGAAGGGCAAGAATGAAGCCGGGCAGCAGAAAATCCAGCCCGGGCATGAGGGCCTGCAGCGTGATGCCCGCAAAGGCATAGCAGAGCCACCAGCCGACATTGATCCAGCTCATCGCCGCGCCTCCGCCTCCGGTGCGGGTTCTTCCGGCTTTTCCAGAAGAGGCGTGCGGCGGGTGTACACGGCGTCGCTTTCCGGGGTGATGGAATCGGCGGGACGCTGGAGCAGAAACACTTCTTCCAGCCTGTGAAAGTCCACCAGAGGCTCGGCCTGAATTTCCAGCACGGACGCGCCGGAACGGGAGGCTCCGCCTGTGGATATGGCCGTGACGCGGGCCACGGGTATGCCCTTGGGGAAGCAGGAATCCACGCCCGAGGTGACGAGCAGCTCGCCCACGCGCACCGGAGCATTCTGGCGCACGAAGCGCAGTTCCAGGGGCAGGCCCGGCCCGCCCCCGGCAAGAATGCCCTGCACCCTGCCTTCGGAGGTGATGACGGCCACGCGGGAACCGGTATCGGTGAGCAGCAGCGCCACGGAGGTGCTCGGCCCGGCCTTCAGGATACGGCCCACCACGCCTTCCCAGGAGGTGACGGGCGTGCCGGGAGAAGCGCCGTTCATGTAGCCGCTGGAAAGCATGACCGTGGCAAGGGCGGCGTTGGGGCCCATGCGCCAGGCCAGCACGCGGCTTGCGCGGGCCTGCCAGGAGGCGGGGTATTCCAGGTGCATGAGACGGCGCAGGCGCTCAAGCTCGGCCATGCCCTCGCGCGTGCCTGCAAGGCGCTGCTCAAGGATGCGGAGCCGCTCTTTCAGCTCCTTGTTCTCCTCGCGCACATGGCGCAGATCCACATAGTTGTGCCAGGCGCCGAGCACGTTGTCTTCCACAGTGGCGAAGCCGCGCATGATGCCGCCCGTGAATTCCAGACCCACGGCGGCGCACAGCCTGTCCCACTGGCCGGTGCGCTGGTTCCAGGTATAAATGCCGAGAAACAGCAGCAGCGTGCATATGATGAGAAGGATGACTCGGCGGGGCAGCATGGCAGGACCTCCCCGGAAGGAAAAGGCGTTACGTTCCGGCAGAGCCGTGCCGGATCACGGGAAGACCGCGCGGCACAGGGAAAAGGCCGCCCGGCAGAAAGACTTCCGCAGAAGAAAAAGGTGCCCCGGAAGAAGGGAGAACACCTTTCCGCAGAAAAAAGACTGCGCATCACCCCGGCGCGCGCCGGGATTTCCGCGCTTTCCGAAAGCCGCCTCTTCCGAAGGACGAAAGAGGCGGCAGCAAACGGAAAACGGCGGAAAGAACCGCAGAACTAGTCGATGCACACCTCGCGCATGGTGCGCATGTTGTCGAGAGCAATGCCCGTGCCCATGACCACGGTGGCAAGAGGATCGTCCACGCTGAAGATGGGCAGGGAGGTATCTTCCCTCAGAAGCTGATCGAGACCGCGCAGCAGCGCGCCGCCGCCGGTGAGCACGATGCCGCGTTCCACCACGTCGGCCGCCAGTTCCGGAGGCGTCTGTTCCAGAGCCTGACGCACGGCCTGAACAATGGCGTCCACCTGTTCGGCAATGGCCTTCCGCACTTCTTCGGAAGTGATGATGATGGTCTGCGGAATGCCGGTGACGAGATCGCGGCCCTTGACCTCGATTTCCTTCTCCTCTTCCATGGGATAGGCGGAGGCAATCTGAATCTTGATCTCTTCGGCCGTGGATTCACCGATGAGCATGTTGTACTTGCGCTTGACGTGGCGCAGGATGGCTTCGTCCATCTTGTCGCCGCCCACGCGCACGGAACGGGAATACACGATGCCGGAAAGGGAAATGACCGCCACTTCCGTGGTGCCGCCGCCGATGTCCACCACCATGTTGGCGGTGGGTTCCTGAATGGGCAGGTTCGCGCCTATGGCCGCAGCCATGGGTTCCTCAATGAGGAAGACCTCGCGCGCGCCGGCGCTCAGGGCCGATTCCTTCACGGCGCGCTTTTCCACCTGCGTGATGCCCGTGGGCACGCAGATCATGATGCGCGGCCGCACCAGACGACGCTGATTGTGCACCTTGGAAATGAAATAGCGCAGCATGGCTTCCGTCACTTCAAAGTCGGCAATGACGCCGTCCTTCATGGGACGGATGGCACGGATGTTGCCCGGGGCGCGGCCGAGCATGCGCTTGGCTTCCGAGCCCACGGCGAGTACCTGATTGTTGCCGCGATTGTCCTTCTTCACCGCAACTACGGAAGGTTCGCGCAGAACGATGCCCTGCCCCTTGACATACACACAGGTATTCGCGGTACCAAGGTCGATGGCGAGGTCGTTGGAAAAAACGCCGAGTATGATATCAAAAATCTTGGCCATGGAGTGTTCCGATAAAGGGAGTGAATGGGTGGTTCTAGGCATAGAAAAGGCGGGCTGTCAATACGCTCCGCCCCAGCTTCGGGGACTGTGCCGCGGAACCGGAGGGGAAAAAGTCTCTATCTCGAAACGATTCTTGTCAATCCTTTTTTCATGCCGAAAAAGGCGCGGACCGCCGGAATTCCGGCAGAGCTGCAAAAATCCTTCCCCCGGAGAAGCCCTTCCCCTCCTCCGTGCCGGGAAAAGGCCCGTGTTTCGCCGGGAAAATGCCCGGTGCGCACAGGAAAAAACGCCCCTTGCGCCGAGAGCAGCGTACCGCCCCCCGGCAGGCCCCCGGAACCTGCCCGCCGCCGGAAAAACGCCCCCCGGCGCAGAAAACGCCGTACACCGCGCTCCGCCCCTTCTCATAAAGCCCGCGCAGGCACGGCAAAGCCCTTCTGAAGAGGCCCCGGAAAAGACTTCATCCCCCGTTCCCCAGGCCCCGGCCGCAACAAACTCTCATCCCCCGCGTATCCCCGCAGGAAAACGCCCTCCGGCAGGTCCCGGAACCTGCCCGCCCCGCAATCAGAATCCCCGCCGTGGCCTGCGGAACCTCTGCAAAGCCTCCGGCCCTCAGTCTATAAGGAAGCATGATGAACGAACGCCCCTCTGCCCGCCATCTCAGTCTGGATTCCCGTCTCCGCGCCCTGTTCGGAGAAAAGGTGCAGAAAATTCCCCTGGACGCGGGTTCCACCTGCCCCAACCGCGACGGCGTCCTTTCCACAGGCGGCTGCACCTTCTGCAATGCCGAAGGTTCGGGCACGGGGCAGGCCGCGCTCAGCCTGCGCGAGCAGTGGGATGCGTGGCGCGAGCGCTTCCGCCGCTCCCCCCGCACCAGACACACCCGCCTTTTCCTCGGCTACCTGCAGGCCTTTACCAATACTTACGGACCCGCCTCCCGCCTGCGCGCCCTGCTGGACGAGCTTTCCGCCCTGCCCGACCTCGCCGGCGCCTGCGTGGGCACAAGGCCCGACTGCCTCGATGAAGAAAAAATGGCCCTCATGGCCCGCCTGCCCTTTCAGGAATTCTGGCTGGAAATCGGCGCGCAGAGCTGCAGCAATGCCACCCTCGCCCGCATCAACCGCCACCACAGCGCCGAAGATACCGAACGCGCCGTGCGCCTCGCCGCCGGCTTCGGCGTGCCCGTCTGCCTGCACCTCATGGCCGGCCTGCCCGGAGAATCCGATGAGGACTTCCTCCAGACCGTGCGCTGGGCCGCCACCCTCCCCATACGCGGCGTCAAGCTCCACAACCTCTACTTCCCCAAGGGTACCGTGGTGAACGCCCAGCGCCTGGAAGGCCGCCTCGCCCCCCTCGATCAGGAACAGTACGCCGCCCTCGCCGCCCGTGCCCTCACCCTCCTCCCTTCCTCCGTGGTCATCCACCGCCTCTGCGCCGACCCCGCCCCCGGTGAACTCGCTTCCCCCTCCTGGGCCCTCGATAAGGGCGGTACCCTCCACCTCATCCGCGCCGTCCTCGAATACAACAACTGGTGGCAGGGCAAGGCCTGCAACTGCCCGGATCAGAACCCCTTTGCCTGAAAAAGACAGGAAACGCAGGAAAGACAGGAAAGGCAGGCGGGGCTTCGCCCCGTACCCCGGAAAAGGCAGTTTCCGGGGGGAATGATTCCCCCCGAACCCCCTCGATTGGCAGGGCCGAAGGGGAAGGGAAGGCAAAGGCACTCCTTCGACTCGCTGCCGTGCCCGGAACCCGCAGGCCGAAAGTCCCGGCATACCGGAGAGCGGCCGCAACCTCAGTGTGAGCGTGTCCTTACGGACCCGCTCACGCAGGCCGACTGTTTTCCGCCTGCGCGGAAAACAGTGATAAAGGAAGGAATAAAAAAAATACGGGTATACACCCGGCAATATTCCTATAATGCCCTGATTTTCCTTCCTTATACTCCTTTCTTCTCTGGGCGCCTGTGTGACACAAAGGCCTTTTCTCTCCGGACACGCTGTACAGGGTGCGGAGCTTGCACGACTCGGGCCTTGCTTACGGCGGAAGTGAATTCCGCCTGCGCGGCCCTCGCGGCCCGGCCGCCTGAAGGCTGGCCGGGGGCCCCAGAGCATTGGTACACGGTTATCCTTCGCCAACAGAAGCAGAA
>NZ_CALUWY010000070.1 GCF_944324615.1 uncultured Mailhella sp.
CGCGGCTGCAGACGTTTGCTCTTCCGTAGCCATGCGTTGCAATGCCTTCTAAACCGCCTGCGCGGCGGATAACTTTCGGTTCAATACCGCCATGCGTTGCAATGCCTTCTAAACCGCCTGCGCGGCGGATAACTAACTCACACGCAAGCACGGCCGCATTTTGCGCTTCTAAACCGCCTGCGCGGCGGATAACAGTTAGAAATATTTGGGCTTGGGCTTGGAGAGCTTCTAAACCGCCTGCGCGGCGGATAACTCAAAGTCGCGCGTCTTTCTATGGGACATTGTCTTCTAAACCGCCTGCGCGGCGGATAACGTATCAGGTAAAGACAAAAACGACTCTCAAATCTTCTAAACCGCCTGCGCGGCGGATAACAGAATTACTTAGAGTTCCTCTCTATTCAATATCTTCTAAACCGCCTGCGCGGCGGATAACGTATCCTTTCACGAAAAAAAAGGAGGTTTTATCTTCTAAACCGCCTGCGCGGCGGATAACTCTCCGTTCCTCTGCTAGAGTATCACTCCGGACTTCTAAACCGCCTGCGCGGCGGATAACATGAAATCAATGAAAGGGATTTTTCGTCTGTTCTTCTAAACCGCCTGCGCGGCGGATAACTATAGCAAGGATGCATCACAGGAGCGACCATCCTTCTAAACCGCCTGCGCGGCGGATAACAACGTGCCTGAAATGGCCTCAGAACGCTTCTACTTCTAAACCGCCTGCGCGGCGGATAACATTGCGCATAGCCAACTCTCCCTCACGTTCAACTTCTAAACCGCCTGCGCGGCGGATAACCGCGGCGGAAAACCCGTGACTTTGAGCACGTCCTTCTAAACCGCCTGCGCGGCGGATAACTGCATGCGGCTATTGACTATTGTGCCCGTGCACTTCTAAACCGCCTGCGCGGCGGATAACACTTCACCGTCCTGCCGCAGTAGTCGTCGGCACTTCTAAACCGCCTGCGCGGCGGATAACTTGATAACGGAGTAGTCTCCTTTCATGGCAACCTTCTAAACCGCCTGCGCGGCGGATAACCTCTTGACACTTTTTCGAGTTTCCGGCAGAAACTTCTAAACCGCCTGCGCGGCGGATAACTTCTGACCTTGCCAACGGGGCCTTGCTCCGATCTTCTAAACCGCCTGCGCGGCGGATAACACTCTCCCTCACGTTCAAGGCGTGAGATTGAACTTCTAAACCGCCTGCGCGGCGGATAACACATTGTTGACGGATGTTTTTCCGCCTTATCTCTTCTAAACCGCCTGCGCGGCGGATAACAGCCTGCCGAGAGACACACTTGCCAAGGTGTGCTTCTAAACCGCCTGCGCGGCGGATAACTCTCGCCTGTCCAGTCTTATGGCGGCGATTATCTTCTAAACCGCCTGCGCGGCGGATAACGGGATCCAAATCCTCAGGACCTATTCCGAAAACTTCTAAACCGCCTGCGCGGCGGATAACTGTCACGGCCACGAACCAAAATTTTGCCCGTCGCTTCTAAACCGCCTGCGCGGCGGATAACTATATCTCGGGATGTATAACGCTTTCCAATGTCTTCTAAACCGCCTGCGCGGCGGATAACCAATATGTCAACGGCCGTCAAGTGTGGTGAATCTTCTAAACCGCCTGCGCGGCGGATAACCAGACGTGCCGAATAAAAAACACTGTTATTTCAATATATTGAAAAACATTCTTCCCGATATACTTCCTTTTGCAAAGGGAAACGTATCCTCTTTATATCGTTATTCTTTTTTACAGGCATCTTCCATGAAGTCAAAAAGAAAGTCCAGCACCTCCCTTTCCTGACACGTTTCAATAAGTCGCTGGCGGAACTGCTGTGCCGCCGTGCCCTCCCCGGCACATTCAAAGGCCAGAGGCATCACCCAGGCATCCTTGATCAGGTCCGCCAGATCGAACACCAGCGCGCCACGACGTGTCTTGCCGTGCAGCACCGGCATGGCAAAGCTGATGCCCAGCCCGCAAAGGACCACCGAAGCATAGCCGTAGGCTATATAATTGCCGTGATCCAGAAAACCGTTACAGATATCCGCCAACGAGGAAGAAGCTCTCCGGCCTTCCTCCCGTTTAAACGGGAAACCATGCCCCCGGGCAAGTTCGGCATACAGTTGTCTGGCCCAGCGCGCTTCCACCAGCAGAAGCTCCTGCGTCCCTTCCGCGCTGTCCAGCTCCGAAAAAAAGCGCTGCCGAAGCTCTTCTGGAATGGTGATACCGAGTCGTGCCAGGTGGGCATTATTCTCCCAGGCTTCCGCCGCCAGGCGCACTCTTTCCTTCAGAAAATGACGGGCCAGTTCCAGGCGCTTTTCTTCCTGGAACCAGCGCGCACTCCACATCTGCATATACTGCGTCGGCCTGTACTCGCTTTGCGGTACAAGGAAGACCGGATCGACCGCACCCAGGAGAGGGGAACCGCCCGAACCGCAAAAGCCCACCACCACCTGCGATGCCGCAAGGCGGCGCATGGCGGCATCGGTAATGGATGTTCCCTTCCCCAGCAGCAGGAAGGCGGTATTGCGTTCCGGAATATTGAACAACTGTTCAAATTCCCCGCCGTCGTCCGTGATATAGACAACCCGCTCATCCTGCTGCATCACCCGCGCATGCTCCAGGTAAAAGACATTGGCCCTTTTGGAAAGCATGAGCGGGCGAGGTTCCGTTCTGCCTTTCATTGCCATGGCAGTTCCGGCAGGCAGAAGCACCGCTGTGCACCGCAGAGACCATAGCCGTTGGGTTCACATTCTCCTTCGGGAGCTTCACCCTGCATACGCCGGACATGCAGGGAAAAACGGCTTCCGTTGCTGCCGCTTCTGAGAATGAAATACACCAGCGCTTCCTCTTTTGCCTGTTTCATGCGCCTTGCCCGCAGCCGCCCGTGTTCCTCCCCTTCGTGCCTGTCGGTGGACAGCGTGGGAATGCGGAACCTTGAATAGCTGAACCATGTGCCGGAAAAGTCTTCTGCAACCGCACAGGGAAGGGAGCAGTGCGCGTAGTCCCGGAACCACGGCGAGGCGGCAAGCTTCTGCCGCAGCCATTCCAGATCTTCGCAGGTGGAGGCGAACACCCGCAGCAGTCCGCCCCGTTCCGCAGGACTGCCCGGCTCGGGTACGGCCACGGCAAAGGCGCCGTTTTTTCCGGCAAAAATGCCGTGCAGGCAGGCCAGCATGCGGCCCCGCATGAAGGCCGCACTCATGCCGGAATCCTCCCCCTCTGCAAGAGGGGCCATGGTACAGTACCATAAGGGTTTCATGTCTAATCGCTCCCGGAAAATACGCCGCCGCGGATAAGGCAGGCCAGCAGAAACTGCCCTTCGTCCGAAGAAGGATCCAGCTCCGCCACGCGCAGCAGCAGTTTGAAGCCTGAGGCTTCACCCTTATTGCGGAAAAACAGCTGGGCATCCAGGCTTGCGCCGTTGGGCTCCACAGGAATGGGAATATCTCTCCCGGAAAATCCGGGATACCATGTGTCTATGGTCCGCAACGCGTTGCCTATTTTCTGGTCGCGCAGAGCGGCCTGCCCCATGATGCGCACGCTGTGCCTATCCTGCCCTTCGGGGGTAGAGCCCACGCAGTACAGAGGACGGGCAAAACCACGGGCTTTGTTTTCCAGATAATTCTGGGACGGAAACACCTCCACCGGGCCTTCCATGCCGAAATCCATGCGGGCCGTCACCTGCAGAACCGCACCGGGTTCTCCCTTCCAGCCGCGGGCCAGCACCGAGGCCACCTTCTGTTCCTCTTCACTGAAATCGGAAAAACTGCGGAAGGGGACCTTGAGCGCATCGAAGGTGCAGGATGTGCCGTCGGGC
Source organism: uncultured Mailhella sp. (assembly GCF_944324615.1). Classification (GTDB taxonomy): domain Bacteria; phylum Desulfobacterota; class Desulfovibrionia; order Desulfovibrionales; family Desulfovibrionaceae; genus Mailhella. The sequence continues at coordinate 3,816 of NZ_CALUWY010000070.1, forward strand.
ATATCCACACGCACGGCAACTGCCGCCGCCACTGCACGGTTGCGCCACAGAAAGCGCCCGTTGGCAATATTGCGGGCATAGCGCAACGCCAGCGCATCCAGCCCTCCGCCTTCCACGGCTTTTGCCAGAAAGGCCTGAATGCTCTTCTTGAACGCCGCTATTTCCTTCATGTCATCTTTCTGACCGGGAGCGCAGGCAAAAAGCGCCTTGTTCACATCCACACCGCGGAGAGAAAAACGCACCTGTGCGGCAACGGCTCCGGCGGCAGTTTTGGCGCTGTCCGTAGTCTGAATATTGGACACTTCTTCGCGCTTTGCACTGGCGGCAGTCTCCGTCCCTTCCCGGCTCGCCTTGTTCAGGTTCTGCGTGCCGCGTATGCCGTGCCGCATCACCGGCAGGGGAACGACGCTTCCGTCCTTCATCTCGCTGTAAAAAAGTCCGTCCGTCATCACAAGGCAGCGCTGAAACGACAGCACGCCGGGAAGTTTCTTCATGGCAGCCATAGTATCTCCTTACCAGTCGACTGATTCTTCCGTATCCTGACGCAACACAAACACATCGCCCGCATCTTCCGGCCATACCGGACGCCACAGGGCTTCTTCCGCATCATGCTCTCTCAGCCATGTTCTCAACGAACAATACTGAACCATACCCACAAGAGGCTCGGCAAAGGCGTGCAGAAAACCGTTTCTGACCCCCGACCGGTGTTCAAAAGGCGTTACCGCGGCATAGCCCACGCAGGCCGCGGCAAGCCAGCTGTTCCCTTTTTCCGCATCCGGAACCTCACCCAGAGCCTCCACCATGAGCGAAGCCTGATCCTTCTGCCTGTTTTCCAGAAGATCTCTGCGATCCGTCAGCACATACCCGCCGCCTATTCCGCGCAGGGCCTCTTCCATGCTCCTGCATTCATAGACAGGGCCGTGGCGTACGATGTCGCCTCCTGCAAAACGCGCGCCATGCAGAAACGCTTCCGCCGCGTGCATGTCGGCCATCTGTTCCAGCTCCCATACCACGCTTACGCTCATATGCGCACAGGCAACGGGCTGAAGGGAAAGCGCATGTTCATTTTTTGAAGAATAATCACTACCTCTGGACGACTTTCCAAAGGTAAAGGCCGCGCCCCTTCTCTGCTGCGGCGAAAAAACGCCATAAAAACTCTGCCCCAGAGCCTCGCGGTCGTGATGGATCAGGGCCACGCCCGTCACCTTCGCGCCGCCGCCTGCATGGTGGCACAATGCCTCACCAAGCCCGTATGCCGCACACAGCGGCGGGCCGCCCATAAGAAAGGAAGCCCCCATCATATTGGCGGCCTGCACGCGCATGCGGGGAACCACAAGATACTTCATCGAAAACTCTCCTCCAGTATGGAGGCTGCGGTTGCACTCGCCGTAAGATCAAGTACCAGCATCCGCACTCCGTCGTGAAACTCCGCCCTTTCCACGGCATCCATCACGGCCAGCGCCATACGGCGGGGCCAGGTTGCATCGCGAAGTTCCGGCTCCAGCAGACCGCCCACCGCCTGCGAGGCCACGGATTCCGCAACGAGAATACGCCGCCCCGTCCTTGCATCAAAACGCTCCGGCAGGCTGTCGGCACATTCCCAAAGCAGATCACGCGCATCCTCCCCGGCCGAAAGCACGGACTCCGCCAGCGCCCCCAGAAGCCGTTCCTCTTCCTGTCTCACCGCAAGGCGGCTGCGCCCTTCCTGCCCTTTCTCACTGTCCAGGCCGTATCGCGTGCGGAACCCGGCATAGGCAAGAAGACTCTCCCGCATGGGACCGGGGCGGGAAAAATCCAGCGGCAGACCGTGATGATACAGAAAGAACGCCTCCTTTATGCCGAAGGCGGCGCGCGGAGCATCCATGAACAGGGGCTTCTGCATGGAGCGCACCAGCCCGCCGATATTCTGCGGGTTGGAACCGCCTATGCCGAACTGCCCCTGCCGTATGCGCCGGAGCACGGCCTTTTTTCCCTGCGCCTCCGCGCTCTTTCTTTCTTCCGCAACGTGTTCATTATGCCGGGGGACCAGCCCTTCCCCTGCAGCGCACAAAAGTTCACACAAGCCGCCGGACGTGACGGGGGTCATGGAAACGTACCCCCCCTCCACACCGTTCCGGGGAACAAGCACCTGGCGCAGACGATGATCCACAAACTCCGTTCCCGTGGCAAAGCCCTGCCCATATGCCTTTTCCACCGCTTCCCGGATGACGCGCTTTTCTTCAGCAGAAGCCTGCTTCGCGCCTTCCTCCTCGTTCAGCACCATGCGTATCTGCTTGTAAACACCGGCGGTTTTTGCCCCGCCTTCCCCGTAATCCAGCGAAAGGCGCACCCCTCGGGACATGAGCGTACGCGCGGAAACATAGGGGGCATCCCAGGCCTTTTCCTCTGCAAGGCGCACGCCCGCAAGACGTGTATTGGAATTCACCGTCTTGGAACTGAAATGCAGCAGAGCGGAAGCCACAGCGGCATATTCTTCCGCCGGACAGGATTTCCATTTTTCCGCTTTCTGCTTTTTCTGTGCGTCATTACGCTCTGTTACATCGACATCATCCATGGCTTTTCACTCCATGTTCGTTGAACATCTCTTTATGCCGAATACTCCGTCATATTCCCACACCACAGGTTTCCCTTCATTAATATTTCCATTTTCATAGCTTTGTAACTCCACTATCATAGATTTTTCTTTCTGTATACCTGTTTTTTCACAAACAAGGCTCATTTCTTCAACACTCAGTCCCAGCCAGGCATGGGGAGCGGAAGGTACCGTGCGCCAGAAACGCTCGTCTCGCTCCACCCACTCTTCCCTCACGCCCCTGGATCCGCCACAGACGACAAGTTCCTCAAACACGGCCCGCCCGTCTTCATCCTCGCGCACTCTCCACACGCTCCGGCTCCCGCTCTGTTCACGAAGCGGCGTATCCTTATAGATTCTGTCGGAAAGAAGCTGCGCCGGAACCATGCCGCAGGAAAAAAGCCCTTCCCCCTCTCCTTCCGGGGCAAAATATTCCCGCAGGCGTTCCGTCACGGCTCTGTCGTCTCTCCGCGCCAGAGCACAGCGTTCCGTATCAAGGCGCAACGCGGCAGAAACGGGAAGCTCTTCTCCGCTCCACGGAAGCAGCTTTTCCAGATCATGCGTTTCATACCTCCCCTTTCTGCCCGCCCGTTCATACCCCGGCAGGCAGAAGGCGGGGAGCCTGAGCATTCCCCGTTCCGCATTATGGCAGTGTCGCCAGTTGAACTGCAGCACGGCAATGTTGGGCGTGCGGCAGGGAAGACAGCGGTGCCGGTTGACACGGCCCGCAGTCTGCACCAGCGACTGCGCGCTGGAAACATCAATCACGGCCCAGTCGAAATCGTGGTCGCGCCCCACCTCCTCCACAGGCGTGGCCACCACGATAAAAGAAACCCCCTCCTGCTTGTCCGAGGCCTGACTCAAAAGAGCATGAATTTCCGCATCCTCCGTGATATGCCGTTCTCCTCCGGCACGGGAAAGCAGCACATCCAGCCTCCTTTCCTTATGAAAGCGGGCGATTTTCCAGTCGTTCCCATGATAGCAGGCCACACGCGCGCAGGGCAGCGCCCCGGCAAGAAATCTTGCCGTATCCACCGCCGTGGCGATATTGGCCACACGAACCAGTCCGAAGGAATAGCGCGTGCCGGTGCGTTCATCTTCAAGGGCATGGGCGGCATGCAGGTCACGCACGGCATGCAGTACTGCTTCGCGCCATCCATCTTCCCGCTCTTCCACACGGCAGAGCCTCGCCAGGCGACAGGTCTCTCTGCGGCGCAGGGCCTCAAGCTGCGCCTGAACACGGTTTTCATAGTCCCGCCCCGCCATCTCTCCCCTTTCCCGGGAACCGGACGCGGCGGAAAAGGCCCTTGTTTCCGGCGCAAGCATATCGTCCACATATATTCTTACATACAGCGTCCCTTCCCGGGAGCCGCCCTTCAGTTCCCGTGCCAGTTCCGCACCGGAGGCGTACGCTTCCTCCACGGCCTCTGCCACGGGCCGGGACAGCGTGGCTGTGGAGCAGATCACGTTACGCCCGAAAAAGGCGCTCCACTGCACCAGCCGGAGCACGGCCACCAGCGCTTCCGGCTCATAGGAATCCACTTCGTCGAGCACCAGATCCGCACTCATGAGGCGGAGCAGCGCCTTGACATGGTGCCCCTGCAGGTGCGGCTCACCGGCGGCGACAAGGTAATCAATGGTGGAAACAAGCAGAGGCGCTCCCATGACGCGCCGTTCCTGCGCTCTGGGAAAAAACGCCTCCAGCCACGGAGGAAGTACCCAGTGCCCGCCTGAGGTGGAGGCCTCCACTTCCCCGGGATTGCCGTCGTCATCCGCCCAGTTCCCGTTCTGTTCCTCCCTCTCCGCGGCCAGGAAAAGAGCGCGGCTTACCGCATCCCCCACCACCGTGGCCATATCTTCCGTGCTTATGCCGAGCTGCTTTTCCAGAGCCGCGCCGGTCTGCAGCGTCAGCGTGCGAAGGTTCAGCGCTATGGACAGACGCGGTTCCCCCATGCGGGAAAGAAGGCAGGCCGCGCGCACGTTCATGCGTGTCTTTCCGCTGCCGGTACCCGCCATGTCGAACAGCAGCACCCCGCTTTCCGGATACGCCTCCCTTGCGCGCATGCAGGCATCGGCGGCGGCATCCTGCCAGGCAAAACGCCCGGGGCCGGAAGGCCGCAGCACAGCCTCCAGCGCACAGGGGGAAAGCCCGTCCAGCTCCCTTTCCGGCTGCCGTGCAAGCTGCACCATGCGCCGGAGCACGTCCGAAGCCCGTTCCGACACCATGCGCACATGCTGCTCCAGAGGCTGCTTCAAAGCGGCGCCGCCCCTTGCCGTGTTGGCAAACAGGCCCTCCTGCACCGGAGCCGGGGGCATATCCATGGCCGATACGGTATGATCCGCAAAAATCAGCGCGGCACGGGCGTAAAGAAAAAGCGCGCGCCAGTAGGGCGTATGTTCTTCCCCGCTGCGGCGCTCCACCATGGGTTCCAGCCGGCGGTACAGACGACGCACCGCCTCCAGCAGAGAGGCATCCACCTCCGCCCAGGGGTGGAACAGCTCTTCCCGCGCATTCCGGGAAAGGAGTCCGTCCTTCCGCACCAGCCTGCCTTCCGGGGACGGCAGTTCCGAAGAAAAAAGTCCGTGATGCAGGGCAATGAGCGCATCCAGACATTCCCAGGCCGAAGCAATGCCGTAGCGCGAGGCATTGCAGATCGTCCTTTCCCCGAGGCGCGTTTCCGTGCAGCGCATCCGCCCCAGCGCCTCCCATGCCTCATCCCAGGAAGCTCCCGCACGCAGGCCTTCCCACAGCATGCGGGAAATCCACTCATGGCGCACGGCGTCCGACCTTTCCGCAAGCCCCCGCAGCTTTTTCTGAAACTTGCATGAGCCCTTACCGAGGTCGTGAAGCAGGCCGGCAAGGCGCACCAGAAGCGCCGCAATCCTCACCCATTCGGGCAGATCGACAGGCGTCTTTTTTCTGCGCCGCCCCACGGGGAAACGCCCTTCCGGGCCAAAGCTCCGGCGTGAACCCACAACCCAGAGCAGCTTCATGCACCGCCCGCCGTCGTTTCTGTAGCAGGCCACGGCCGTCTGCCGTGTGGCTCCTGCTGCAAGCGCTGTGCGCACCTGCTGAAGCCCTTCCTCCGTCATGGGGGAAAGCCAGCACCGCTCCCCGGCCCTCACCGCATAACTGTCCAGTATGCGGCGAGTCCGGCGCACAGCCCTTCTGCAGCACGCGGAAATAAAGACAACATGCACGCTTCCGCCTCTCTTTGTCTGACGGTATCTGAAAAACTGTTCCTGCCAGTCCTATACAGAATTTCAGCCGCGGCAGAAAGGCGCTGTTCCGGCACAGCCCCCTGCCCGGCGTCATGCACCTCCCTCCTCAAGGAAAACGCAGCTCCGTATATGAAGCTGCGCTGCAACTTCCCTCCTGCCTTCCCTGAACCTTCCACAGAGCTTTCCCATGTTCTCCCGCCCCATGTCTTCCGGCTCTTCATGGCTGTGCCGCTTTCCGGAACCTCCTGCCTTTCTTTCCCCATGCCGGTGAAAATCTTCTGCAGGTAAAGGCAATATGTTAATAAGTGTACTTTCATATACATTTTTATTCAATGTTCCAGTTATCTATCAGGTATGGAATCGAATCCCCTGCTTCAGTCGGCCATCGGCGCCGTTCTTCTCCGTGAACGCCGGAAAAGGCAACTCACCCAGCAGGCCCTGGCCGATCAGGCCGGGCTGCAACGGGTCTACATTGTCGGCATTGAAGGCGGAAAGCGCTGCGTCAGCCTCGCCATCATCTTTGCCCTGTCCCATGCTCTGGGCATGGAGCCTTTTGAGTTCGTCAGAAAAATTCAGGAAGAAATGACCTGCAGAAAAAAATAAGCGGCAATCCGGTTCCGTTCTCCCTCCCGATACTCCGAACATCCGCCGGGGAAGCTCTTCCCCCGGAGAAAAGGAACACGCCTCTTTCTGCAGCAGGCTTTCCCGCCCACAAAAAGTGACGGTACGCAGGGAGTACGGAATACTCTCCGCTTCCCGCGCTCCGACGCTCTGAAACACGCATCATCTCCCCGGAAGACTGTCTCCTTTCCGTCCGCCTGAGAAGGCGGAGAGCTTTCTGCATACCCGTTGCAGCGCCGCTTTTCTTCCGCCGCGCCGTTTTCCGGCAAAACTGCCGCGAGCTTCCCCCTTTGTCCGTACTTTTGTCACGCATGGCGCGCACTTGCGTATGCTGAAGCGCCCCGTTCAGGTGCTGGACATGCCACAGGAAAATGATACGTTTCTGTCATCAATACCACCCGATTCACGAAAAACACCCCCTTGCCACGGAGGAGACCATGGGACATTCCCAGCATGTGGACATGCTGCATGGCCCGCTGATGCGCAAACTCATTCTGTTTGCCCTGCCCATTGCCATGAGCAGCATCATGCAGCAGTTGTTTATTTCCGCGAATGTCGCCGTCGTCGGCCACTTCGTCAGTGCTCAGGCCATGGCTGCCGTGGGCGGCAACGGCCCCATCGTCAACCTGATCATCAACCTCTTCCTCGGCCTTTCCGTCGGGGCAAACGTGGTCATTGCACGATATGTCGGCAGGGAGGATATGGAAGGCTGCCAGTCGGCGGTGCATACCGTCATGGCCGTATCCATTCTGAGCGGCTTCTTCCTGCTCTTTGCCGGCCAGCTGCTCGCCCCCTTCATGCTGACGCTGGTGGATGTGCCCGAAGACGTCATGGATCTGGCCGTCCTGTACCTGCGCATCTACTTTGTGGGCATGCCGTGCATCATGGTCTACAACTTCGGGGCTGCAGTGCTGCGAAGTGTGGGCGATACCAAAAGACCCATGTACAGCCTCATTGCGGCGGGCGTGGTCAACGTCACCCTGAGCCTCATCTTCGTACTCGGCTTCAACATGGGCGTGGCCGGCGTGGGCCTGGCCACACTGGCAGGCAATATCGTAAGTTCCGGCCTCGTGCTGTATTTTCTTCTGACCGAAGATGATCTGATACGCCTGAGCATACGCAAGCTTTCCATAGCAAAGGTGCACCTTGTCAGAGTCATCAAGATCGGCGCCCCGGCAGGCCTTCAGGGCATGATCTTCTCCCTGTCCAACGTCTGCATCCTTTCGGGCATCAACGGCTTCGGCTCCAGCACGGCGGCAGGTTCCGCAACCGCCATCAACTTCGAGTTCATCTCCTACTTCTTCATCAACGCATTCTGCCAGGCCACCGTGACCTTCACCAGTCAGAACTACGCCATGTGCCGCCTCAGCCGCTGCCGTAAGATCTTCCGGGAGGCCATGGCCTGCGGTATTCTGCTCTCCGGGGCCACCTGCCTCATCTTCACCCTCGGTTCCGCATGGTTCACCGGGCTCTATACCAGCGATCTGGAAGTCATCCGCCATTCGGTGACGCGAGTCTCCATCGTGGAAAGCATGCAGTGGCTTTCGGCCACCTACGAAATCAGCGGCGCGGCCCTGCGCGGCATGGGCATATCCATGCTTCCGGCCATCGTCACGCTCATCGGTTCCTGCCTCCTGCGCATCGTATGGGTCTATACGGTATTCCGCATGGTGCCCACCTATGAAATGCTGCTCTCCGTCTACCCCGTGTCCTGGGCCATCACCGGCGCCATCATGCTCATTGCCTACTTCCTCATCAGGAAGAAGCTCTTCTCCGAACGATCCGAAGGCGGCTACTGCAAGCCTCTGGATTTTTAGGCGGCATTTTCCGGCTGCATCGCCGGAACACCTCCGTCCACCTCTGAAAACAGCTCATCAATCCTTCCCGGGGCGGTTCCAGACATCATGGAACCGCCCCTTTCTGCATGGGGCGCGCCCGTCCGCCGCCCCGGCCGTCTCCTCAAAAAACGTCCGCCCCCCTGAGGCGGCTCCCGGATCCGGAAAAAGCGCCCGGCCCGCTCCATGACAAAGGGAAAAGGCCTTTTTCCGTGCGGCGCTCCCTGCACAGGGCATATTCCGGCCCACACAGCCCCTCCATCCGGCACGATCAGGCAATTTTTTGCAAAAATCGTATCTTTATCTTCCCCTTTGCTCTTCCTACCATAAGGGGCAGAATCAGTTTTCCAGAAGAAAAAAGGCGGCCTTGTCGCCGCCTCCGCCTCGCGGGACCTTTCCCGTGAAAAACGCCCTCCGGAGGAACAGCATGAGCATTTCCCGTCGTCGTTTCGTCACTCAGAGCCTCCTTGCCGCCGGGGCCGTGGCCTCAGGCCTTGCGCCTGCCCTTGCCCGGGCCGCCTCTCCCCTCCCCAAGGTTTATTTCACCAGAGATCTCAGCGCCGAAGGTCTGCTCAGGCTGTACGGCATGGTCAATCAGCACATCACCGGCAACATTGCCGTCAAGCTGCATACGGGAGAGCCGGGAGGCCCCAACATTCTGCCCCGGGAATGGGTAAGGAGCTTTCTGACCCGGGTTCCCGGCGCCCGCATCGTAGAATGCAACGTGCTCTATGCAAGCCCCCGCCAGACCACGGAGGGGCACCGCAGAACGCTGGAAGAAAACGGCTGGACGGAATTTGCCGATGTGGACATCATGGATGAAGACGGCGACACCCCGCTTCCTGTCCGCGGCGGCCAATGGCTCACGGAAGTGGCCGTGGGGAGCCATCTTCTGAACTATGATTCCATGGTCGTGCTCACCCACTTCAAGGGGCATACCATGGGCGGCTTCGGCGGATCGCTCAAGAATATTTCCATTGGCTGCGCCTCAGGGAAACTGGGAAAGCTGCAGATTCACCGCGACGGGAACCGGACCTGGGCAGGAGGCCCCCGGTTCATGGAACGCATGGTGGAAGGCGGCAAGGCCGTCACCGACCATTTCGGCAACCACATCACCTACATCAACGTGCTCAGGAACATGTCCGTCAGCTGCGACTGTGAGGGCGTGAACGCCGAACCGGTGCGCCTGCCGGATCTCGGCATTCTTGCCTCCACGGACATTCTCGCCATCGACAAGGCTTCCGTGGACATGATCTATGCCCTGCCTGAAGATGTCCGCGCCCACATGGTGGAACGCATCGAATCCCGCTCCGGTCTGCGTCAGCTTTCCTATATGAAGGAACTGGGCATGGGCAGCGACCAGTATGAGCTTGTCACCGTGGAAAAAAGCTGAACGGAACGGGCAGGTCGCACGCGCGCAGCAGAAAACCCTGTCCGGCCGTCACGAAGCCGGACATGCTGCGGACGCGCGGCCTGCCCCACGCTTTTCCCCGGAAAAAGCGTTGTTTTCCCTGAAAAGGACCTTTCCCCAGCAAAACATTCCGCCTGCCGCGCAGGGCAGGCCGACCGCACAGGACGGCTTCCGGCTCTCTCCCCTTCTTTCGCGGCATCGCCTCATGAGAACATGGCCGCAACAAGCGGCAAAAATCGCTCCCGCCTGTTCCGCGCCTTTCCGCAAAAGATGTGCAGGCCGCCCTTTCGCACGACGGCTTCCGCATACGCTCGAAACACCGCAAAAAAAAGCACGGTATCCGCTGAATGCCGTTAAACAGAAAAGCGGCAGGAATCTCTTCGCAAAAGCGAGAGCATTCCTGCCGCATACATTCCGTGTGGCGTCCCCAGGCGGATTTGAACCGCCGTTGACGGCGTGAAAGCCGTTTTACATACGCCTACCGCCATTATATTTCAATGAGTTATAGCACATTGAGGGGCATAAAATGTCACCAAAACTCTCTGTGCTTGT
>NZ_CALUWY010000071.1 GCF_944324615.1 uncultured Mailhella sp.
CGTACACTGGGCGCTGGAGCAGGGCTTTTCCCGCATTGTGGTCGTGAAGACGCGGCCCGACGATTACCGGCGCGACGCCGCGGCCGGAGGAAAGCTCGCGCGCCTCGTCTACGGCAGGAAATGGCCCGCTCTTGCCGGGTCTCTGGCCAGAAGCAACGCCGACTACAACCGCCTCTGCGACGATATCGAACGCCTGCGTGCAGAAGGCCGTGTCTTCGTCATCAGCCCTTCGCACTTCATGGACATAGGCCGCATGGAAAGCGACCTGGAGAAGCTGGGGGAATGGTACTGGCTCGGCTACCGCGACGCAAAGAACATCATGCCCGATCTGAAGCTCTACCTGCAGCAGGAAAAAGGCTGATAAAGGACGCAGGCACGTTCCTTAAAAAAGCGGCAGTGAAAACAGGCCCGCCTCAGGCGCCCCGTCCGGAAGGCGCCGGCTTCTGCGCGCATAAAAAAAGGCCCCCGGAGGGGGCCTTGATGCGTCCGGCACAGAACGACGCCTACTTTTTCAGAGAAGCAAAGGATTCCAGCCCGAAATGAGGCTGTTCCTGCACCATGCCGGTATCGAGCTTGGCGCGAAGGTCCAGCAGCGCCCGGCGGATCTGCTCGGGGCACGAGGACACCTTCGAGGTGGGGCAGATGGGCATGTTTTCAAAACGGCTGATCACTTCGTCGATGTGCATGCCGCGTATGAGGCGGCCTATGCCCTGAAGGTTGCCGGGGCAGCCGCCCTTGAAGTCGAACCTGGTGATGATGCGGCTTTTTTCATCCACCTCTATCATGTACATTTTGGAGCACACGCGCTCCGGTATGAAGACAAACTGCATGGATATCCTCCCGTTGTGGAAAACAGAGTCTTACGAAAATCTCACGTCTCTGGCAAGCGGCGGGAACGTTTTTCTCCGGCAGGACTCAGGAGCGGGCTGCGCGCGTCCCAGGCAGGACGCTTTTTCCGGCATATCCGCAGGAAAGCAAGGTTGACGTTGCGCGATTTTGCCCTATCCTTTCCCCGGACGGCTCCTCCTTGTCATCATGCTTCCGGCTCCGGCCGGCAGGGAGCCTCGATCCCCGGCGCTTCTCAGGCGCGGGGCACGCCGCATTCCGCCATTAACGCGCATCCGCGCTTTCAGGAAGGTTATTCATGAAAAAAAGACGCATAGTTCCCATCACCGTTCTTTCCGGCTACCTCGGCGCGGGCAAGACCACGCTGCTCAACCATGTTCTTTCCAATCAGGAAGGCTACAAGGTCGCCGTCATCGTCAACGACATCGGTGAAGTGAACATCGACGCCAGCCTCATCGCCAAAGGCGGAACCGTGGAAATGGACGACAGCCTTGTGCCCCTTTCCAACGGCTGCATCTGCTGCTCGCTCAAGACCGATCTTCTGGAACAGGTGCTCAACCTCATCGAATCCGGCAAGTTCGACTATATTCTCATCGAAGCCAGCGGCATCTGCGAACCCCTGCCCATTGCACAGACGCTCTGCCTCGGGGATGAATCCCTGCCCAAGATATGCAGGCTGGACGGCATCGTCACCGTGGTGGACGCGCAGCGCATGGTGGATGAATTCATGGGCGGCAGCAAGCTGGTGGACGAAGATCTGGAAGAAGAGGACATCGCCAGCCTCGTGATCCAGCAGATAGAATTCTGCACCACCATCGTGCTCAACAAGGTGGACGGCCTTACGCCCGATCAGCTCGGCCTGCTCAAGACCGTGATCCGCAAGCTCCAGCCCGAAGCCAACATCATAGAGACCAACTACGGCAAGGTGGCCGTGAAGGACATCCTCGACACGGGCCGTTTCGACTTCGACCGCGCCTGTGCCTCCATAGGCTGGGTGCAGGCTCTGGAAGCCGACGCTCCGGAAGAAGACCATGAAGAAGAGCACGAGGAAGACCATTCCCACTGCGACCACGAACACGGCCACTGCGTGCACGATCATGACCACGAAGTTCATGACCATGAGGAGCATGACCACGACGGGCATGAACATCATGAGCACGAGGAAGGCCACGGCCATCACCACCATCACCATCCTCACGACGGCCACGAACACGGTGAGGAATACGGCATTTCCACCTTCGTGTACTTCCGCCGCGCCCCCTTCAGCCAGAAGAAGTTCGAGGACTTCGTCAACGACGCCTGGCCTTCCAGCGTCATCCGCTGCAAGGGCCTCATCTGGTTCGTGGACGAACCCGACACCGCCTACCTCTACGAACAGGCGGGCCGTCAGATGACCGCCTCGCCCTACGGCGAATGGGTGGCCGCCGCCCCGGCCAAGCGTCAGGCCGCCGAACGCCGCGTGGACAAGCAGCTTGACGAGGAATGGGACGAAACCTACGGCGACAGGATGCAGAAGCTGGTATTCATCGGCCAGCACATGGACAAGGCGGCCATCTGCGCCGCGCTTGACGCCTGCCTTGAAAAATAACCCCTTCGCGCGGCCGGGAACACCGGCCGCGCGTTTTTGCGGCGCATGCCGCTCCCCTCAGCCCGGCAATGCCGAAACATACTCCCATGCGCAGAAACATCGTTCCCATCACGCTGCTCACCGGTTACCTCGGCGCGGGCAAGACCACGCTGCTCAACCATGTTCTTTCCAATCAGGAAGGCTATAAAGTCGCCGTCATCGTCAACGACATAGGCGAGGTGAACATCGACGCCGCGCTTATCGAAAAGGGCGGCAATGTGGAGATGGACGACAGCCTCATCCCCCTTTCCAACGGCTGCATCTGCTGCACCCTCAAGGAAGACCTGCTCCAGCAGATTCTCGACCTCATCGCCACCTGCCGCTTCGACTATATTCTCATCGAGGCAAGCGGCATCTGCGAACCCATGCCCATAGCGCAGGCCATCACCCTGGGCAACGAAGTCATGCCCACGGTGTGCAGGCTGGATGCCGTCGTCACCGTGGTGGACGCCATGCGTATGGCCGACGAATTTTTAAGCGGCCGGAAGCTGCTGCAGGAAAACGATGACGACGATGTGGAAAGCCTGCTCATACAGCAGCTGGAATTCTGCACCACCGTGGTCCTCAACAAGGTTGACGAAGTGACTCCGGAACAGCTTGCCGAAATCCGCGCCGTCATCCGTCAGCTCCAGCCCGAAGCCGGCATCATAGAGACCAACTACGGCAGGGTGTCCGTGAACGATATCCTCAACACCCACAGCTTCAACTTCGCCCGCGCAGGCAAATCCGCCGGATGGATACGCGCCCTTCAGGCCCACGACGCCCATGAAGAGGAACACGACGCCCCTCACGGCAGTCATCACGAACACCATCACGATCACGAGGAAGGCCATTCCCACACTGAGGAGTACGGCATTTCCACCTTCGTATACTTCCGCCGCGCGCCCTTCGATCAGGAAAAGTTCAGCTCCTTTGTGGAAATGAGCTGGCCGGAAAACGTGATCCGCTGCAAGGGCCTGATATGGTTCCGGGAAAATCCCTCCATGTCCTACATGTTCGAGCAGGCGGGAAGGCAGACCGTGGCCACGCCCTTCGGCCGCTGGATGGCCACGGCGCCGGAGCAGCAGCGGAAGGAAGCCCGCCGGGCCAACCCGGAACTCGACCGCAACTGGGATGCACGCTACGGCGACCGCATGATCAAACTTGTCTTCATCGGACGCCACATGGATGAAAAGGCCATATCCTCCGCGCTGGATGCATGCCTGATCTCCGACTGAGCCTTTGCTCTGCAACGTGAAACCACTCTTCCGCGCAGGACCCGCAGGCCCTGCCGGAAACTCTTCCCGTTGCGTCGTATCCGGACCTGCATGAAGAGCATTCCGCCCCCGCCTTTTCTGTAACAGGGAAAGGCGGGGCTTTTTCTGCCTTCCCCTCCCCCTGCAAAACACGCCCCACTTCCCTGTAACAAAGTGTGAAAACGCTTCCGCCGCAAGCCTCCGCAAGCTTCATTCGAGCCGTTCCATAAATATATCTCCGCTCCCCTTTTATCTCCATGCCTCTTGTGTTACACTGATTCCAATTTCAGGGGCAGAGGCTTTTTTCAGGGATTCCCGGCCCTGCCCGCCGCCATCTGGAGCAAGGTATGCTGAATGGTTACGACGTGATAGGTGATATACACGGCTGCGCAGACAAGCTGGAGGCCCTGCTTTCCCGCCTGGGATATGAAAAAAGCGGCGGCGTGTGGCGACACCCCGACCGCATGGTCATCTTTCTCGGCGACTATATCGACCGGGGTCCGCAGATTCTGGAAACGCTGAAGATTGTGCGCAACATGCGCGAGGCGGGAGCGGCCGAATGCCTCATGGGCAACCATGAATTCAACGCCATATGCTGGAACACTCCCCGGCCGGACAGTCCCGGCGAATTTCTCCGCAGTCATAATGAAAAGCACACCCTGCAGCACGCCGCCACGCTGGAACAGCTCGCCGGCTGCTATCAGCCGTGGGTGCAGTGGATGCGCAGCCTGCCCCTCTGGCTGGAAATAGGCGATCTGGGCGGCGAGGGAAACCGCCTGCACATGGTGCACGCCTGCTGGTCGCAGGATGCCATGGACATGCTCACCAACGGCGAATGCGAAGGGGAAAGCCTTGTTTCCGGCCGCAGAGACGCTCCCTGTCTTGCCGAGGCAGGGTACGCCCGCGCCTGCTGCGACAAGGAAAGCTGTGAATATCAGGCTGTGGAAACGCTGCTCAAGGGGCCGGAACTGCCCATGCCCGAAGGCATGCTGCTGCGTGACAAGGAAGGCAACGAAAGAGACCGCTTCCGCGTGAAATGGTGGCTCCCCACAGGGGAAAGCTGCCGCGACATGGCCCTCATGGGCTGCGACGACCTCTTCTCCATTCCCGAAGAGGCAAAGCCCGCACCCGGCAGCTGGGAAGCCCTGCCCGTGGAATACCCCACCTTTTTCGGGCATTACTGGCGAAGCCCCGGCGAAGACATACGCATCTATTCCCCGCATGTGGCCTGCCTCGACTTCAGCGCCGTTTCCGGCGGCCCGCTGGTGGCCTACCGCTGGAACCGGGGCGACAGCGCCCTGAGGGATGACCGCTTCGTGTGGATCGGAAGCCAGGAGGACACCACCACCCTTTCCAGAAGGCTGTTCTTCCCGTAAAATCCGCTGTTCCGCGCGAATCTGCGCCGTTTTCTTCCAGAGCGCAGCAGGTCCGCGGAAGTTCTCAACGTGAAATACAGGCATCCGGCCGCTTTTCCCCTGCGGGAAAACGACCGGATGCCTTTTTCATGCGGAAAATTCCGGAATCCTCCCATCACCGGCCATGAAACGGCCCGTCACAGGATCTGGAATGCGAAAGGAGGCTTCGGGCATACCTGCCGGAGCAACGGACTCCGGCAGGGCCAAAGCGGCAGGCTCTAAAAACGCAGGTCTCTTTCCCCGGCCTCCAGTCTCTTCAGATAGTCCATGGTCTGCGCTCTGCGCTTCTCCCGCGTGATGTGTTCCAGCTCATCGGCTATCATACGCTCGCCGAGAGCCTTCAGCTCGTCGTCGGCATAATCGAGCAGATATTCCTTGAAGGTCAGCATGGCGTTGGGCTGACAGCAGTTGCTGATTTCCCCGCTCTTGGCAAGAGGCATGAAACGGTCGCCGGTACGGCCCGAACGGTAGCAGGCCGTGCAGAAACTCGGCAGATAGCCGTCGCGCACCAGTCCCTTGAGCACGTCTTCGGGCTTGCGTTCATCGGCAAGGTGGAACTGCGGGGCCTCGCCGGGGATCTCACGCCCGGGGTGCGCATAGCCGCCCACGCCCACACAGGAACCGGCGCTCATCTGGGACATGCCGATATCCAGAAGCTCGCGGCGGAACGCTGCGGATTCTCTGGTGGTGAGTATCATGCCGGTATAGGGCACGGCCAGACGGGTGACGGCGATGAGATGCTTGAAATCCTCATCGTTCACCAGACGATAGGCGGAATAATCCACGCCTTCGGCGGGAAGCAGCCGGGGGAAGGAAATGGTGTGCGGTCCCACGCCGGCCACGGCTTCCAGGTGCTCGGCGTGCATGAGCAGGCCCATCACCTCATAGTGCCAGTCGTACAGGCCGAAAAGCGCGCCTATACCCACATCGTCCAGCCCGCCGTGGAGCATGCCGCGATCCATGGCCTCGGTATGCCATTCATAACTGGCCTTGGGGCCGCCCATGTGCATGAATTCATAGGTGGGCTTGTGGTAGGTTTCCTGAAAGAGAATGTAGGTTCCCAGCCCGGCTTCCTTGAGCCTGCGGTAGTTTTCCGCCGTGGTGGCGGCTATGTCCACGTTCACGCGACGTATGGAACCGTTCTGCAGCTTCGTGTCGTAAATGGTGTGCATGCACTCCAGAATATAGTCGATGGGGCAATGTCTGTCGTCTTCCCCCGCCTCCAGCAGCAGCCGCTTGTGCCCCAGCTTTTCCAGCGCCAGCACCTCTTCACGCAGCTCCTCCTGAGAGAGCCTGCGCCGCACCGTTTTGTTGCTGGCATGAAAGCCGCAGTACCGGCAGTTGTTCACGCAGTAGTCGGAAAGGTACAGCGGCGCGAACATGACGATGCGGCGGCCGTAAATGTGTTCCTTGATCTTCCGGGCCAGCGCATACATGCGCTTTCTCGTCGCCTCGTCCTCCACATAGAGCAGCACGGCCGCTTCCTTGTGCGTGAGGCCCCCGCATCCGGCCGCCTTGTCCAGAATGCGTTCCACAGAGACCCTGTCCGCGGCCAGCTTTTTTCCCTCTTCCAGAGAGGTCATGATCTCGGCATGATCGATGAATTCGTTGGAGTCCAGAGAGCGTACATTGTACATAGTGATTCCCCCGGCGGCCAGGCCGCCCCGGCAAAAGCCGTCCATGGCAGAAACTGCCGTTCAGACAAGGCGCCCAGAGAAAAGAAAAAGGCGCCTTCCCGCAAGGAAAGGCGCCCGGAATACGATGAGCTCCCCGTCGCAGGGCGGGGCGGGCGGCACAGACCTTTCTGCCCGGAACGCACGGAGGCGTTCTTCGCAGTCGGGATACCGTAACAAAAAGCCGCAGTTGCGGCGCTCCTCCCGGAAGATGAATCCGCCGGTCGGAATGCGGGCATCATACACGTTCCTCCTCATGAGGCAAGAGAAAAGCTCCGCCCCCGCTCATCCCGACCTCTTCCCCCATGAGAAGTTGCCGCCCTCTTCCGCACACGGGGCCTTTTCCCCGCTCTCCTGTCTTGACAGGGCGCGCCATTGCTGAAAGCATCGTTCCGCGCGGCCCTGCAGAAAGGGTTCTGCGCGCCCGCCGCCTTCGCGCCCGAAGGCTCCCTGCAGACAAAGGACATCATCATGGAAGAAAACCGCCTCGGCATCGTCGGCATCATTGTGGAAAACATCGAAGCCTCCGCAGCCCTGAACGCCATCCTGCATCAGTATGCCGACATCATTGTCGGCCGTCTGGGCATTCCCTACCGCGATCGCGGCGTGTCCATCATCTCCCTCGCCGTGGACGGCAGCAATGAGGCCATTTCCGCCATGACCGGAAAAATCGGCCAGCTGGAGCATGTTTCCGTCAAATCCGTCATCACGAAGATGTAGTGACGTTTTCTCCGGCCATGCGGCCTCTGGACGCATGGCCGTGCCCTCCCCGGCATTTCCGGAAAGTATGCCTTCCCGGCGACAGTGCCGGAAAGACCGCGGGGAAATCTCCCGGCGACACGCCGCTTTATTTTCCCGGCAAAAAGGCCTATGTTCGGGCCGAACCTCACGCATCCGGGAGATATCATGCGAGAAATTTCCGTCGACCTCATACGCGACACCGTGGCGCGCCTGGCTGTGGAAGCCTGCTGCCGCCTGCCCGAATCCACTCTGGCCGCCATGCACCGTGCCAGAGCATGCGAACTTTCGCCCACAGGGCGCGACGTGCTCGACCAGCTCATCCAGAACGCCGATATTGCAGAGAAGGAAAACGTCCCCATCTGCCAGGACACGGGGCTTGCCGTGGTCTTTGCCGAAATCGGGCAGGAAGTGCACATCACGGGCGGCCTTTTTGAAGACGCCGTGAATCAGGGCATAGCCAAAGGCTATACGGAAGGATATCTCCGCAAATCCTCGGTGGAAGAGCCGCTTTTTGAGCGCAGAAACACCGGCGACAACACGCCCGCCGTCATCCACACCCGCCTTGTGGCCGGGGACCGTATCACGCTCCGCCTCGCCCCCAAGGGCGCGGGAAGCGAAAACAAGGGCGCACTGCACATGCTCGTGCCCGCAGACGGCATCGAGGGCGTGAAGAAGGCCGTGCTGGAAACCGTGCGTCATGCCGGGGCCAGCCCCTGCCCGCCCATGGTCATAGGCGTGGGCATAGGCGGCAACATGGAACTTGCCTGCCTGTGCGCCAAGAAGGCCTGCGCCCGCGACGTGGAAAGCCGCAACCCCGACCCGCGCTATGCGAAGCTGGAAGAAGAGCTCCTCGATATGGTGAACAGGCTCGGCACCGGCCCCGCAGGCCTCGGGGGAAGCGTCACCGCCTTCAAGGTGAATGTGGAATTCTGCGCCACGCACATCGCCAGCCTGCCCGTGGCCGTCAACATCAACTGCAATGCCGCGCGCCATGCGGAAGCCGTTCTGTGAGGAAACGCCATGCCTTCCACCCATCATCTGGTCACGCCTCTTTCCAAGGATGACATCCGCAAGCTGCGCGCAGGCGATCTCGCCTTCATCAGCGGCACCATCTACGCGGCGCGCGACGCCGCCCACAAACGCATGACGGAAGCCCTTGACGCGGGCCGCCCCCTGCCCTTCAACCCGGAAGGACAGCTCATCTACTATGTGGGGCCTTCCCCCGCCAAACCCGGCAGACCCATAGGTTCCGCCGGTCCCACCACCTCCGGCCGCATGGATGCCTACACCCCCCGCCTGCTGAAGCTCGGCCTTGCCGGAATGATAGGCAAGGGCAACCGCTCCCGGGCGGTGATGGACGCCATCCGGGACAATGTCTGCGTGTATTTCGCCGCCACCGGAGGGGCCGCCGCGCTCATTTCCCGCTGCATCCGTTCCTATACCGTGCTTGCCTGGCCGGAACTGGGACCTGAGGCCCTTGCCGCCATGGAAGTGGAAGACTTCCCCGTCACCGTGGTGGCCGACTGCTTCGGCACCGACCTGTACGAGGAAGGCAGAAAGCCCTATCAGCATATCTGACGCCGTCCGCCAACATCTCAGGGGCGCCCCGCACATGCCGTGCAGGGCGCCCCTGCCGTATCTGAAGCCGCAGAAAATCGCCGCACCCGTAATCTTCCCTCTTCCTCCCCTCCCGCAGGCAATACTTCCCGCCTGCCGCCGTGCCTTCTCTTCCCGCTTTCCGCTCATGCCGACTTTCCGCCGTCCGGCGCTTCCGAAAGCCGTGCGATTTTTCTGTCTTCAGCTTGCGCGCATGTGGGAACATATTCACAACATTGTAAAGAAACTGTCATAATAAGCTGATTTTATTGACTGAGCTGACAGGATGTCCGTAATATGTGACAAAATGTCATAAAAGTATTCCCCCTCCACTCTTCCGTGTTCAAATACGGCGGTGCGATCATGTCCGACATGTTCTTCTTCGACAGGCAGGACAGAGAGCTGATGAAGATGATCAACAACATCATCGACTACGGCCCTTCTTCCGACCTGGAACACAGAATATTCCATGCCCGGCTCCATCCTCACGGCATTCTGAACCTGACCACAACGCACGCATTCCGCATGGCTCAGGCCGTCATCAATCTTCTGGGCAGTCTTACCAAGGCAGGCCCTGCGGAAAACCGCCTGGCCGCTCTGCGCACGCTGCACGACGAGGTGCTGCACAGCGCCCAGACCACGTTCCGCTATAATACGGGCCGGGTGCTCATCCAGATCATGAAGGCCATCATCCGTTCCCGGAACGACGAATACGCCCAGCTCAAGCTGATACACGACTTCCGCAAGGCCGCCTCGGGCAATCCGCGCATCGTCAGGGAATTTCTCAACAGGCATCATCTCATGGAAATGCCGGAGGAATGGAATCAGCTTACGCTGGACCAGCATGTTCACGACGCCAACACCAAGGGCCGCAAGAACGCCACCTTCCTCATCATGGATGCCTGGGTGAAGGGCATCCGCAACCTCACCGTGGTGTATTACAACTATGTGGAAGTGGACGTGGCCCGCGAACTTCTGAGCGCCGCCGCCCTCATGGGCATTTCCGTGCGTATCGGTCTGGAATTCCGCGCCTCCTTCCGGGGGCGCTATGTGGATTTCATCTGGGCGCCGCGCGGCTTTTCCGACATTGAGGACTTTCTGGACTTTCTCACCTCGCCTTCCATGAGCGCCTTCATGGAGGAAGGGCGCAAGGCCTCGCTCTGGATACAGGAACATGTGTTCGCCACCCTGGAGCTCTGGAACAGCCGCCACGCGCCGGCCCTCACGAGGGATCTCGGCATTCCCGTGACCACGCTGGACAAGGATGCCTTTCTTGCCTTTGTGGGCAACGGGCAGCCCTCGCTGCTGCATCTGGCGGAATTTGCCCACAAAACGCTGCTGCCCAAGTTCCAGGCCAAGACGGCCGACCTCACCATGGAACTGGAAGAGGCCGACGAGGCCCGCAAGGCGGAAATTCTCCGCCGGATGAAGCGCATGGATGAATTCACCCCTTCGGTCATTCACGACAGCTGCCTTGCCCCTGCCTGCAACCCCGAGCTGCCCTCCCCTGAAGATCCCCCCGCTTCGGAAGAAGACTCACGCCCGAAACTTCTGCGCATGAGCGTGCCGCAGCTGCTGGAGCGGCTGAGCACCCTGCGCAGCGGCTACCGCATCACCCTGCAGCTTGCCGGACTCACGGCGGAAGACGTTCTGGAAATCATCTGGGACGGGCAGGGCTTCATCACCCATCTTGAACTTTTCAATCTCAAGGAATGGCACGAAGGCAATCTCAGCCACATCCGGGAAATCAACGAGCTGCAGATCGCCATCAACAAAGGCGACGTCATGCGCCTCAAGCGCATCCTGCGCGACATGCTCGGCCGCATGGACTGCTCCCTGAACCCCGAAAACCGGGAGCGCTGCGAAAAATTCCGCGCCATTCTGGGCAACATTCCGGCGCTTCAGGCCCTGTACCGCTACGCGCCCCTTGCCAGCCACATGGGCACCGATTCCACAAGCCACCTGGGCAACCGCTACGGCATGGGCCTTGCCGTGCCCGAAACCCTGCCCGGCAACGCAAGAAAGCACCTCACCGGCAACAAATACATCAGCGTGGTCACCCTGCCCATACAGATGCCCCTGGGCTGCCGCGAGGAATACAGACCGCGGGAGCACATGCCCCGCTGCTGCGCCCTGGGCCGGAAACTGCTGGGACTTGCCACCTGCGGCATGAAGCGCAAGAGAGAATGGGAACCTCTGGATGAGAACATACGCATCGGGCAGCCGGGCAACGTCATCACCATGGGCGGCATGACCATGGAAAAGACCAACGGCCTCGGCTCCGCCCATGCCGATCCGCTCCCCGACAGGGAAGACTCGCCGGGCAAAGGCTACCTGAACACCACCTTTTCCAATGTGCTCAAGGTGCTCTGCGGCTTCATCCCCGCCCTTCTCACCTTCCTCATCACCCAGGAATGGTGGGTGCTTGCCTGGTTCGGCGCGCCCATCTGGTTCGGCATCACCGGCGTGCGCAACGTGATACAGGCCGTCATCGCCGGCGGCGGCGTGCGCAAGAACATGCTGCTTTCCTGGAAAAAATTCGTCAACTGGTCGAGAGTGTGCGATTCTCTCATGTACACGGGCATTTCCGTCATTCTGCTCGAAGGGCTGACCCGAAACCTCCTCCTCAGCAGAGTGCTGGGCCTCACGGTGGAAAATTTCCCGCTGCTCGTCTTTTCCATCATCGCTCTGGCCAACGGCATGTACATCTCCTCGCACAACATCTACCGCGGTTTTCCCCGGACGGCCGTCATCGGCAACTTCTTCCGCAGCGTTCTGGCCATTCCCGTGGCCATGCTCTACAATTCCGTGCTCTACGCCTTCTTTCCGCTGATCACCGTCATCCCCCCGGAACAGATCCTCATTCCCGCCGCGGCCATCGTGTCGAAATTCGCCTCCGACACCGTGGCGGGCTTCATCGAGGCCGTGGCCGACCGCCGCAACAACTACCGCCTGCGCAACTGGGATTACCAGACCAAGCTGAAGCACCTTTTCGACTGCTATACAAGGCTGGAACTGGCCTTTCCCGACAGGGACATGCTTTCCCTGCTGGCCCAGCCCCGGGAGTTCATACGCTTCACCAAGGCCGAAGAGGCCCGGGCGCTTCAGGTGGAAAGCATCATCAACGCGCTGGATCTCATGTATTTCTGGTACTATCAGCCCTGCGCGCAGCAGACGCTGCTGAGCCTTCTGCGCGGCATGACCAGAGAGGAAAGGGTGGTGCTGGCCCGCTTCCAGAGCATACTGCTCAACGTGCAGGAAGTGTGTCAGCTCTTTGTCGACGGCATGCTCGGCATGAACTTCTCCCGCGCGCTGTCGTTCTATCTCGACAACTATGAGGATTATATAGACACCATCGCCCGCCACTGCTCAAGCTTCGATGTGAAGCGCTCCTCCGGA
Source organism: uncultured Mailhella sp. (assembly GCF_944324615.1). Taxonomy (GTDB): domain Bacteria; phylum Desulfobacterota; class Desulfovibrionia; order Desulfovibrionales; family Desulfovibrionaceae; genus Mailhella. The sequence continues at coordinate 12,533 of NZ_CALUWY010000071.1, forward strand.
AAGAGCGAAGATGGCGCGGCCGTATAAGGGCATGAAAGAAAGGCACGAAAAAAGGCCCGCGACACCGTTTCCGGTATCGCGGGCCTTATACATCGCCTTACAGGCGTTCTTTCCCGTTACGGGGCTTACCCTTCCACTTTTTCAAATCTCAGGGTGCCGCCGTCCTCGTTCCTGTCCACCACCACGCGGATCTTCCAGCCGTCGCGGACCTCGCCGCTGATGACGGCGCGGGCGAGTCTGGTTTCCAGGTTGTGCTGTATCCAGCGCTTGAGCGGACGCGCGCCGTAGGCCGGATCGTAGGCCGTTTCCGCAATGAAGTTGCGGGCGTCGTCGGTAAGTTCCAGCGTGATCTTGCGCTCGTCGAGTCTCTTCTGCAGATTCCTGATCTGCAGATCCACGATGGCTCCGATCTGATCGGCGCGCAGCGGGTAGAACATCACCGTTTCATCCACACGGTTCAGGAACTCGGGCCGGAAGAAACGCTTGAGTTCCGCCATCACCGCATCGCGCACGCCGGGCTTGAATTCACCCTTCTCGTCGATGCCGTCCAGCATGATGGGGGAACCGATGTTGGACGTCATGATGATGATGGTGTTCCTGAAGTCCACGGTGCGGCCCTGGCTGTCGGTCAGACGCCCGTCGTCCAGAAGCTGCAGGAGCGTGTTGAACACATCCGGGTGAGCCTTTTCCACTTCATCGAAGAGCACCACGCTGTAGGGCTTGCGGCGCACGGCTTCGGTGAGCTGTCCGCCTTCCTCATAGCCCACATATCCTGGCGGCGAACCGATGAGGCGCGACACCGAGAATTTTTCCATGTATTCGCTCATATCGAGACGAACCATGTTGTCTTCGGTATCGAACAGGGCTTCGGCCAGCGTCTTGCACAGTTCCGTCTTGCCCACGCCGGTGGGGCCGAGGAAGATGAAGGAACCCAGAGGCCTGTGCGGATCGGAAAGACCGGCGCGGGCACGGAGTACCGCATCCGACACGGCCTGCACGGCCTCATCCTGCCCGATCACGCGCTCATGCAGACGGGCGGGAAGCTCAAGAAGCTTTTCGCGTTCCGACTGCAGCAGTCTGGTGACCGGAATACCCGTCCAGCGCGCCACGATGTCGGCCACGTCGTCGGGCCGCACTTCCTCGCGCAGCAGGCGGTTTTCCTTGCCGTCGCTCAC
>NZ_CALUWY010000072.1 GCF_944324615.1 uncultured Mailhella sp.
AGCCGCTCCGCTTTCCCAAAGCGCCATGTTCTTTTCCAGATCCGTTGCAGGGACGGGAAGGCCCATGGCGTCGGCAAGCTCTTTGCCGGGGTTGACAAGCCCCATATCGTATCCGAAAAGCCGCCCCACGGCGTTGACGGGCGAATGTGTCTGAAACAGAGCCCGGGCCTTCCAGCACGTTGCGCGTGCCGAGGATAGGGCCGCGCGTTATCTCGTCCCAGGTCGACGGTTCTTCAGGGGCAGAGCCTGTGCCTTCTGCTCTGGCAGACTCGAACAACGGCAACATGTCCCGCCACCTGTTACCGGCTTTTCATTCTTGCGCCATGTGTCAAGTCCGCGTATGGTGTTCTTGAAAGACGGGTTATTGACAGCAGAAATGGTCCCGCTGCCAATGCTCTTCGAGCGCTCCCCCAAAGTTGGAGTAAAGATGGAGGAAGTCGACCCGCCCTCCCAACAGCCCTTGTCTTTCCAAAGTCTTTCGACTTTGGAGGCTTCAGGATTATACAGCGTTATACTCTTGAAGCCTTTTTTGTAAGAAACTATCGGCATATACCAGGATTCTCCAGCATGAGGATCCCATAACGCCTCTTTTGCAGAAGGATTCACTCCAAAACATTCGGAATAACAACAGTGTCCGGTGAGTTGTAGATTCCTCTATAACCTTCAGCAATATGCTCCGGCGTCCAGCCGTCATGTTCGTTACGCCACGTCAATCCGTGCTTGGTAAAGCTGCCTGCATCGCCTTTGTATTTGGTACTTTCTTCCAGTACAGCCTTTGCTGTTGGACTTTCCAGATTACCGGCAGAACGACCGGCCCATTTTGTCCCCTGATTGCTTGAGTAATAATATCCTCAATGTCTGGACGAATCGCCGCTTCCGCCTCATCCGGCGCAAGGGCCGCAGCACCTGTCCCGCCTGCAAAAAAGCGGCGGCAGGCCCTTGTGAAGAGTGCTAGTCCCGGGTATGTTGGATCCATCGGAAACACCGTCAGCAGAGACACGCTCGCTGCGTATTCCGTGCATGTTCTGTGTATCGGTCAAAGGAGGGAAGGCGGAACCATCCGGTGTTCCCCAGGAACGGCTCTTCATGTTGAGGAGCCTTCTCTTTTTTATCTGTATGATGTACCAAAAAGATCTGCCTTCATCATCAACGACTTTGGACGCGCGCTTGACTCCGTCAAGCTTTTGCCCCAGAATCAATCGTGAGGCTTGGGATGCGCTTCCTTCAGTGGGAGTCTTGAACGCATCTTCGAGCCTCTTTTTATTTTCCACCTCATGCAGATAAAGTCCCTGCCTGCCCGGAAGATGTTCAACGACCACTTCCCCGGCATAATCCGTATCGCCGATACGCACGGGCGCGGATATCACCGACGTGTCGTACCCTCTCCCTTTCCCGTTGCTTTGCCGGTCAAACACCGTTCCTTTTCTGATGATATCCGGCACAGCAGCAAACGCGGCTGACTTTTTCTCCCTCCGCCCGGAGGCCTTCCCTTTCCGGGGCCGTCCGCGGCGGGAACACGCGAAAAAGCCGCCTGACGGACTCGTCGTACAGACAGTTCCCCCCGAAACCGCCTGACCAGGCTCCTTTTCCTCCCGCTGACTTCGAGGGTACACGAAAAGAACGGAAGCTCCCGGGCCCCTTCCGCATCTCATCCCCTGCACCTTCCCTTTTCTCCGCCGCCGGGAACCTTTTCCAGAAAAAAATTTGTTACAGCAAAGCATGCCGCCGGAACAGCGGGCATTCTCCGGGCATAAAAAAGCCGGAAAAACGCCTCATGTTCTGCGCGTTTCTTCCGGCATTCCCTGACGAATTCCGTCATCAGCCAAAAAGTGTACTTTTTGGACACAAAAAAAATCCTACTGTCAGTCGCGTTTTAAGTACCAAACAACGCAAAAAAATGCCAGTAGAAAATAACCGTCCTCCTTTTGGAGAGAGTGTCCAAAAAGTACACCTTTTCGACACCAGAGGCGGCACACCATGACGGAGAAAAAAATCTCCGGCCCCATACCTGACGGACCGGAGTCTTCGTTGTCTTTCGAGCATTTTGCCAGGGAACGCTATCTGCCCTTCGCCCGGGAACACAAACGCAGCTGGAAGACGGACGGACGCTATCTGGAAAGGCATGTACTGCCGTATCTGGGGGCCTCGGCGCTTGCCGACATTTCCGAAGAAACGCTGAAGGACTGGATGACCCGGCTGGAAGCTTCCGGCATGTCGCCCTCCTCCTGCTGCCGCATTTTCTGGCTGGTCAAATACATGCTGAACTGCGCCGTGCGCTGGAGGCTGCTGGAAAGCGACAAGGCCTTCAAACATGCCTCATGTATCAAAGAAGTCCCGCGCCGCCCCGCGCCTCTTTCCATGGAAGACGCCTTGAAGCTTATCCATATTCTGGATGAAAAGCCGGATAACGTGAACATGCAGGCCATACGTCTCATGCTGCTCACCGGAGCCTGCAAATCAGAGATTCTTCATGCCCGGTGGGAAGATGTCGATCTTTCCCGGGGTCTTCTTTCCACCAGCATGACGGTTACCAGACGGCGGCGTCTCATTCCTCTCAACAAGGAGGCCATGACCTTCATCCGCTCCCTGAAAAAGCAAGGCGACTGCCCGTGGCTTTTCCCCTCTTCCCGGGGAAAGCCCCTCTCTTCGCTGCACTATACCTGGAACGCGGTGCGGCGGCAGCTCGGCCGCCCGGAACTGCGCCTCCAGGACCTCCGACACAGTTTCGCCCAATTTCTCATGAACATGGGCATTCAGCAGACGGAACTCCGCACCATCATGGGGCATTACAGGCCCGACACGCTGGCGCTGGTGAAAAAAAATACGGCCGTCAATTCTGCAGGGAACCTATGAAAAACCATACTCCCGTCATTTCCGTCATCATTCCCGTCTACAATGTCGAAAAGTATCTGAGACGCTGTCTGGACAGTGTCCTCAATCAGTCTTTTCACGACATAGAGGTCATCTGCATCGACGACGGCTCCACGGATTCCTCGTTGTCCATCCTTCATGAATATGCCGCCAGAGACGCCCGCGTCCGTATTCTTGAACAGAGCAACCGCGGCGTCTCCGCCGCGCGCAACGCGGGGCTGGACGTTGCAAAAGGAACGTGGATTTCCTTTGTGGACAGCGACGATGAAATCCTGCCCGACATGTACGAAACGCTTTTAGCCCAAGCCGGTGATGAAGACGCCGTATATTTCAGTGCAGAAGAAATCATCATGAACGGAGACCGCCTGACTCCCGTACACTCCGGATATTTCGACGTGACTTCTTCCGGCGTCAAAAGAGTGAACGATGACGAAATTTCCCGTTTCTCCATGGTAGTATGGGACAAGCTTTTCCGTCGTGAAAAAATAGAAAGCATTCATCTTCGTTTTCCCGAAGGCTTGTATTTTGAAGACAACGTCTTCATCATCAATTTCTTTTCCCTGCACCACAAGGTGCGTTTCGTTCAGAAAAAACTCTATCGCTATTTTCGCAGATCCGATTCCATCACAGGGATCGCCCATGCAAAAAAAAGCGGCATGGCTTTTGATTATATCCGCATTCTTGATACCATTCATTCCTTCTGGATGACCTGGAATCTGCTGCCGGAAAAACAGCCTCTGTTTGAACGGTTCTGCATTTTTTATTTCCGTGCTGCCATAAAAATCTGTCAGGACTGGGAACGACCGGGTCTGGTTTATGAACTGGCCCGTTCCATTCATCGCTGGGAGCTGGAACCGGAAAATGCTCTGCTCAAAGATATAAAAAAAGGAATACTGAGCATACGCACAGGCCGATTTCCCGGAAAAGATATTACCATGATAAAGACACTGAGAGGATTTGAAAAAATTCTCTACATCGGGAATTTCAACGACAATCGGGTCGTGTATCTTTTTTCCATGAAAATCGCAAGCTGGAGAAGACCGAAACGCATTTAATAAAAATATGTATTGTCATGATACATATTCCTGTGAAACATATAACCTTTAACACTTTGGAGATATCATGAAAGTAGCTATTCTCGCCGGAGGTTTCGGCACGCGTCTTGGAGAAGAAACGAACATCCGCCCCAAACCCATGGTGGAAATCGGCGGGAAGCCCATTCTCTGGCATATCATGAAAATATACTCCCATTACGGGTACAACGACTTCGTGGTGCTTTGCGGGTACAAGCAGGAGTACATCAAGCAGTATTTCACCAACTACTTCACCAATAATTCGGACGTCACGTTCGACCTGTCCAACGGAGAAGTAAAAGTACATCACAAGCACGTCGAACCCTGGAAAGTGACACTGCTGGACACAGGTTCCGGCACGCTCACCGGCGGGCGCATCAAAAGGGCGCAGGAAATCCTCGGCGATGACACCTTCATGCTCACCTACGGCGACGGCGTTTCCGACGTGAACATCGCCGAACTTGTAGATTTCCACAAGAAAAGCAAACGGATAGCAACGCTCACCGCCGTACAGCCGCAGGGCCGCTTCGGCGTGCTGGACATGGACGAGAGCAGCACCATCCGTTCCTTCCAGGAAAAACCCAAAAACGCCTCTTCCGCCTGGATCAATGCAGGCTTCTTCGTGCTGGAACCGCAGGTGTTCGACTACATCACCGAGGGTGACAAGACCATCTGGGAACGCACGCCTCTCATGGGCCTTGCCCGTGACGGGGAGCTCAAGGCCTACAAGCACGACGGCTTCTGGCACCCCATGGACATGCTGAAAGACAAGATAGAACTCAATGAAATGTGGGATTCCGGCAAGGCGCCGTGGAAGGTATGGGAGTAATGCCCGATGCGTGAGGTGCTGGTTACCGGCCATACCGGATTCATCGGAACGGCGGTCACGGAAGAGCTGCTCTCGCGAGGGTGGCGGGTGACGGGCATTTCCAGAAAAAGCTCGTCCGTCCCGCGCGAAGGGCTGAGGCAGGTGGAACTCGATCTGCTCGACCGCTCCTCGGTGGAAGACTTTTTCAAAAAAAACAGCTTTGAGGCCGTGCTGCATCTTGCCTGGTACATCGGCCCCAAATGCCATGTCCACGACATCAACATGGACTGGCTCGAAGCCTCGCTGCACCTTCTGCGCTGCTTCCAGCAGTCGGGAGGCAGAATATTCCAGGCCAACGGCACTGTTTCGGAGTACGATTTTTCCTTCGGCTACCTTTCGGAGGAAAAAACGCCCCTGAACAACGCCTCGCTGCACGGACAGTGCAAGGCCGCGCTCTATCATACGGCCCAGGCCTTCTGCCGACAGCACGGCATGATCTTCAAGTGGCCGCGCGTGTTCAATCTCTACGGCCCGTGGGAAAGAACGTCACGCCTCATGCCCAGCGTGATTCTTTCCGCCCTGCGCGGAGAAGACATCAGGGTAAGCGACTGCCTGCAGATACAGGACTACCTCCATGTTGCGGACACCGCCGCAGGCATCGTCGACGTGTTTGAAAGCGACGCCGCCGGCGCCGTGAACATCTGTTCCGGCACGCCCGTCAGGCTGCGCTCCATTGTTCAGAGCATCGTCGAACTTACCCGCTTTCAGGGAAAAGTGCTGTGGGGAGCTCTGCCCGGAGCGCTTGAATTCCCGCTCATCGTGGGTTCCAATCAAAAACTCGTCAGTCTCGGCTGGTCCCCCCGCTTCTCTCTGGAAGACGGACTGAAACAAACCATAGAATGGTGGAGAAATCATCATGTATCATGACTGTTATAAAGGAAAAACCGTTCTGGTCACCGGTCATACCGGCTTCAAAGGCTCCTGGCTGTCCATCTGGCTGACCATGATGGGGGCGAAGGTGGTGGGTTATGCGCTCGATCCTTCCTCGGAAAAAGGCAACTTTTCCGCGTGCCGCCTGCATGAGAAACTCTATGCCGACGTGAGGGGCGACGTGCGCGATTTCGACGCCCTGAACGCCGCCGTTGAAACATATCAGCCCGAGTTCATCTTCCATCTGGCGGCACAGGCCCTCGTCCGCACGGCCTATCAGTTCCCGAAGGAAACCTATGAAACAAACCTCATGGGCTCCCTGAACGTTCTGGAATGCGTCCGCCGCAATGCCTGCGTGAAAAACGTCATCATGATCACGTCCGACAAGTGCTATGAAAACGTCGAACAGATCTGGGGCTACAAGGAAACGGATCGCATGGGCGGCTACGACCCGTACTCTTCTTCCAAGGGCTGCGCCGAGCTCATGATTTCCTCATACCGCAAGTCCTATTTCCATCCCGAAAAATATGCGGAACACGGGCGCTGCATCGCCAGCGTGCGTGCAGGCAACGTCATCGGCGGGGGCGACTGGTCCGACAACCGCCTCATCCCCGACTGCATACGTTTCATTGAAGCGGGCAAGGATATAGAAATCCGCAATCCCATAGCCACGCGGCCCTGGGAGCATGTGCTGGAACCTCTTTCCGGCTATCTCCGCCTCGGCGAAAAAATGATGGAAGATCCTGTCCGCTATGCCGACAGTTTCAACTTCGGCCCTCATATTTCCGCCAACAAGACGGTGTTTGAAGTGGTGAGCCGCCTTGTGGACTACTACGGCAGCGGCCGCGTGGTGGACGCTTCCGACCCCGGCGCCGTGCACGAAAACACGCTGCTCAATCTGGACGTCACCAAGGCCTATGTCATGCTGGACTGGGAAGCCCTCTGGGGCTTGCAGGAAGCGGTGGAAAAAACCGTCGACTGGTACAAGCAGGCCCTGCATTCCGACGATATGTACGACTTCTGCGTCAAGCAGATTCTGGAACACGGAGAACACCTTGTCCGATAACATCATTCTCGGCGCCGGCATTGCCGGCATCTCGGCGGGCTATCACGGAAAAAAAGCCGGTACGGAAAGCGTCATCTATGAAAAGGACGGTGACTGGGGCGGACTGTGCGGTAATTTTTCCATCGACGGTTTCCGCTTCGACAGGTTCGTTCACTTCTCCTTTGCTCCCGACGAATCGGATAAAAAGCTCTTTGCCGGAAGCCACGGCATGCACGAGCATGTCCCTTTCCCCAGCAACTACTATCACGGCTGCTGGCTCAGGCATCCGGCACAGAACAACCTTGCGCCGCTCCCCTCCTCCGAGAAGGTGGACATCATCGCCGACTTCATCGCCCGGCCGCAAAAGGCCGCGCAGGACATCGCCCGATACGACGAATGGCTGCGCGTGCAGTACGGCAACTACTTCGCGGAACACTTCCCCTTCGCCTATACCAGAAAATACTGGGGCGTGGAGGCTTCCGAACTGGAAACCAAGTGGGTCGGCGTGAGGATGTACTCCCCCGACATCAGGCAGGTGCTTCAGGGCTCCTACGAGACACAGGATGAGTGCTTCTATTTTGCCAAAAAAATGCTGTATCCCAGAAAAGGCGGCTTCCGCAGCATTCTGAACGTCTGCCGGGAAGGGCTGGACATACGGCTGAACAAAAAGGCCGTCCACATCGACGTGAAGCGGCGCGAGGTGACTTTTGCCGACGGTTCCGGAGCCGGGTACGACAGACTCATCTCCACGCTGCCGCTTCCTGAAATCGTCACCATGCTCGACAACGTGCCGCAGGCCGTACGGGAGGCCGCCTCCGGCCTGCATCATACCTGCGGCTATCAGGTCTCGCTCGGCTTCCGCAGGCCGGATGTGGCGAAATACCTGTGGTTCTACATCTACGATGAAGACATTCCGCCCGCCCGCGTCTATTCGCCGAACCTGAAGTCTCCCGACAACGTTCCCGACGGGTGCAGTTCGCTTCAGGCGGAAGTCTTCTACGACAACCGCTCCGCCGTTCCTCCCGCCGAAGAGGTTCTGGAAAAGACCGTAACATCCATGATCGGCATGGGGCTGTTCGACAAAAAGGACATCGCCGTCTGCGACATACGCTTCGAGCCTTACGCCAACATCACCTTTACACCCGATATTTATGAAAAAAGGGCCGTTGTTCTCCATTACCTTGAAAGCCTCGGCATAAAAAGTATCGGGCGCTTCGGCAAGTGGGACTACAAGTGGACCCATCAGGCCTTTGCCGACGGCAAGGAGATCGCATGAAGAAAGTTCTTGTCACCGGGGCCTCCGGCCTCATCGGTTCCGCCGCCGTTCCCTTCCTGAAGGAGCGCGGCTTCGAGCTTTACGCCCTTTCCACAAGGCGTTCCGGAACTGCCGACGGCGTATGCTGGCTGAAGGCCGATCTGTTCGACCAGAAGGCCGTGGAAGATATTCTCGACAAGGTCAGGCCGGAATTTCTTCTCCATCTTGCGTGGCAGAGTACGGGAAACTTCGACGACAACAGCAACTACGAGTTCCTCACGGCATCGGTGAACCTGCTCAGAGCCTTTGCCGACCATGGCGGAAAACGCGTGGTCATGGCCGGAACCTATGCGGAATACGGATATCATGAAGGCGTGCTGGAAGAATCACGCCCTGCCGAACCCATCAATGCCTACAGCCGCTGCAAGGCCTTCCTGTGTGATGTGGCGCAGGACTTCTGTTCCCGCAACGGCCTATCCTTCAGCTGGGCTCGTATCTTCTCCGTGTACGGCCGGGAAAAAGACCCCCGGCGTCTGACGGCGGACGTGATCAATCACCTGAACCGCAACGAAACCGTGACCATCCGCAGCGGAAGCCTGATCCGGGACTATATTTATGTCAAGGATGCCGGGGCCGCCCTCGCCTGCCTCCTCGACGGCAAAACGGAAGGCATCGTCAATATCTGTACGGGAAAGGGTACGTCCATTCACGACTATGTGATGACCATCGCCCGCGCCATGCACAAGGAAGGCCTTGTGCGTTTTGAGGAACAAAGCAGCAGTCAGCAGGCCGTGGTCGTGGGCGACAGCACACGCCTGAACCTTGAGGCAGGCTTCAGCCCCGCATGGACCATGGAAGACGCCGTGAAGGAAATCATACGGGACAGCGCACCGGAAAAGCCCGCGCCGACCTGCCGCAAAGGCGTGGTGTCCGTGCTTCTGAGCATTTACAACGTCGAGGAATACCTGGAGGAATGCCTCGACAGCCTTCTTCGGCAGAGCTACGCCGATCTTGAAATCGTCTGCGTGGACAACGGCTCCCCCGACGGATGCGCCGCCATCCTCGAACGTTACGCCGCCAAAGACGACCGCATCAAAATTGTTACCGTCACGGAAAACAAGAAACTCTGCGGAGGCCGCAACGCAGGCCTTGATCATGCCACCGGAGAATATATCTGCTTCGTGGACCCCGACGACTGGGTGGAAGAAGATTACATCAAAAGCATGGTCGATGCCATAGAAACAAAAAAAGATCCCGACGGCAACGAATATAATCTTATCGTAAACTACAATTTTAAAAGCTATATTATTAGCAATAAAAATGTAAAAATTCTTGCATGTGGAAAAGAATTTACAGGAGATGTTTCTTTAGATGTTATTAATAAAGATGTAACATTTGATACTGAAATACCAATGTGGGGAAGACTCTACAGAACATCATTTCTGCAAAAATATAATATCCGCTTTCTTGATGGTTTCCAGACGGACAATATTCCCTATGCGCAAAAACTCCTGGCGCACATGGGAAACTTCTACGGCATCAATGAAAAAGAATATTCCCATTCCTGCTACTGGAGGAGAATGCTCTCTGAAGACGGTGCACTGACCGTCACCGTGCTTTATAAAAACATGGAAATTCCCGACTGTCTGGAAAATTTGTATGACTATTTAAAAGAACATCATCTTGAAAATAAATTAAAAGTAATGTTTTTACTTTTTTTTGGAATATGTTTTCCCCGCCATAAGGATATGCCTGGATATTATCTCCGTTTTAAACAGCTTGCCAAAAAAATGGAAAAGGATATCAAGACGCTTGATATCTACAATCAGGATGATATAAATATATGTAATCTTCTTATCTATACGGATAATTTTTTCCAGTTTTGCGATATCTATTTCCATCCAGCTCCGGCATTACACAATCAGTATACCTGTAAATTAAAACTTTTTGGAAAAATAACATGTTACAAAAAAAATATCTTCCATGGAAAAAAAGCATACTATTCTGTATTCGGCATTCCCTTCATAAAAACAAAAGTCCGTTCCGATGGAAGAACAACAGTCTACCTTTTCCACTGTATTCCCCTGTTCTCCATCTCAAGGAAATCGCAATAGAACCTTAGCCGCCCTTTGCTCTTCCGAATGAAGTCTTACAGGCAAGAAAAAGGCGTACAGCACAGTAACGAGAGGATATGCCCTGCGTTCTTCCCGGAGGAAGTATTCAAAAGGCAAAAAAGATGCGTGAGGCTGAGCCTGCAGGCTCGACAAGGTACGACTCATGATTGCGGCACGGGTGAAGCCGGAGGCTCCCCCGGCTCTGACTCATGAAAAAACACGCTGACAACAACGGCAAACTGCATGCAAAAGCCCGGAAGCTTCCGCCTCCGGGCTTTTGCATGACCAGAGGCTTACCGCTTTTCCTGTTTCTGGAACATGACGCCGAGGGCCTCGCGCGGCACGGGTATCTGTGCGGGGCTGAGCCTTCATGCCGGAAGAGAAGGTGCGGGGATGCCGGACAAAACGCCGATGTGTCGGGTGATATGGCCCGTATCGCCGCTGCCGGAAGCGATGATAGGATAATCCGGCTTGTTGCGGTGAGGGGCACGCACACCGCGGAAACGGCGCGGACGCCCCGCCGCCGGACAGAGGCGGAAGGCAGGATTTTCCGCAGTATACGGCGGGCCGTTCACGACCGCCGGGGAACGGAATGCCTTCTGCTGTGCGCGCACGCAAAACGCCGCCGGAACATGTCACGAAAGCCTTTCGCTCTTTCGCGGCGGGGATGTGTGAACGAAGGCTCCGGGCCGCCGGGGAGGGCACACCGGGCAGAACCTGTCTTCAGGCATGCTCCGGAGTTCCCGGGGATGCCTCGTTCACGACCTGTGCAAAAAGATCGCGGAAGCAGCGCAGAGCCGGCCCTTCTTCGCGGTTTCGGTGATGCACGCAGAGAATATCCGCCCCCTTCTCCGCCATGGGCACGGCAATTTCCACAAGCGACCCCCGGGCAATATCCCGCTCCACGGTAAAGCGCGGCAGAAACGAAACGCCCATGCCTTCCGCCACGCAGCGCCGTATGGATTCGATGTTCCAGATTTCCACGGTGCTCGACAGCCGTATGTCCCGCACGCGCAGGTATGCTTCCATCCGTTCCCGGAACACGCTGCGCGGTTCGTTGATGATGAAGGCCACGTCTTTTTCCTGATGGAATGAGGTGAAATCCCTGAGACTGTCCGGCATGGAAGGCGCGGCCACCAGCACCCCTTCCGCCCGACCCAGCCTTTCCAGAGAAAGGCTGCTCGTATGCCCGCCCACATCGTAGTACAGCCCCATATCGTACTCGCCGGAAAGCACGCCGTTGCGGATGTCGTGGCAGTTGGCGCAATGCAGTTCCAGCCGCACACGGGGAGCCTTCTTCGTGAAACGGCCCAGCATACGGGGCACAAGGCAGGAAAGCAGCGATTCCGCCACGCCTATGCGCGCCTCTCCCGCAGGTTCCACACCTTCGCCGCCGTACTGCAATATGTTCCGCATCCCCGAAAGCACGGCTTCCAGATGCGGCAGAATATCCTTCCCTGCACGGCTGAGCACCATGCGCCTGCCCACACGCTCGAAAAGCCGCAGGGAAAGCTCGTTTTCCAACCGCCGCACCTGAAAGGTCACGGTGGACTGCGAACAGTGAAGGCGCTGCGCGGCCTTCTGATAGCTTCCCTCGGCAAGAATGGCCTGCACCACGCTGAGACTGCGTATATCCATGACTCCGACTCCTTATTCCCCACCATCCGGGACGCCCGGCATCCGGCACCATTCTGCCCGCCCGGAAGCAACATTCTCCGTCATACTCCGACAGGTCCGATGTCCGCCGCCTCTTCCGCAGGGGAAAGGCGGAAATCCCCGTGCCCTGCAGAACGTTCTTCCCGCAGGGAACATCCCCACAGAACCCGCATTTCCCGAAGGCCCGCCAAGGCCGCCTTTATGTTCCGCCCCCGGATAAGGCCGACGGGGACCTCATGCCGCACGGATGCGCCGCCCTCACGGCCTGCCCGGAACCCCACCGTCCCCTGCGGCGGACACGGTTCTTCCCGGGACTTCCGGGAATCTGTTCTCCGGCGCCTGTTGCGCGCCCTGAATGCAGCCCCGGCAGATTTTCCGCCGCATTCCGCAAAAAGCAGAAGCCGCCGACACGGCCCTTTTCCGGGAACCGGTCACGCACGCCTCTGTACCGGATGCGCTTTTGCACGAACGCGCTCCCCTGTTGCCGTCTGCGCCAGCTGTTTCATCGATAAAATAAAACTTTATTATCTATACTATTCGCTTTTCCGATATCAGTTTTTACCCTATGGTCGGAACTGCGGCAAGACCCGTCCGTTTTCCGGCGGCCCCTCCTGTGGAAAAGCAACGAAGGGAATTTCCGGCAGCACGAAAAAACGTCCGTCGGCATGGGCCTTTCCACGCTTTACGCCCTGCCTTCGTGCGCCCCGACTTCAAGGAGAAGTGTCATGCCCCTTCTGCCCGCCTTTCTGGCCTTTACCTTCATCACCGCCTTCACCCCCGGCCCCAACAACATTCTTGCCCTGAGCACGGGCGTGCGCAAAGGCTTCCGGGGCGCTCTGCCGGTGATTCTCGGCATCTGCGCCGGATTTCTGTGCGTGATGCTGCTGTGCGGGCTGCTGGTGTTTTCCCTCTCCGCCCTCTCTCCCGCATTCATGACCGCCATGAAGTACGCAGGATGCCTCTATATCGTCTGGCTGGCATGGCATATGGTTGCCTCGAAGGACAGCAAAAATGCGGAAAACTCCGGCGCGGACTTCATGACCGGCTGTATCCTGCAGTTCGTCAACGTCAAAATCATGATCTACGGCATGACCGCCTTCTCGGGCTTCATCTTCCCCTGGCACCGCTCCCCCGCCACCCTTCTCGCCGGTATGGCCGTGCTCACCCTCATCGGGGCCGCAGGCGTCGTCACCTGGGCGCTTGCCGGGGCCGTGCTTCAGCGCTTCTTCCGCAACCATGCCGCCCTCATGAACGCCGTCATGGCCCTTCTGCTCCTTGCCTGCCTCATTCCCATGCTGCGCTGATCCTGCCGCCGGGGCCCCGGAGCGTTGAACGATGCTTTGTCCTTCGCAGATCAGGGCCGGACACGGCGTTGAAAAAAGCCCGCTCTCGCAACCGAACGCAGAATGACGCGTTGCACGGCGGCCTTTCTTTGCAAAACGGAACAGCGCCGGGACCGAAGCTGCCCCCCCTCCGCATGGACAAAACGCCCCTGCGGCAATCTGTCGCAGGAGCCTTGTGTTTCTGTGGCGGAAGGAGAAGGATGTGAACCCCCGGAGGGCCTCAACGGTTTTCAAGCCCGCCGCATCCAGCCGCTCTGCCTACCTTACCTTGCAGGGCTGTTCGTCGGCGCCGGCCCGTCTTTCAGGACACGCTGTACGGGCACTCGGGCCTGCACGTCCCGGGCCTTGCTTACGCCGCAGGTGAATCGCGGCCGCCCTCCCCCGGAGCACAAAAAAGCCCCTGCGGCAATCATACCGCAGGAGCCTTGTGTTTCTGTGGCGGAACTCGTGCCCTACACGCCGCCCTACCGCTCCAACGGTTTTCAAGCCCGCCGCATGCAGCCGCTCT
>NZ_CALUWY010000073.1 GCF_944324615.1 uncultured Mailhella sp.
GCACGCCCGCAGGCAACGGGGCTTTGCTGTCCCGGCATGTTCCTGCGCTTTCCCTCCTGCGCCCCCTCCAGCCACCGGTCCCCTCTGCGGGGCTTTTTTTGTCCCTTCTGCGGGGCGCTCCCCGGTGGCGGCAGGCCCGGGCGCTTTCCTTTCTTCTCCTTTTCTTCTTTCTCCTTGCTCCGGTCTCTTTTCCCCGCCATGCTCCCCCTCCGGCGCTTCCCTTGGAAGAAGGCCCGCCCCAGCGGGAGGAGCGCCCGGCTTTTGAACGCAGGGTGCGCCCGATATGCCATCTTTATTTATTGATTCCGGCATGTTGTATGCAGCAGCACCTTGCCTCTTTTCCGGCGTGGCACGCCCGCAGGCAACGGGGCTTTGCTGTCCCGGCATGTTCCTGCGCTTTCCCTCCTGCGCCCCCTCCAGCCACCGATCCCCTCTGCGGGGCTTTTTTTGTCCCTTCTGCGGGGCGCTCCCCGGTGGCGGCAGGCCCCGGCGCTTTCCTTTTTTCTTCTTCCCCCCTTTTTTCTTCTTTCCCCGGCCATGCTCCCCCCTCCGGCGCTTCCCTTGGAAGAAGGCGTGCCCCGGTCCGCCCGGCGGAAAGGGGTCTGTACTCATGCAGAAACGCCCCGTTCCTCTTCGTGCCCCCCTGTCACAGAAGCGCCGCGCGCGGCAAATCCCATTGATTTTACGGGTGAACTCTGCGACACTGGAAGAGGTGAAAAAAAAGCCTCCGCATGTGCCGCAGCTTTATTGCGGCAAGGGTACGCTTTGTGAGCACCGGCAATAACGTATTGATATTGCCGCCAATATGGGGGAAGGATGAAAGACGTTTACAGCAACCTTTCGTACCTGGTGAGAAAAACAAGGTTCAGCATTTCCATTTTCATGGTCATGCTGCTTTTTTCTCTGGTCGGGTACCAGATCATGAAAATCAATCTTTTGAAAAATGCACAGAATCTGGGAGATAATTTATCGCGTACCTATTCGCTGGAGCAGCAGAGCAACCTTGACTTCTATTCCGTGCTGGTGGCCTTCGGCATGAACGTGGTGGACAGCAGTTCCGGGCGGGAAGAGGTCACGGAAAAAATGATGCACTTCTTCAACCATGTGCAGAGCCTGCTGGGAGAAGGCACGGTGGACCCCTACCTTGTCATGGACGGTTACATCGTGGCGCTGAACCCCTGGGAGGGGGATGACAGCTACGATTTCAGCAATGCCGGATGGTATCAGCAGGCGGCGGAAAACCCCGGAAAGGTGATTTTCACCGACACCTACACCGATGCCATCTCTCAGAAGCCGGTGATCACCATTGCCGGGAAATGCGCTTCCGGCGGGGTGCTGGCCTTTGATATCTTTCCGGAAAATTTCCGTTTTTCCAACATCATGCTCGACGGTTCCCACAAGAGTTCCTTTTTCCTGTGCGACAAGCAGGGAACGCTGCTCTTTGCGCAGACAAGCAGCCAGCAGAGCTACGAAAACCTTGCCCTCTATGTGAAGGACCTGTTCCGGCGCATCAAGCTGGGCGAACTCGGCGCGTATTCCGCCAGCATCGTGGATATGGAAGGGGAACGCCGGGGCGTGTATTATTATGAAATGACCAACGGCTGGATTTCCATCCTCACCATTCCCTTCAGCGTCATTTTAAAGGATCTCAATTCCTTCAGCAGCCTGTTCTATGCGCTGGTGTTTCTGCTGCTCATCGGCATGGCCCTGCTCACATGGCGGAACATCAGCGGTCAGCGCAAGTTCGAGCATACCAGCGAGGCCGTGCAGGTGCTGGGCAACAGCTACGATGCCGTGTACCGCATCGACCACACGCAGGAGCGCTATGAAATCATACGGGAGGCCGACTTCATACGGACGCATCTTGCGCCTGTGGGCCCCTATGCGGATCTCATGCGCGTGATATGCGACAATCTGGAAACCGAATACCTCAAGAGCTATCTGGACAGCTTTTCCATTTCCAACATCCGCGATCTGGTCAGGCACCATGTCCGCAACTTCGGCGGCGACTTCCGCCAGCGCTTCGGCGACACCGGCCGCTGGATGAACATCCGCGTGCTTTTCGACGAGGCCGTCAACAGCCGTGAAGTCATTCTCTGCTTCCGGGAAATAGACAGGGAAAAGCAGAAGCAGCTTGAGGAACACACCCTGCTCGTGAACTCCCTGAACAGGGCCGTGCGCAGCGACAAGGCCAAGCAGGTGTTCTTCAGCAACATGTCGCACGAAATGCGCACGCCCCTGAACGCCATCATCAATCTGGCAGGCATTGCCCGGCGTTCCGTGCAGAATCCCCAGCGGGTGACGCAGTACCTGGAAAAAATCGAAAATTCCAGCCGTCACCTCATTCAGCTCGTCAACGACATTCTGGAAATTTCCCGGCTGAGTCAGGGAAAGATAGAACTGAACAACCAGCGCATGGACATACGTTCCTGCATGGAGGAATGCTTCAGCCCCTTTAAAATTCAGGCGGAAAACGAGGGCAAGGCCTTTCTTGTGGAATGGAACATCACACATTCGCTCATCATGGGCGACCCTGTGCGCATCACCCAGATCATGAACAACCTGCTCTCCAATGCGCTCAAGTTCACCGATGAGGGGGATTCCGTGTCCGTGGAAATCTCCCAGGTCAGCCAGAACGAATATGTGCAGTACAAAATCGTGGTTTCCGATACCGGCAGGGGCATGTCGGAAGAATACCTGAACAAGATATTCGAGCCGTATTCCCGCGAAAACCAGACCTTCTCCCGCCGTGTGAGCGGCACGGGCCTCGGCATGCCCATTGTGAAGAGCATTGTGGAACTTCTGAACGGCAGTATCATGGTTTCCAGCCGGCTGGGGCAGGGCACCACCTTCACCGTCATCCTGCCCTTCCCCATGGTGCGCGAGGAGGAACCTGCCCCGGCTCCGGCCGGAGAGGAGAAGAGCGAGGATGCGGGCTTCCTTGCCGGAAAGCGCCTCCTGCTTGTGGAAGACAATGAAATCAATATGGAAGTGGCCGAGGAAATCCTGACCATGAGCGGTCTTCGCGTGGAAAAGGCCTGGAACGGCCGTCAGGCGCTGGAAGCCTTTGAGAAGTCGGAACCGTTCTATTTCGACGCCATTCTCATGGATATGCAGATGCCCGAAATGAACGGCTGTGAATCGTGCAGCCGCATCCGCGCCCTGCCGCGCCCCGACGCCGCCCTGGTGCCCGTCATTGCCGTTACGGCCAACGCCTTTGCCGAAGATGTGGCCGAAACCGCCCGGGCGGGCATGAGCGCCCATGTTTCCAAGCCCATCGACTTTGAAGCACTGGGCAGACTTCTGGAAAAGTTCATTGCCGAATACCACGAACGGCGGCCGCAGACGGAGAATAGCGGCAGGCCCGACGCATGATCGGCCATCCGTCTTTCGCCGTGGGCCGGGCGGTTCACGGCGGGGGGATTCCGGCCTGTATATCTGAGGAAGAGTGCCCACGGCGCAGGGGCTTCAGGGTACGGTTCCGGAAAATCTGGTTCCGGAAGGTCTGCGGAGGGGGCAGAAGGCCTGATAACGGTTCCGCAGGGCCTGAGGGATGGTCCCGAAAGGCTGCGGGAGATCAGGGAAGGGCGGCGAGGCCTGCGGGCGGCAAGGGTTCCGCAAGGTCGCGTATCGCCTGCGAAAGGGGCGTTGCCGGCAGCCCTCCGGGGCGCTCCGGATGTGGGAGCGCATGGGGAAACAGGGCCGTTGCGGAGTCCTGAGGACGGGTGCGGAAAACCGGGCTTTGCACGGTCCTTTCAGAAAAACGGCGGGTGCGGCCTGCCCGCTTTCTGGGCGCCGTTTCCGGGCATGGTCAACAGCGGCAGGGCCGCAAAGGAAGGAATATGTCGTTCTGTGTCCGTAAGGCGGTGGTGGAAGACGCGCAGGCCGTGGGCCTTGTGCACGAACAGGCCTGGCGGGAAACCTATACGCGCCTGCTTCCCCCCTGGATGTTTGCGGCAAGGAGCGCGGAAAAGAGCGCGGCCATGTTCCGCCGTCAGGGCTGCCGCGATATGCTCGTTGCCGAGGCCGAAGAGGGCGTTGTGGGCTTCTGCGGCTTCGGCCGTTCGAGGGATGAGGGGGTTCCGGCCTCCACTGGGGAAGTGTACGGCCTGTATGTGCTGAAACGCCATCAGCGCAGGGGCATGGGCAAGGCGCTCATGGCAGGGGCGCTTGCCGCCCTTGCGGCGCAGGGCTTTACCGCCGCGTTTCTGTGGGTGCTGGAGAAAAACCACAATGCGCGGCGCTTTTATGAGAAAAACGGCTTTTCCCCCAGCGGGGAAGTCAAGTATATTCCCGGGGAACAGATACGGGAAATCAGGTATGTAAGGCCCCTTGAGGCCGGAGGCCGCCGTGCGGAAGGGGAAGCTGCCCGGAGCGCGGGCGCAGACTGCGGCGCGGCGCAGGCCCGCTCAGTTCCGTGCGGACAGAAGGACAGGGAAAACTCCGCAGGCCTGACCGTATCCGTGCGGCAGGAAAGGCCGGAAGATCATGAACAGGTGTATGCCCTTGTGCGGGAAGCCTTTGCCGGCGCAGAGCACAGCGACGGCACGGAACAGGACCTGGTGGAGGCCCTGCGCCGGGGGCGGGCCTTTGTGCCGGAACTTTCTCTTGTGGCGGAAGCAGGCGGCCAATGCGCCGGGCATATCCTGTTCACCCGCGCCCGTGTGGGAGAGGCGGAGGCCCTGGTGCTGGCCCCTCTGGCCGTACTGCCGCGCTTTCAGCGGCAGGGCGTGGGGAGCGCGCTGGTGCGGGCAGGGCTTGCTCTGGCGCAGGAGCGCGGCTTTTCCTGCGTGCTCGTGCTGGGGAGTGAAGCGTATTATTCCCGCTTCGGCTTTGTGCCTGCCTCGCGCTTCGGCATAGCAACCCCCGGGGGCCTGCCCGAGGCTCATTTCATGGCCCTGCGCCTGAAGGATGCCCCCCTGTGCGGCCGCGTCCTCTTTGCCGAAGAGTTCGGCATAGAGGGCTGACGGGGCCTTTTTTCTCTGCGGGGGCGGCTGTGCGGACTTTTTCGGGCTGAGGGGCTTTTCCCGCATTACCCCGGGGCATGGTTCTCCCTTCCCCGGTATTTCTGCAGGAGCCGTGTGGTCAGCAAAGGCGTTTCCGCCTCCGGCCGCGCGCCATACAGCGGCGGAACATCCGTGTTATACCTTCCATGCGGGGCGGGAGGCATTTTCGGGGTGTTTTTCAATGGGTACGGCCTGCCTCAGCGCCTTTTTCCTCTTACGGGAACCCCTCGCTCCCGGGCAGAGAAAAAGCCCTCCCAAAGGGGCTTTTTCATGGCCCTGCGCCTGAAGGATGACCCCCTGTGCGGCCGCGTCCTCTTTGCCGAAGAGTTCGGCAGAGAGGGCTGACGGGCCTTTTTCCTCTGCGGGGGCACCTGTGTGGGCGTTTCCGGTGAGGGGCGTTTTTCCTCTCTGGAAGGGCCTCAGCATCGTTTTTTCAGGCGCGCGTTCTGCCTCCATGGGGCTTTTCCCTTTGGGGAAGGGGCACGCCTTTTGCCCAGGCTTTCCGGTCTGCGCGGATTTTCCCACCGCTTGCCTGCATTCCCCGTTTCCGCGCCTGTTC
Source organism: uncultured Mailhella sp. (assembly GCF_944324615.1). Lineage (GTDB taxonomy): Bacteria > Desulfobacterota > Desulfovibrionia > Desulfovibrionales > Desulfovibrionaceae > Mailhella. Next base: position 5,566 of record NZ_CALUWY010000073.1, read on the forward strand.
CCGATGTTTTTTGTTTGTGCGGGGCAGGGGGGGGCTGCCTTCCACGGTTTGCGCTGTGCGGGGGGACTTTTCAGCCCTGCGGGGAACGGTATGCGGATGTTTGAGAGAGTTTTTTCCTCTGCGGGGGCGGATGTGCGGGCTTTTTCGGGCTGAGGGGCTTTTCCCGCATTACCCCGGGGCATGGTTCTCCCTTCCCCGGTATTTCTGCCGGAGCCGTGTGGTCAGCAAAGGCGCTTCCGCCTCCGGCTGCGCGCCATACAGCGGCGGAGCATCCGTGTTATACCGCCCATGCGGAGAGCAGGGCGTTTTTGGGGCGTTTTTCCGCGGGTACGGCCTGCCTCAGCGCCTTTTTCCTCTTACGGGAACCCCTCCGCTCCCGGGCAGAGAAAAAGCCCTCCCAGTGACCTTTTCATGGCCCTGCGCCTGAGGAGGCTCCCCTGTGCGGCCGCGTCCTCTTTGCCGAAGCGTTCGGCAGAGAGGGCTGACGGGCCTTTTTCCTCTGCGGGGGCACCTGTGTGGGCGTTTCCGGTGAGGGGCGTTTTTCCTCTCTGGAAGGGCCTCAGCATCGTTTTTTCAGGCGCGCGTTCTGCCTCCATGGGGCTTTTCCCTTTGGGGAAGGGGCACGCCTTTTGCCCAGGCTTTCCGGTCTGCGCGGATTTTCCCACCGCTTGCCTGCATTCCCCGTTTCCGCGCCTGTTCCCGATGTTTTTTGTTTGTGCGGGGCAGGGGGGGGCTGCCTTCCACGGTTTGCGCTGTGCGGGGGGACTTTTCAGCCCTGCGGGGAACGGTATGCGGATGTTTGAGAGAGTTTTTTCCTCTGCGGGGGCGGATGTGCGGGCTTTTTCGGGCTGAGGGGCTTTTCCCGCATTACCCCGGGGCATGGTTCTCCCTTTCCCGACCTTTTCTGCCGTTGTCTGCCGGGACTGGGTTCTTTCTTCCCGGTTTTTCTGAAGGGAGCGTATTCTTTGGCGCATTAAACAAAAAAAGGGCGGTCTTCGGAGGAAGACCGCCCGGCAGAGGAAAAATCCTCTTACTTCTTATTCAGTTCCGCTTCCTGCGGGAACATGGGCGTGTAGCGGTAGGCCAGAGAAAGGACCATGGCCGCATAGGAGAACACGAGGAAGCAGCTTGCCCATTCCGCCCAGTTAGGCGCGTAGGAGTACCAGGCGTCGAAAGGCATGACGGGCTGAGCCAGGCCCTGAACGGTGAGCACATAGCGGTTGATGGTGATGCTTGCGCAGGTGGCGAACAGCATGAGGTAGAAGATCCACGGCTTTTCGCGCAGAGGCTTGATGAGCAGCACGATCATGGGAATGATGATGAGCGCATGTTCCAGCCAGAACAGCCACTTGCCGTAAATCCAGCCGTTGAACATCTGATCGAAGGTCAGGCCCTGCGAATTGAGCAGGTCGGTGGCCCAGTACCAGCTGTCCAGGCACTTGAACACGGTGTACACGATGAGCATGGTGCCGCCCACCTTGCCCATGAGCTGCTTCACGTTCCAGCTCACCAGCTTGCGGCCGGACATCTTTTCCATGAGCGTGCACACGAGCACGGTGAACATGGGGCCGGAGGCCACGGCGGAAAGCACGAAGAGGAAGAACGTCCAGGGCCAGATGAAGAAGCCTTCGCGGAACAGGTAGGGGCGGCCGAAGAGCACGCCGTACATGCCGCCCAGGGAGCCCTGGTGGAAGGTGGAGAGGAACGCGCCTATGCCCGCGAAGATGGGCATGTACACATGGAAGTTGTGGGCCAGCGCATGGATGAAGGGCTTCTTCATGAGCTGACGGTTCTCCAGCACCAGCGGCACGAACTCAAGAATGAGCACGATGCAGTAGCAGGTGATGCAGAAGATAACTTCCGTGAGCATGGAATGCACGTTGGGGTACCAGTAGCCGAACCAGCAGCGGATGGGCTGACCGATATCCAGCACCAGAATCATCATGGCGCCGGTGTAGCAGAGAAAGCCGATCACCGCGGCGAGGTTCACGATGTTCTTGAGCTCGTCGATGTTGAGGATGTAGCGCAGCGCACCCGTGAAGAACGCGCCGGCGCCCAGGGCGATGACGGCAAGGTCGAAGGTGATCCAGAGGCCGAAGCCGAAGTAGTCGTCCATGCCGGTTTCACCCAGGCCGAAGCCCAGGATGCGCACGGCGGCGTAAAGCCCCCAGAGGAAGACCACGCCGAGGATGGCCATCCATCCCGTGAATTTGGTCAGAGAGCAGCGCTCGCACCCTTCCGGGAAGAGCTCCGCGTCAACAGGTTTGCTGTAATCCATAACCTACCCCTGCTTTCTGGCTTCGCCGGTCTTTTCGTGTTCGAGATAGTTGTCGCCTTCGCGGCGCACCCATTCGCGCTTGCTGAGATAGTACACCTGAGGCTCGGTGCCCAGGCGTTCCAGCAGACGGAAGGCATAGGGGCTCTTGATGAGCTCATGGACCTTGTGGGCCGGGTTGTTCAGGTCGCCGAAGGTGATGGCCCCGTTGGGGCAGGCTTCCGTGCAGGCGGTGATGTACGCGCCGTCGGGCAGATTCATGGGATCCTGTCCGTTGGCAACGGCCTTTTCCTGCGCCTTCATGAAGCGGTGATGGCAGAAGGAGCATTTTTCCACCACGCCGCGCATGCGCGTGGAAACGTCGGGCGTGAGGGCCTGGGCCAGATCGCCGGGCCACTTCGGGTCGTACCAGTTGAAGTAACGGGCATGGTAAGGACACGAGGCCATGCAGTACCGGCAGCCGATGCAGCGGGGCGGTATCTGGCTGACGATGCCGCCTTCCTCGCGCTTGTCGGTGGCCACCACGGGGCACACCGCCACGCAGGAAGGCTTGCCGCACTGCATGCAGGGCCGGGGCAGATAGGCCACTTCATGATCGGGGAAGGGCTTGTGGTTGGAAAGGCGGAACACCGTGAGCCAGTTGAGGGAACGCAGCTTGTTGCTTCCGTCCACGGCAGGGGCGACGTTGTTTTCCGCCTGGCAGGCCACCATGCACGCGCCGCAGCCCGTGCACTTGTCGATATCAATGACCATGCCCCACTTTATCTTGAATTCTTTGACTTCAGAAGACATCAGAACCCCCCTATGCCCTTGCGGCCTTTACGCCCGCAAGGCCCCAGACCGGCAGCCCGGTGCCGGGTTCTCTGCAAACGCTGGTCAGCGCCAGAACATTCGCGCCCTTGCCCTTGCTGAACTCGTCGAACGCCGTATGGCCGAGTCCGGCCGCCAGAGAGACGGTATCGGGCAGGATGCCTTCAAAAATGGCGGCAACCACAGTGATTTCCACATTGTTTCCGGCGACCAGCCTGACAAGGTCCCCGGCTTTTACCTTCAGTTTCGCAGCGGTTGCGCCGTTCATCTGCGCCACGCTGTATCTGCCCTTGAGCTGATAGTCGGTGACCACCTTGGTGGCAAAGGGCGGAATGGCCGTCTGCGCCGTGCCCATGCCGAGCACCACCACAGGGGCGACCTGAAGATCGCCTTCGGCTCCCGGAGCGGAGGCCGCAAGGCGTATGGCTTCCCAGTTGTAGAACAGCGGGGAGGCGGGCAGGTCGAAGCCGGCCACATGCACCTTTCCTTCCTCCATCATGGAACGGAAGGGAGCGCCCAGGGCGTAGGCATGCTTGTAGAGAAGTTCGGGCATGTCCTTCACGCCGAGTTCCAGACCCAGTTCCTGCGCGAGGGCAATGAACAGTTCGCCCGCGCCGCGCGCGTTTTCAAAGGGTTTGGCCACAGGGCGGGCCAGCGCGTAGGTCACGCGGCCGGAACCGTAGGGCGTCTGCACGTCGTCGAAGGCTTCCATGCCGAGGGCGGCGGGAAGCACCAGATCGCACTGGGCGCACGTTTCACTCATGAAGCTCGCCACGGCCACGGTGAAGCCCGCTTTGGCCAGCGTTTCCTTCATGCCCGCGTCGGCAGGCAGGGAGTACACGGGGTTTGCCGCATACACGAGAAGGAAGGCGGGAGCCTTGGTCTTGCCCGCGGCCACGGACTGCGTGTAGTCCACAAAGCGCTTGGCGATGGTGGCGCGGTATTCGGTGGCATGGTCCACCACAGAAACAGGGAAGGGCATGTCCAGCATGCCGCCCTGCCTGTTCACGCTGCCGAGCAGCATGTTCAGGGCCACGGCCGCCATGACGGGGCCGGCAGAGCCGCCGGAACCTAAGGCGGAACCAGCGATGACCAGCGGGCGCCTGGCTTCGACGAGCATTTTCGCCGCGGCTTCAAGGCGCGCGGAAGGCACGCCGGTGATGGCGGAAACCTTTTCGGGCGTGTAGGCTTCGACAAAGGCGGCAAAGTTGCCGAGACCGGCGGCAAAGCCCTTTTTCCCCGCCTTGATGAGCAGGTGGGCGATGCCCAGCATGAGCGCCATGTCAGTGCCGTTCTTCATGGGCAGCCACAGGTCGGCGCCTGCGGCGGTGTTGTTCTGCACCGCTCCGGCGTAGAGGAACTTCTGCGTGGCTTCTCCGCCCACGGGATGCGTGCGGTTGAAGAGGCTGCGGTTTGCGGCCACCACGCCCCAGCTTTCCAGCACGGGAGCGCCCACGGCAAGAATGCAGTCACTGCCTTCCATGTCGTAGCCGAGGCGTCCCTGTCCGCCCATGGCCTCCCAGGCCAGAGCGGCGGGCTGTTCGTCGCCGGGCATGAAGTAGAAGTCGGAAGAACCCTTCTGATTGAGCATCGAGGAGAGCACTTCGTTGATGCTGGAGGTGGGATCGCCCGACACGGCGGCCACGGAGGAACCCGCAGCCTGCATCTTTTCCTTGAGCAGGCGTTCGGCCTCGGCCCAGGTGATGGCGATGTACGCGCCGTCGGAAGAACGGCGCAGGGGAGTCTTGAGGCGCGCGGGACTCACGCGAAGCTCGGCTTCGGCGGCGGCGAGCGCCGTGATGGCCCCGTGAGTCACGGGATTGTTCCTGTCGCCGATGGTGCGCACGGGCGTGCCCGCCACGGTGCGGACAAGAAAGCCGGTGCCGGAGGGGCAGATTTTACTCACGGTGGGCAGGTATTCACTCGCGCCCTTTTTCAGGCGCGGGATCCAGCCCCAGTTCTGCGTCCAGTACACGGCGTCGTAAAGAGTGTTCCAGATGATGGGAGACGCCACGAGGCCCACGGTCCCGCCGGCGGCAAATTTAAGAAATCCTCGTCTGTCCATGATTTCCTCGCTTTTGCCTTACTTGTGGCAGGTGAAGCAGGCGTTGCTGGCGTTGGTGTTGCCCATGGCCATATGTTCGGCATGGCAGCGTTCGCACCCCCACATCAGCATGGTGTTTTCGGAGTAGCCCGAAAGCCTGTTTTCCCGGTAAACGGGGGGAACGTCCGTTTCGGCCACGTTCAGGTGGCAGCGCGAACAGAACGCGGAAACTTCCGCCGGGCCCTTCAGTTCGGCCAGAGGACCGAAATGCAGAGCATGGCTGAAGAACACGTTGTCGGGCTGCTTCTGGTAGATCAGCCATTCCGACTTGATCTCACGGCCGGTCTGGACGTACTCGCGGACAAAGCGCGCCTCCTCAGGGTCGTTCCCCAGAATCGTCGAATGACATTCGGCGCACTGGGCGGTGGTGGGCGCTCCGCTGAATGTGCCGTCGGCACGCACAAAATGGCACTGCTCACAGGTCATGCCCTGATTCTGTACATGTTCGACGTGGCTGAAGGCGATGGGCTGCCTTTTGGTTTCCTTCATAAGGTTGGGCAGAACCCACCATCCAAGAATAAGGGCCACGACCAGCCCCACGACAAACGCGCCCCAGCCGCAGCAGCATTTTTTCGCCGCATTCGCCGGTGTGGTTGTGTTGTTCCTCTCCTCCATCCCGATGCCTCGTGCTGGTTGAGGTGATAAAAAAGGACAGTGCGCATCTTCCGGCCGGGCCGGAAGGGAGGCATGTCGGAACCGCCTGAAATTCCACGCCATTATGGTGACGGTTCCAGTGAACTTTGTTATATTAGTTTAAATGGAGGCGTCTTGCAACGGTGAAATCGCCTTTCGTTTTACTCCCTGCGCGGGGCGCTTCGGGGAAGCCATGCTGCCAGGAGAAGATATTCCCGGGATAACCATGGAAAATATATGGAGCTTTCCCTCAGAAGAAGAAAAAAATCACGCCGGAGGCAGGAATTTTCCCCCGGAAAAAAAAGCTATGTTATTTTTTTCATTTGTCAAAACGGGGAAGGAGGCCTCCGGCGGAGGGGCACTTTGCGCCTCTTGCCTGAGAGGCGACCCGTTCTTATACTGCTCTTTTGTTCCTTCTGTTTTTTCTCTTGAACGCTCCCGGAGCTTCGCAGACGGACTGCGGGACAAACGTAAAGGCGGGTAACCGTATGCAGCAGGCACAGGATTGCCGCATTTGCGGCAGGAAATTCAGCAAACGGGGCGGCATTCGTCATTTGTGCGCCGAAAGCATCGCCGACTTTGCCCGGTTTGATATCGACGCTCAGGATATGTGCATGTCCTGCGCCATGGACAAGGTAAAGGAACTTTCCCTTGCGCGGGAAGAGCGCCTGGGCGATCTCAAGACTGAACTCGGCCAGTATCAGGAACAGATCCTTAAAGAGATAGAGGTGTTCACCACCCCGCACCCCGAAACCTGGACGAGCGGCGTGAAGGGCGTGGTTTCCGGCTATGCGGTCATCGGCGTGGGCGCCTTCACCGGTATTTCCAACGTGCTTTCCGACTTCTTCGGCGGTGAATCCGAGGAATATCTCAAGAAAATACGCATGGCCGAACAGCGCGCCATCAACGTGGCCAAGATGCAGGCCCTGGAAATGGGGGCCAACGTCATTTCCGGCATACGTCTGGAAGTGAAGAGCGGTTCCGCGGGCATGCTGCTTGTGTCCTGCGTGGGCACGGCCCTGGAACACGGCGTGGTGAACATGCCGGAATTTGCCAGAATGCGCGAACTTGCGGCCGAATACAACACCCTCAAGGGTCAGCGCATGCCCATTGTGGCCGGTACCGCCGAAAGCTATTCCGAACTTTCGCCCGACAAGGACGGCAAGTTCCAGATGCCCGCCTACCTGTAGCGCGGCATGCCTTGACAGCCCCGTTTCTTTGGCCGTATGCTGTCTGGCGCTGTGGCGTGTGCCCTGTGCACACGCGGGCGGCCCGAAGCTCAGGGGCCCCCGGCCAGCCTTCAGGCGGCCGGGCCGCGAGGGGCGCGCAGGCGGAATTCACTTCCGCCGTAAGCAAGCCCCGAGACGTGCAGGCCCTGCGCCCGTACAGTGTGTCCTGAGCTGACGGGCCAAAGCAAACGAACAACCCAATAAGGAAGGATGGCAGAGCGGCTGAATGCGGCGGTCTTGAAAACCGTTGAGGGTCATACCTCCGGGGGTTCAAATCCCTCTCCTTCCGCCACAGAAACGCAAGGCCCCTGCGACAGATTGCCGCAGGGGCTTTTTTTGTGCTCCGGGGGCGGCCGGGCCGCGAGGGGCGCGCAGGCGCGATGCACGCGCGGCACAAGCAAGGCCCGGGACGTGCAAGCCCTGCGCCCGTACAGTGTGTCCTGAGCTGACGGGCCGGAGCAGACGAACAAGCCTGTAAGGTCGGCAGAGCGGCTGCATGCGGCGGCCTTGAAAACCGTTGAGGCCCTCCGGGGGTTCAAATCCCTCTCCCTCCGCCACAGAAACGCAAGGCCCCTGCGACAGATTGCCGCAGGGGCTTTTTTTGTGCTCCGGGGGCGGAGGGCCGCGAGGGGCGCGCAGGCGGAATTCACTTCCGCCGTAAGCAAGCCCCGAGACGTGCAGGCCCGAGTGCCCGTACAGCGTGTCCTGAAAGACGGGCCGGCGCCGACGAACAGCCCTGCAAGGTAAGGTAGGCAGAGCGGCTGGATGCGGCGGGCTTGAAAACCGTTGAGGCCCTCCGGGGGTTCAAATCCCTCTCCTTCCGCCACAGAAACGCAAGGCCCCTGCGACAGATTGCCGCAGGGGCGTTTTTTGTGCTCCGGGGGCGGCCGGGCCGCGAGGGGCGCGCAGGCGCGATGCACGCGCGGCACAAGCAAGGCCCGGG
>NZ_CALUWY010000074.1 GCF_944324615.1 uncultured Mailhella sp.
CGCTCACGCAGGCCGACTGTTTTCCGCCTGCGCGGAAAACAGTGATAAAGGAAAGGATGAAAAGATAGGGGGGCGTTGTTTGCGGCCCCCTTGCCTTATTCGGCGCTCATCTTCGGAAAAAACATGTCGCAACGCCGGATGTTTCCTGTCTGTGCTGGAGAAATGGCGTTTCAATGCCGGGACAGACCTCTGCCGGTAAAGCACGGCCTTGTTTCAACGCGCCGTTTTTCTTCGTGTATAAGCGATAACCGTGTCTCAACGCCGGGCATGGCTCTGTCGACGACGCAGAGCCTTAAGCAAGGCTTTATTCTGCTTCTGTCTGTGAAGGATCTCCTTGTTCCAAGGTGCCGTTTTCCCCTTTCGTTTGCGAAAAATGCCCTGTTTCAACGCTCCGGGGCCCCCGGGCGCTTTCGGGCGCCCGGGCCGCCGGGCATACGCAGCCGGAATTCACTTCCGGCGTTAAACGCCATGCCCGGCGTGCAGGTTCCGCGCCGGGACCATATGTCCGGTGCGGACGGGCTTTTGTGGCAGCCTGGCGCGTGCGCGGAAAAGGTGCGTTTCACTCCGCCTTTTCCGCAGTTTTTCTTTAAAAAAGTGCACTTCAGTGGAGGAAAGTCTCTTACGGATCGGCAATCGCTCTTTTTTATCTGCCAACCATGTATGACCGCTGCATAAAACAGGCCGGACGCAGTGTCGACATAAAAAAACATCCTTTCCGTATGGACGAAGGGACTTCTTTATGATACGGAAGGGGCAATCTCACAGCGCCCCGCGCGCGTTCTTTCGTCCCCTGTAACAGGAGTGAACACATGCGAAACGCCTTCCTTGTACCGGCTCTGGCCCTGGCCCTTCTGCTTCCTCTTTCCGCCTCCGCCGCCGACTATCGGCCCGACGTGGCGGCCCATCGCGGCGCCAGCGGCTACATGCCCGAACATACCCTGCCCGCGAAAGCCATGGCCTATGCCATGGGGGTGGACTATGTCGAGCAGGACGTGGTCATGACCAAAGACGGCAAGCTCATGGTCATGCACGACATTCTTGTGGACACCACCACCGATGTGGCGAAGAAATTTCCCGACCGTCATCGCCAGAACGGCCGTTACTATGCCTCCGACTTTACGTTCGACGAACTGCGCTCCCTGCGCGTGACCGAACGCTTCGACCCCAAGACCGGCAAGGCCGTGTTCCCCGGCCGTTTCCCCGATTCCCCCATTGCCTACCAGATTCCCAGCCTGGAAGAAGAATTTTATCAGGTGCAGGGCCTGAACAAGTCCACCGGCCGCAACGTGGGCGTGTATGTGGAAGTGAAGGAACCCGACTTCTTCATGGCTCAGGGGCTGGACATTCTGAAGGCCACCATCGATACGCTGACGAAGTTCGGCTATAATACCCCGGACAGCAAGGCCATTCTGCAGATTTTCGACTATGAGGCCGTGGTGCGTTCCCGTGAACTCGGCTGGAAGGGACAGCTTTGCATGCTCGTCACCGCAGGCGGCCAGGGAGCCAAGGACGACAAAGCCCGCCATGAATGGCTGACCACGCCCGAAGGCATCAAGGAAGTGGCCAAGTATGCCACCATCTACGCCCCCAACTTCAACCTGCTCGCCGTGCCCAATGCCGACGGCAAGGGCTATACCCTCTCCAAGCTCGGCGACCTCGCGCGGCAGAACGGCATGAAGCTCCATTCCTGGACGCTCCGCAAGGATTCCCTGCCCAAGGGCTTCAAGGACTTCAACGAAGTGCTGGACGTGTCCTTCAAGCAGCTCAAGGTGGACGGCATGTTCTCCGACTTCCCGGATCTGCTGGTGGAATACCTGAAGGCCAATAACATGCGCTGACATCTGAAAACGGCAGGTCGGGGGGCCCCGCCTCCCGCCTGCATGAACCATGAAGGCCGGTTCCTCTGGAACCGGCCTTTTTTCTTACCTGTGCCTGCCTGTTTATGCCGGTGGCCCGGCCTGACCTTGCCATTACCTGAGTACCACACCGCCTGCCTGCTCCGGATACGCTGTACTGAGTGCAGGGCTTGCTCGGTGGCTGTTTTCTTCAACGCCGGAAATACATCCCGGCTGGTCACAGCCCCGGCCCGGCCGCCTGAAGACGTCCGGGGGCCCCGGAGCGTTGAAACAGGGCCATGCTTCGCAAACAGAAGAAAAAACAGCGCGTTGAGACACGGCTTTCCTTCACACACAGAAGCACACCCCAACCATACGTTTCCCGAAAACGGGCGCAAAAGAAAGCAGCAGCCGCAAACAACGCCCCCCTGTCTTTTCATCCTTTCCTTTATCACTGTTTTCCGCGCAGGCGGAAAACAGTCGGCCTGCGTGAGCGGGTCCGGCAGGACACGCTCACACTGAGGATGCAGCCCGCACGCCGTCTTCCGGAACACTCTGCGCTCCGCCTTTCCTTCTTGCCCCACACCCGGCGCGGCTCCCAGACAACAGCAGCGAGTCGAAGGAGAGGCTTTGCCTTCCGGAAAGCCTCCGCCCTGCAAACTGAGGGGGTTCGGGGGGAATCATTCCCCCCGGAAAACTCTTTCTTCGGGGGTGCGGGGCGGCGCCCCGCGTGCCTTTCCTCTCTTTTCTGCGTTTCCTGCCTTTTCTCTCTTCCTCTCCCCTGGCTCTTCCGTTCCGGGTCAGTCCTGCCTTTTTCTGGTCACGATGAGGGAGGCGGCGACGACGAGGGCGATGGCGGCCCACTGGCGGGGGGTGAGGGCCTCACCGAGGAGGGCGAAGCCGAAGAGGGCTGCGGCGGCGGGTTCAAGGCTCATGAGCACGCCGTAGGCCTGAGGGGGAACGAGGCGGAGGGCGATGATTTCGAGTCCGTAGGGAAGCGCCGAGGCGGTGAGGCCGACGAAGAAGGCAAGGGGGAGCACCCCGGCCAGGAGTCCGGGCATGAAGGGTTCGATACCGCGCACGGCAACGGCCCAGGGCAACGCCGCGAGGGAGCCTGCAAGCATGCCCCAGGCAGCGGCGCTCACGCCCACGCCTCCGGCCCTGCGGCCGAAGACGATATATCCCGCCCAGCCGGCGGCGGCCCCCAGGGCAAAGAAGATGCCGGCAATGTCGATATCGCCTTCCAGACCATGCCGGGGCAGGATGAGCAGCATACCGGTCACGGCCATGCACACGCCTGCAAAGTCGGTCCAGCGGCGGGAGGAGCACACGGCAACGAGGAGCGGGCCGGAAAACTCCACGGCCACGGCGATGCCGAGGGGGAGCCTGGCAATGGCCTGATAGAAGCAGCCGTTCATGAAGGCCATGGCAAGGCCGTAGATGAGCACGTTTTTCCATTCCCGGCCGCGGGGCATGTGCCTCCACGGCCGGAGAACGGCGAAAAGAATGATGGTTGCGGTGACGAGGCGCAGCACCACGGCGACCTCGGGATCCACGGAGGCAAAGAGGAACTTGGCCGAAGCGGAACCGAGCTGTGTGGAGATAATGGACACCAGCAGCATGAGCACGCCGGTGCCCACCCCTGCGGAGGCGAAGAAGCCCTGCACGGCCATACTATTTTCCCGCCTCCGGTTCCACATGAATGACGATCTGGCCCAGTTCCGGGAGCCTTGCGCGGATATCCGCCTCAAGGCGGGAAGCGAGGCTGTGGCCTTCGCCCACCGTGGCCGCGCCGGAGCGGCAGTGGAAGGTGACGGAAGTGCCCTCCTCGCCGGTATGCACATGAAGATGATGCGCGTCATGCAGGGGGGAACCGGCAAGAGCCTCTTCCACCACGCGCGTGACCTTTTCAAGGCTCACCGGGGCGGAACCCTTGTTCCTGCCGCCGCGGGGCTCCATGTGGGAAACCACATAGGCCGCGCCCACGCGCTTTCTCAGATCGCTTTCATAGGCCGTCACCTTGGCATGAGCCTCGGCAAGGGGCATGTCGTCGGGCAGTTCGATGTGCACTTCCACATGCATGCCGTCATCCTGCACCACCAGACGGAGATTGTGGATCATGAGCATGTGTATGGCGGCCAGACGGTAGGAGGTGGCGTACAGATCGCGGCGGTTCTCCTCTTCCGGCTCCACATGCACCGTGGTTTCGGCATCGGGCAGCACACTGCGCACGATGTTTTCCAGCATGGTGCTCACCTCATGGGCGGTATCCACGCGGAAGCTGGAAGGAGCGGCCACCACAAGATCCACGAAATGCCGCGCCCCGCTTTCGCGCACACGCACACTGCGCGCCGCATAGGCGGGCGCTCCGGCGGCAAGGGCCGCGCGCACGCGGCGGGCCTCTTCGCCCATGCCGCCGTCCATGAGGGTAAGCACGGCGTTGCGCGCCATGTTCCAGCTCACCATGAGCACGATGGCGGCCACACCCAGAGCGGCCACGGCGTCGGCCCGGGTAAGCACGGCGAAAAGCACCGAATCGGGACTGACCCAGGCGGAGGCGGCCACGCAGGTCAGGCCTGCAAGGACCACGGCGGAAGACCAGATATCGGTGGTGAAGTGCATGGCGTCGGCTTCAAGGGCCTGAGACTTGTGCTCCCTGGCCACGCGGCGGAGCATGGCGGAACGGCTGATGTCCACGGCAAGGGAAATGACCACCACGCCGAAGGCCCACCAGGAAGGTTCCACCGGCCCGGCATGGAAGAAGAGCCGCTCCACGGCTTCCATGACGATCCACGCGCACGTCACCACAAGAAGCGCGGTTTCCGCAAGGGCGGCAAGACTTTCGGCCTTGCCGTGACCGTAGGGGTGCCTCTCGTCCGCAGGGCGGGCGGAAATGCGCACGGCAAGGCAGGTGATGCCTGCGGCCACGAAGTCCAGCGTGCTGTGAAGCGCCTCGGACAGAAGACCGAGGCTGTTGGTGGAAAGCCCGGCCACCAGCTTGATGATGGTCAGAAGCGCGGACCAGAGCACCGAGGAAAGCGCGGCCTTCTTTTTGGCGGCGTCGGCCAGAGCGGCCTGTTCCTCGGCAAGGCGCTCCTGCCTGCGCGCCTCCTCTTCAACACTTTCCGGGGCAGGGATTGCGGCGTCCTTGATATCGTCTTTCATGAAACGTACCTGCTTTTTCCGCCGCGCCGGGGGCATGGGTGAAAAAACCGTATGCGGGGCACGCCTTCGTGCCCCACCCATGCCGGAATGCCCGACGTTTCAGGCGGGCTTTTCGTTTTAATGAGGGGGGAAAGAGGAGTCAAGCCGCGCGCGTGTTGCCATGCCCGGCCAAAACGGCTATCCTTGCCCCGTTCCTTTTTCCGCGCAGGCGATTGCGCGCAAAAGGCCCGCGAAGCGGCCCGCCACGGGAATATCCGCGCCTTTTGCGCCGTTGCCCGCGCCCCTCTTACCGCAAGGAGTTTCCCCATGCCCAAGCATATCCTCATCACCGGCGCGACCTCCGGCTTCGGTCTCGCCACCGCGCGCCTTTTCGCTTCCGAAGGCTGGCTTGTTTCCGGCACCGGCCGCCGGGCCGACAGGCTGGAAGCCCTGCACAAGGAACTCGGCGACGCCTTCCTGCCCATTCCTCTGGACATGCGCGACAGGGAAGCCGTCATGAAAACCCTGGGCGATCTGCCCGGCGACCGGCATGACGTGGATGTGCTGCTCAACAACGCGGGCGCGGCCCTGGGCCTGGAACCTGCGCAGGAATGCAGCCTCGACGACTGGGACACCATGGTGGACACCAACATCAAGGGGCTGCTCTACGCCACGCGCGCGGTGCTGCCCGGCATGGTGGCCAGAAACAGCGGCCACATCGTCATGCTCGGTTCCATTGCGGGCAATTACCCCTATGCGGGCGGCAACGTGTACTGCGGTTCCAAGGCCTTTGTGAAGCAGTTCAGCCTTTCCCTGCGCGCCGACCTTCTGGGCACGAAGGTGCATGTCACCAATATCGAACCCGGCCTTGCGGAAAGCGAATTCTCCATTGTCCGCTTCCACGGGGACACGGCCAGAGCCGCAACCGTGTATGAGGGCACCAGCCCCATCACGCCCCAGGATATTGCGGAAACCGTGTTCTGGGTCACCCATCGCCCGGCGCACATCAACATCAACCGTGTGGAAATCATGCCCATCTGCCAGTGCCCCAGCGGGCCGCTGGTGAAGAAGGGCATGTAGGACAACAGGCACGCTCCGTGCCTGAGCAGGCCTCATGCCTGCCGGGAAAGCCCCCTTTCCCGCCGGATATTCCTTCAGGGCGCGGCCGGAAGGCTGCGCCCTGCGCCTTCAACACGCCCCGCCGCGCCCTGTGCCCGGCGGGGCGAAAAACGCTTTCAAGGATACGTTCATGGAAGAAACCTTTGCCGAAATCTGGCTCCCCCACTATGTTTCCTATGGCGAAACCGACGCCATGGGCGTAGTATATTATGCCGAATACATTCACTATTTCGAGCGCGCACGCGGCGCCATGTGCCGGGAGGCCGGCCTGGGCTACGGAAAGATCGAGGAATCGGGCTTCATGCTCCCCGTAAGGGAGGTGGAATGCCGCTACCGCTGCCCCGCGCATTACGACGAACTTCTGCAGATTCATGCGCGCATTGTGGAGTGGAGACGGGCTTCGGTGCGCTTCCAGTACGAAATCTACAACGAAGACCGCACGAAGGTGCTCTGCGAAGGCATGACGCTGCACGCCGTGGTCAACCGGGAAGGCCGCCCCGTGGCCGTGCCCGCCTGGATACGGGAAACGCTCTCCCGGCCGAGAAACGCGGAAAAGCAGGAAGGCTGATCCTGAAAAAACGCTTCCCTTCTTCCCCGCCCCGTGCGGAGGGAAGCGCCCCCTGCGGGGCATGATGGCCGGAACATGCGCGACATGCGCGCCGGAGTGCCGCCTTTGTCCGGCCCTGCCCCGGCTTTGTATTGCCTGTGCATGGTTTTTCCTGTATATTGCCTCGCAGGCAAAAACATCACCTTTCACTTTTCCGCGAGGCAGCTATGAAACGTCTTTCCTGCATCCTTGCCGCTTTCGCCGTGCTGTGCATGGCGGCCGGCGCCCAGGCGAAATCTTATGTCAACGGCATCGACGCCAACTATCCCCCGTTCGCCTACGTCGGCGAAGACGGCAAGCCCGCCGGCTTCGACGTGGATTCCATGGACTGGATCGCCAAGCACATGGGCTTTGAAATCACCCATCAGCCCATGGACTGGGACGGCATCATCCCCGCGCTCATGAACAAGAAGATCGACATGGTCTGCTCGGGCATGAGCATTTCCCCCGAGCGTGCGGCCGTGGTGGCCTTCTCCGAACCTTACTACACCATTCAGAAGGTCATTCTCGTGCCTGCCGACTCCACCCTTACGGCGGAACAGGCCATCAAGGGCAAGACCAAGCTCGGCGTTCAGCGCGGCACCAACGAACATGAGCTGCTGGAAACCAGAAAGGTGGAAGAAAAGCTGCAGTATGAACTGCGCTTCTATGATTCCGCGCCGCTTGCCGTGGAAGACCTTCTGAACGGACGCATTGAAGCCATCGCCATGGACAGCGCCCCCGCCAACGATGCCATCAACAAGGGCAAGGCCGTGAAGATCGTGGGCACCTTTGCCGACGACGACCTGTTCGGCGTGGCCATCCGCAAGGACGACAAGGAACTGCTCAACCTTGTGAACGAAGGCTACCGCAAGCTGAAGGCCGACCCGTACTGGAAGGAACTCCAGGCCAAGTACCTCACCAAGTAATACGCCCGCGTCAAGGAGGCCGGCGACGGCCTCCTTTTTCGCGCCTTTTTTCCGGCAGCGCGGCCGCCTTTTCAGGCCCGCGCTCCGGTCCCGTTTTTTCCCCAGGATACACAGTGCATATCCTATCCACCATCATCGAAGCTCTTCCCTATATTCTCGAAGGGACGCTGGTCACCATTGTTCTCGTCGCGGGCGCGCTTTCGCTGGGCTTCTGCCTCGGCGTGCCCATGGCGGTGGCGCAGGTGTACGCCCCACGGCCCGCCGCCATGCTGGTGGGCTTTTATGTGTGGTTCTTCCGCGGCGTTCCCGTGCTTCTGCTGCTTTTTCTCTTCTATTACGGCCTGTTCGGCCTCATCGGGCTGGATGTGGGCACCATCGGCGCCTCGTGCATCGTGCTCGGCATGACCAGCGCGGCCTATCAGTCCCAGATTTTCCGGGGATCCATTCTTTCCCTGTCCGCAGGCCAGCTCAAGGCGGGCAAGGCCCTCGGCATGACCAACGGGCAGACCATCATCCACGTCATTCTGCCCCAGGCTCTCAGGCTTTCCATTCCCGGCTGGTCCAACGAATATTCCATTCTGCTCAAGGACTCGGCCATGTGCTTTGCCCTGGGCACGCCGGAAATCATGGCCCGCACCCATTTCGTGGCCTCGCGCACCTATGAGCATCTGCCGCTCTACATCACCGCCGGCCTCATTTACTTTGCCATCACCATGGCGGGCGTGACCATGCTCCGCCGCCTTGAACAAAAAGCCCGCATCCCCGGTTACAACAGCGCCGGCATGTAATGTGGAACCCATCATGAACGCCCCTCAGAACGACACCCCCATTCTCCGCGCGGAACACTTCTCCAAATATCTCACCGGCCGCAAGATTCTCGACGACTGCTCCATCAGCATGCGCCCCGGCGACGTGAAGGTGCTCATCGGCCCTTCCGGCGCGGGCAAGAGCACCTTTCTGCAGTGCATCAACTGCCTTCTTGAACCGGACGAGGGGGAAATATGGCTCGGGGAACGCCGGGTCGACTTCAAAAACACCAGGGAACTTTACGACCTGCGCCAGCACGTCGGCATGATCTTTCAGGATTTCAAACTGTTCGACCATCTTTCGGCGGAAAACAACGTGGCCCTTGCGCTGCGCAAGGTGCGCGGCCTGAGCAAGGCCGAAGCCCTGAAGCGCGCCCATGAGGAACTCGCCCGCGTGGGCCTTGAAGACAAGGCGAAGCTCTACCCCGCCCAGCTTTCCGGCGGGCAGAAGCAGCGCGTGGCCATAGCCCGCGCCCTGGCCATGGATCCCACCATTCTGCTGCTGGACGAACCCACCTCCGCCCTGGACCCGGAACTGGTGGGCGAAGTGCTCACCGTCATACGCGACCTCGCGGCCCGCGGCATGCCCATGATCATGGTCACGCATCAGATGGAATTCGCCCGCGCCGTGGCCACGGAGATTCTCTTCATGGAAGCGGGGCACGTCATCGAACAGGGCTCTCCGGAAGAGCTTCTCGCCCCGGGTGCACAGACCCGCACGCAGGATTTCTGCACCCGCCTCTATGAGCTCTGCGGCGAAACCCCGGTGGAAGAAGGCTGATCATGCTGGACTTTCTCGACATCAATTTCCTCACCGGCCGCGTCATGCCCTACCTCGACAGGGGGCTTGTCATGAGCCTTCAGCTCATCATTCCCGCGGCCCTCATCGGGGGCTTCATCGGCGTGGTCATGGGTGTCATGCGCGTGTTCGGCACGCCGTGGATGCGCCGCGGCACCGACGCCGTGGTCGCCGTCATCCGCGGGGTTCCGCTCACGGTGCAGCTCATGGTGCTCTACTTCGGCCTGCCCAGCGTGCCGGGGCTCAAGATCTACCTTTCCCCCTACGCGGCGGCGCTCATCGGCTTCATCGTGTGCACGGCCTCGTATCAGTCGGAATATGTGCGCGGCGCGCTGCTTTCCATCCGTCAGGGGCAGATACGGGCCGCGCAGGCCCTCGGCATGACGCGCTGGCAGACCATTCTTTCCGTGGTGGTGCCGCAGGCCGTGCGACGCGCCCTGCCCGGCTGCGGCAACGAAATCATCTACCTTGTGAAGTATTCCTCCCTCGCCTACATCGTGACCTGCATAGAGCTCACCGGCGAAGCCAAGGTGCTCGTTTCCCGCACGTTCCGGCCCACGGAAGTGTACCTTGTGGCGGCATGTTACTACCTCGTCATGGTGAGCGCGGCAACGTACCTTCTGGCAAAGCTGGAAAAGAAGCTGGCCATTCCCGGCTTCGGCACACAGAAGTGACGCTCCGGCCCGGCCCTTGAGCTTCCCCGCCCCATGCGTTAACCTTTGTTTTTCACGGCAACGCGCCGAAACTTTCTACCCATCACACGCATGACCTCACTCGACCATATCCGCAACTTTTCCATCATCGCCCATATCGACCACGGCAAGTCCACCCTGGCCGACCGCATCCTCGAATACACCGGCGTGGTCAGCGCCCGCGAAGCCCGCGATCAGTACCTCGACAGGATGGATCTGGAACGTGAGCGCGGCATCACCATCAAGGCGCAGACGGTGCGCATCCCCTATACCGACAAGGACGGGGAAAAATACATCCTGAACCTCATCGACACCCCCGGCCATGTGGACTTCGGCTATGAGGTTTCGCGTTCCCTTGCCGCCTGCGACGGCGCGCTGCTCGTGGTGGACGCCACGCAGGGCGTGGAGGCGCAGACCCTTGCCAACGTGTACATGGCCCTCGACCATGACCACGAAATCATTCCCATTCTGAACAAGATAGACCTGCCGAGCGCCGACCCGGACCGCGTGCGCAAGGAAATAGAAGACAGCATCGGGCTGGACTGCACCGATTCCGTGGATGTTTCGGCCAAAACCGGCCTCAACATCGACAAGGTGCTCGACGCCATCGTGCACCGGCTCCCTGCGCCGCACGGCTCGCCCGAGGCGCCGCTCAAGGCCCTGATCTTCGATTCCTGGTACGACAGCTATCAGGGCGTGGTGGTGCTTTTCCGCATCATGGACGGCACGCTGAAGCTCGGCGACGTGATCCACCTCATGGCGGGCAACCGCGATTATGAAGTGGTGCGCCTCGGCGTGTTCTCGCCCAACGCCATCGACGTGGACACCCTGAGCGCCGGGGAAGTGGGCTTTCTGTGCGCCAACATCAAGGAACTCGGCCATGCCCGCGTGGGCGATACCATCACTCTGCGCGACAACCCGGCCGACGATCCCGTGCCCGGCTTCAAGGAAGTGAAGCCCATGGTGTTCTGCGGCCTCTACCCCACCGACGCCGCCGACTACGAAAACCTGAAAAACGCGCTGGAAAAGCTGCAGCTCAACGACGCGGCCTTCTCCTATGAGCCGGAAACCTCCACCGCCCTGGGCTTCGGCTTCCGCTGCGGCTTCCTCGGCCTGCTGCACATGGAAATCATTCAGGAAAGGCTGGAGCGGGAATTTCAGGTGGAACTCATCGCCACGGCCCCTTCCGTCATCTACAAGGTGGACACCACCGACGGGAAAACCCTCACCATCGACAACCCGGCCAAATTCCCCGACGGTTCCAAGATCAAGGCGCTCTACGAACCCTATGTGCGCATGGATATCCATGTTCCCACCGAATATGTGGGCAACGTGCTCAAGCTCTGTGAGGAAAAGCGCGGCATTCAGAAGAACCTCGGCTTCATCACCACCAACCGTGCCGTGATCACCTACGAAATGCCCTTCGCGGAAATCGTGTTCGACTTCTTCGACAAGCTCAAGTCCGGCACGCGCGGCTATGCCTCCATGGACTATACGCCCATCGACTACCGGGAATCCTCCCTGGTCAAGCTCGATATCCTGCTGAACGGCGCTCCCGTGGACGCCCTCGCCGTCATCGTGCACAAGGACAACGCCTACCCCTACGGCCGCGCCCTCGCCCTCAAGCTCAAGCGCACCATTCCCCGGCAGATGTTCGAAGTCGCCATACAGGCCGCCATCGGCAACAAGGTCATCGCGCGTGAAACCGTTTCCGCCTACCGCAAGGACGTGCTCGCCAAGTGCTACGGCGGCGATATCACCCGTAAGAGAAAACTCCTCGAAAAGCAGAAGGAAGGCAAAAAGCGCATGAAGCGCATGGGCAACGTGGAACTGCCCCAGGAAGCCTTCCTCGCCGCCCTCAAAGTCGGCGACGACGGCACCGGCAAGTAGGAAAGAGGAAGGAAGAATATGGAACTCGGGGGAAGGGGGGAACCTTTTTGAAAAAAGGCTTCCCCCCTTCCCCCGATCCCCTTTCCCCCTTCCCAAAACTTTTCTTTTGCCATGGGGAGCAGAACCTGCGCCCGTCCGCGCAGGATATGCCGTAACGGTGAGGAGTATCGCTCAGACATGCCCCGCTGCAAGGGCCGCCGGTCGCCGGAGAAGATGCGTTCCCCGGCAGAATGAGGCGGCGCCCCGTGTGCCTTTCCTGTTTTTTCCGCCCTTTTTGCCTTGTACTCATGAGGAAGCACCATGGAAGAGATACGCACGGCCTGCGAGGCCGACATTCCGGCCATGCTGGACATTTATGCGCCCTATGTACGGGAAACGGCTATAAGCTTTGAATACGAAGTGCCTTCGGAAGAAGAGTTCACGGCAAGGCTCCGGCACACGCTCGCCCGCTACCCCTGGCTTGCGGCGGAAAAGGAAGGCCGCATTCTCGGCTATGCCTATGCCTCGGCGTTTCATCCCCGCAAGGCCTATCAGTGGTGTGCGGAGGCCTCCATTTATGTTGCCCGGGATGCCCGGGGCCACGGACTCGGGGCAAAGCTCTATGCCGCGCTGGAAGAAATTCTGAAGCGGCAGAACATGCTTGTGCTCTATGCCTGCATTGCCAGCCCGCCGGAGGAAGATGAACACCTCACCCGCGCAAGTCTGCGCTTCCATGCCCGCATGGGCTTTCATACGGTGGGGGAATTTCCCCGCTGCGGCTACAAGTTCAACCGCTGGTACGACATGGTATGGATGGAAAAGCGCCTGGCCGAAGCGGCCGAACCGCCCCTGCCGCTGATTCCCTTTGCCGAACTTTCCGGGAAAGCGTCATGAAAAACATGGCTTCCGCCTTTTGCCTTGCGGCATGCGTTCTCTGCGCACCTCTGCCCTGCCCGGCGGGAAACCTGTACTGCGACGATTACGGCAACTGCACCGGCACGACGGATGAAGGGGAACCGATACGCCTTTATACCGACGACTACGGCAATACCACGGGCTTCATCGGAGATGACCCTTACCGTTCCCACACGGATTCCTTCGGTTCCACCCTCTGGTAACGGGGGATAAAAACCGCCCTTCCGCGCTGGACACACTGTACAGAGCACAGAGCTTGCACGACTCGGGCCTTGCTTACGCCGCGAGTGAATCGCGGCTGCGCGGCCACACCATCGCCCGGGTACCACAAACGCCCGTCTGTTCTGGACACACTGTACGGGAGGCGAGACTTGCACGCCGGGCATGGCGTTTAACGCCGGAAATGAATTCCGGCTACTTATGCCCGGCGGCCCGGGCGCTCGAAAGCGCCCGGGGGCCCCAGAGCGTTGATACAAGGCCCACCTTCGCAAACAAAAGAAAAACAGAGCGTTGAACAAGGCTTTCCTTCACACACAGAAGCAACATAGCGCCTTAATAAAGCATGTTCTTTTGCAGGCGGAAGCCTTACCACGCTTTGAACAAGGCTTTATTCTCCGCAAACAGAAGCACGCCCGAGCCATACTTTTCCGAAGACGGGCGCAGAAGAAAGCAGAAGCCCGCAGACAACGCCCCTTATCTTTTCATCCCTTCCTTTATCACTTTTTCCGGCAAAGGCCGGAAAACAGTCGACCTGCGTGAGCGGTGACCTTTCCCCGCCCGAGTGCCACAAACGCCCGTCTGCCCCGGACACACTGTACAGGGCACAAAGCTTGCACGACTCGGGCCTT
>NZ_CALUWY010000075.1 GCF_944324615.1 uncultured Mailhella sp.
CCTGCCTTTCCTGCCTTTCCTGCCTTTCCTGCCTTTCCTGCCTTTCCTGCCTTTCCTGCCTTTCCTGCCTTTCCTGCGTTTCTATTTTTTATCCTGAGCGGGGGGCATACCCCAGAGGGCCTTCCAGTCGGAAAGGAGCTTCAGGGCGTCCATGGGAGTCATGGCATCGGGGTTAGCGGAGCGCAGGGCTTCGAGGAGGGGGTGAACCTGTTCTGCGGGGGCTGGGGCAGGTTCAGGAGCGGGCTTTGCTGCGGGGCGGATATCGAGGCCGGGGAGTATGGCGGCTTCGAGTTTTGCGACGCGGGCCTTACCGCGGGCGGCCTCAAGCTGGGCGAGGATTTCGCGGGCGCGCTGCACCACGGAGGAAGGGACGCCTGCGAGGCGGGCCACTTCGATACCGTAGCTTCTGTCGGCCGGGCCGGGGATGAGGCGGCGGAGGAAGACGATATCGCCGTTCCATTCGCGTATGGCGATATTCATATTGCACACGCCGGGGAGGGTATTGGCGAGCCCCGTAAGCTCGTGGTAGTGGGTGGCAAAAAGGGTGCGTATGCTGCCGCCTGCACGGCGGGAGAGCTCCTCCACCACGGCCCAGGCGAGGGCGAGGCCGTCGAAGGTGCTGGTACCTCTGCCTATTTCATCGAGAATCACAAGGCTGCGCCTGCCCGCCTGGCGCAGGATACGGGCGGTTTCCATCATTTCCACCATAAAGGTGCTCTGGCCCTGGGCCAGGTTGTCGGAAGCGCCCACGCGGGAGAAGATGCGGTCCACCAGACCTATGCGGGCCTCGGAAGCAGGCACGAAGGAGCCCATCTGCGCCATGATGACAATGATGGCCGTCTGCCTGAGTACGGTGGACTTGCCCGCCATGTTGGGACCGGTAATGAGAATGAGGCGGCGGGCCTCATCCATGACGAGATCGTTGGGAATGAAGGAGGGGCGGCCCACCACGGCTTCCACGGCGGGGTGGCGGCCCTGACGGATGGACAGATCGGAACCTTCGTAGAGTTCCGGCCGGGACCAGCCGTTCTTGTCCGCGGCTTCGGCCAGACTCTGCCAGAAATCGAGCCGGGCCAGAGCCTCGGCTGCGGCGGTGAGGCGGGGCCGGATATCCGCCACGGCCACACGCAGTTCCTGATAAAGACGATATTCCAGACTCTTGCGCCTTTCGGCGGCGGTGAGCATCTTGTCTTCCAGTTCCTGAAGGGCCGGGGTGGTGAAGCGGTCGCTGTTCACCAGACTCTGGCGGCGCTGGAAATAACCGGGTATGGGCGATGTCTGCTGCGCGCGGGAAAGCTCGAAATAATAACCGAACACATGATTGTAGCCCAGCTTCAGCTTGGGCATGGCGTTCTTTTCCTGCTCTTCCCGCAGCAGGGCCTGAAGCCGGGCCTCGCCGTGCTCCACAAGGTCGAGAAGCTCGTCAAGCTCCTCGCTGTAGCCCTGGCGGAACAGCCCGCCCTCGGTAATCTGCGGGGGCAGATCGTCGCGCAGGGCGCGGGTGAGCAGATCGGCCGTGTCCGCCAGACCGTCCCACTTTCTGACAATGGTGCGCACGGCCTCGGGCAGGGATTCGCCCCGGCGGTCGTCCTCGGTGGAAAGCCGGTCCCCGTCGGGCATGATGAGCGCGTCGAGCACGGCGGGCAGGGAACGCAGACTCTCCTTGAGGGCGGAAAAATCGCGCGGCTGACAGCGGTTCAAGGCAATGCGGGTGGAAAGGCGCTCCATGTCGTACACACTGCGGAGCGCCTCGCGCAGGGCCTTGCGCATGTCCCTGCGGTCAAGAAAGAGCTGCACCGCCTCCTGCGTGCGGAGTATGGGTTCCAGCCTGCGCCAGGGACAGCGCAGACGCTCTTCCAGCAGGCGGCCGCCCATGGGAGTGCGGGTATAGTCCAGCACGGCCCGGAGCGTGCCCGTGCCGCGCTTGCCGTCCATGCGGGAAAAAAGTTCAAGGTTGCGCTCGGTGATCTCGTCGAGAATGAGATAGCGCCCCTTTTCCAGCGGCCGGAAGGGGGCAAGCTGGGCGGGATCCTGCTTCTGCATCTGTTCAAGGTAGGCAATGAGCGCGCCGCAGGCCTGCATGAGCTGCGGGCTTTTTTCCAGCCCCAGGGCCGCGGGTTCCTGCACATGCTGGGCGGCAAGCACCCTTTCCCGGGCCTGCGGCAGCTCGAAATGACTGCGGAAGGGCAGACGCACCACCTGTATGCCGGGGGTGGTGGTGAAGGATACGGGCACTTCGTCCCTGTCGGGCACCAGCAGCTCGCGCGGGGCCATCTTGAGCGCCCACTGCCTGAGTTCCTCCTCGCGGGAGGACTGAAGCCCCGTCCATGCGCCGGTGGATACGTCGAGCCAGGCAAAGCCCCCTGCTCCGGCCTGCTCGTCCCAGCAGAAGGCCCCGAGATAGGTATGGGCCTTGGCTTCAAGGTTGGCGTCGTCCAGAGCGGTGCCGCCCGTCACCACGCGGGTGACGGCGCGCTTCACCAGCCCCCTGGCCTGCTTCGGATCCTCCATCTGATCGCAGACGGCGATCTTGAAGCCCTTTTCCACCAGCTGGCTGATGTAGGCCTCGGCCGCGTGCCACGGCACGCCGCACATGGGCACCCCGCCCTCGTCGCGGCTGCGGCTCGTGAGGGCAAGCTGAAGCTCCCGCGCCGCGGTTTCGGCGTCGTCGAAGAACAGCTCGTAGAAATCGCCCATGCGGTAGAAAAGCAGCGCGTCGGGATATTCCTTTTTAATCTCCAGATACTGCCTGTACATGGGCGTAAGCCGGGGTGCGTTCTCGCTCATACCTGCCTTCCTTGGCGATCATGGGTTGCGCGGCAATAAGCGCATGCCGGAACAACGCCGTTTCTCCGGAGGGCCGTGCCCTTCCGGAACATGAAAAAAATATGCCGCGCCCCAGAGCGCCGCAAAGAAAAAAACAGGGCCTTTCGCAACGGCAAACGCCCGGGCGAAAGGCCCCGCCGAACAACGCCCGTATTCGGACGAAACCGGAGACGACGCACGCTTTTCACCGCACGCCGGAAAAAAACGCCAGCCTATTCCGCTTCGTCGGCGGCTTCGGCTTCCTTAAGGGCGGCTTCAAGCTCAGCCTTTTCAGCGATGAGCTTTTCCTTCTCGGCCGTCACCTTCTCAAGCTGCTTCTGCAGAGAGTTCACGCGGCGGCGGGCGGCGGAAAGACGGCCGGAAAGGGTGATTCTGTCCCACATGAGCATGAGCAGCACCACGGCCGCACCGATGGCGAAGCTGATGAGCAGCAGCGCATAGCGGGGAAGCGGCGCGGAAGTGATGGCCGGGGCGAACATGGGATCAAACTTCAGCGTCACCATGTCGGAGAAGGAGGCCTGGTTCTGCACAAAGAGCATCATGACCAGGAAAAACAGGAACACCAGCAAAAATACCTTGAGATAGCGCATGACGTCTCCTTTTGCGGCAGCACACGCGGAAAAAGGTTCAGGCGGAACGGGCCGCCAGGGCGGCAAACACCGGAGCCAGCCGGCGGCGGGTTTCCACAAGAGCTTCGGGGACGACGCGCACATCGTCCATGACGGCGATGAAATTGGAATCGCCGCTCCAGCGGGGCACGACGTGCATGTGAAGATGTTCCCCGATGCCCGCGCCTGCGGCCTCACCGAGGTTCAGCCCCACATTGATGCCCTGCGGATGACTGGTGGCGCGCAGGACGCGGCAGCAGAGCTGCGTCACGGCCATGAGTTCGGCCGCCTCTTCCGCCGTGAGATCCGTAATGTCACCCACATGGCGGTAGGGAATCACCATGAGGTGACCGGAGGCATACGGATAGCGGTTGAGCATGACAAATACATGCCGGGCACGGTGCACGATGAGGCGCTTCTCATCTTCCGCCGGACTTTCCGGCGCGCAGAGAACGCATCCGTCATGACACTTCGGCCCGAGAATATATTCCATTCTCCATGGCGCCCACAGATTTTTCATAAAGGCAGTCTCCTTTGAACAGAGTAGCACAGCGCCACGGCAGCGGCAAGAGGCCGTGCGGGGCTTTTACCATCGGCCGACAGAGAAAATGCCGCGCAACGCGCGCCTTCCGCATGTTTTTTCAGGCCTGCGGGGGCGCGAAGCGCCGTGCGGAACATTCCGCCCCGCACTTTTCAGAGCCTGCGGGCAGAAAAGGAGCGGAAAGAGGGACCCCTGCCTTCGGCCGTGCGGAAAAAAAAGCCCGGCCCCTTCCCGCAGGAAAAGGCCGGGGAGAGATCAGAAGGTAAGACGCAGGCCCAGGGAAATCTGATGCATGCGCAGGGAATCGGCCTTCAGGTTGTAGGGGCCGTAGCCCGCTTCGCCGTCGCTGGAGAAGAGGTAACGGTAGCCGAGGTCGGCGGAAATATTGGGCGTGAAGAAGTAGGAGCAGCCGAAGCCCACCTGAGCGGCCAGGTTCACATCGGTATGGGAAGAACCGTAGTGATAGCCGCCGATGTCCATGTTGCCGCGCGTGTTGGCGAACACAAGGCCCAGGCCCGCGCCCACATAGGGGGTAAAGTCCATGAGGTTGGTGATGTCCCAGTAGCCGTTGACCATGAGGGTCTGCAGGCGGGATTCGGCGTCACCATAGCCCACGCTCTTGTCCACGCGGCTGTTGTAGCCGTATTCGAGTTCCGCGCGCACGGGAATGCCGTGGAGCACGCTGAAGTCGTAGCCGCCGGCAATGGAGAAGCCGGCAATGCCGCGGGTGCTGTCCTTGGAGGCGGAATAGCCGGGAGCGCTCACCTTCCAGTCGGTGCTCTGGTAGCCCGTCACGAACTTGGGGGCGACGTAAATGCCGCTGTCGGCGGCCTTCGCGGCAAAGGGAAGTGCGAGAAGCAGCGCAAGAGCGGCAGCGATGCAAGATTTCTTCATGGAAAAACCCCTTGGTTTGCAGGTTCACGGCCCTCCGGCAGGGGCGGGAAAACGCCGGATCGGAAAATACCCGATACCTGCGCCCCGCACAAAGGGAAAGCCTTTCCCGCCTCCCGCGCAATGCCGGAAGCGCCTTCCGGACAGGAGACGAGGCCCGGAGACGGGCATATCCTTGCTTCTGCATAGAAAACCGCAGGCTTTAAGTCAACTTGGAGAGAAGAACGCTGCCCCTGAACCGACCGCTGCCACGAAAAAAAGACCGCCCGGAAACGGGGCGGAAGGGGTGGGAGCAGACGCACGACCGGAAAAACGCGGCGAAGGGGAGACGATAAGGGAAGCACGCCGGAAAAACGGCCGGGGAACCGCGGGGACGCCGGAAAACGGAGGGCGCGGGGAGTGCGGGGGCCGGGAAACACTGCCCGGAAGGCCTGCGGAAGGGGCGCGGAGGTCGGAATGCCTGCCGGAGGTGGGGCTTGCCGGGGCTGGAACGCTTGCCGGGGCCTGAGGAATAAGCGGAACGCCGCCCCTCCCCGGAAAAAGCCCCCTGAACGCAAAAAAAGCCCCGGATGCGGCCGGAGCACGAAAAAAAACGCCGGAACGGAACCCCGGCGGGGACAAAACGGGGGCCGGACGGAGGCAGAACGGGGGCGAGACGCGGAAAAAGGGTGCGGAGCGGCGGAAACAACGCCTTTTTTCCTCCAACCGCCCGGAAAGCGGCCCGGAAACAGGGCGCGGGGAAGGCCCGTCTTGACCTTCCCGACACCAGCGCTTAGGGTGGGAGCATATTTTTTCCCTTAATGGGGACGAACGCGCCTTATGGCGCAAACACAAGGCGGGACATCATGCGACCTGTGCACCTTCTTCTCTGCGTGGCCATGCTGGCCGTACTCGCTCTTTCCGCTGCCTGTTCGTGGGTGGGAGAAACGGCGGGCCGGGCGCAGGCCGGGGTGGAAAACGCCATACACGATACCAGAGCCGGCTACCACAAGGGCTACAATCAGGGGAAGCAGTAACCGAAGCCTGCGTGAGCTTTCCTTCGCCTGTGTGACGCGAAGGCCTGACCTTTCCACCGCCCGAGTACCGCAACAGTCCGACCTTCGACAGCCCGGGTACCGCAAGCGCCCGACCTTCGACAGCCCGGGTACCGCAAGCGCCTGTCAGCGCCGGACACACTGTACAGGGTGCGGGACTTGCACGGTGGCTGCTGCGCTTAACGGCGGAAGTGAATTCCGCCTGCTTGCATCCACCGGCCCGGCCGCCTGAAGGCAGGCCGGGGGCCCCAGAGCGTTGATACACGGCCTTCCTTTGCAAACCGGGGCCCGACAACACGTTGAAACAAGGCTTTTTTCTGCAGGCAAAAGCAGCATGAAGCGTTGAAAACGGCTTTATTTTCCACAAACAGAGCCTGTCCCGGCGTTTGAACCATGTTTTTTCCGAAGACGGGCGCCGAATAAAGCTGACACCGACGTACCACGCCCCCCTGTCTTGAAATCTTTCCTTTGACACGACGGCCCGGCGCAGGCCGGGACGGAGTCGGCCTGCGTGAGCGGGTCCGGCAGGACACGCTCACACTGAGGTAGCCGCCCGCACGCGGTGTGCCGGGCCTTTCTGCGCCCGGCGGCCACAGGATACGGCAACGCCTTGCACGCCTGCCTTTCCTACGGACAGCGTGCGGAGGAGCATTCGCTTGCGCGCCCGGAACGCCCCAAAACAGCAGCGAGTCGAAGGAAGGCCTTTGCCTTCCCTTCCCCTTCCGCCCTGCCAGCTGAGGGGGTCCGGGGGGAATCATTCCCCCCGGCGGGGTGCGGGGCGGCGCCCCGCGTGCCTTTCCTCTCTTCCTGCCTTTCCTCTCTTTCCGCCTTTCCTTTCTTTCTGCTCTTCCCTGGCTGCGGGCCTTCTGCGGTTCCCGGCGTTCCGGGGTTTCAGGCCACGGCCTCACCATCGAGGGGGACGCGGGGGCGGAGCTGTTCGGCACCGGGGGGAATGGCATCGATGAGGGCGTTGGCCCAGAGGGTTTCGGCGTCTTCGAGATCATTTCTTTCCCAGGGGTCGAGCATGGGCCTGCCGGCCTCACGGGCGGCGCGCTCTTCCGCTCTGGCCTCGCGGCGCATTTCGTTCTGATAGGCGCGGCGGCAGGCCTCGCAGCAGAAGCGGCGGGGGCGGCTGCCGAGTTGAAACAGGTTTCCACAGGCATCATACGCGCAGCGCACCAGGGGCATGATGTTTCTCCTCTGCCTTGAGGGCAAGGCGTTTTTTCAGGTTTTCCCTTGTAAGGGGGAGGGGGTGCCCGGGGGAGGCGCCGAGGAGGGCCACGGCGTCGGCCCCGAGGGCGAGGGCGTCTTCTCTGCCGCAGGCAGCGCGCCAGGCGGCGACAAATTCCTTGTGCTTCCAGGAGAGTTCGGCCTCTTTCCAGGAGCAGACCACGGCCCAGCCGCCGAACTGCCGCACCACGAGGGCGGTGGTGGGGTGCAGATCGGGGATGCGCCAGCTTCCGGAGCGGCGCGCCGCATCAAGGAGCCTGCCCCACTCGGCTTCGGCCTGAGCGGCGAGATTATCTTCCCCGCGCAGGGCGCCCGAGGCCCGGTCGAGTTCCTTCTGCACCAGGGCAAAGGGCGGCATACAGCCGAACTGCACGGCCTCGTGCCCGAAGCGGCGCACCACGGAAAGCACGGCCCGGCGGCAGTCTTCCACGCCGTAGGGAGCAAGAAGCATGAGCCAGAGGGTGGCCACCTCCTCGGTGAGCGTTGCGCCGTAGTTGGAGGCAAGCATGCGCACAAGCATGGCCTTCTGTTCGTTGTCGCCCTTTACCATGCGCCCTCCTCCGCCGAAGTTGCGGCCATGCGCTCCACGGCGCGGCGCACAACCTCTCCGTTATTCTCCTCTCGTGCAGGAGCGCGGCGCGGTGCGGCCCCGCCCCTGCGCTTGGCCTCCCAGGTGCGCACGGCGGCGCGCCAGTCCTTCATGGGCGAGGTACCCACCTTCCAGCCCTTGGAGGCGTAAAAATCCACAAAGGCTCCGGCTTCAATGCCGTTGCCGCGCGCATCGCAGTAGGCCTGCACCTCCTCCTGCGTGGGCGGACGAAAACGCGCTCTCTTTCTTCCTTCCCCTTCCTCTTCCCCTTCCCTGTTCCCGACACCCTCCGCCATGGCGGGCACAGCCTGTACACACGGTTCCGCAGCAGAAACAGCCTCGCCGCATGCCCCGGCAGAAGGGAAAATCCCGGGATAGGCCGCCTCCACCGCCGCGCGTATCCTTGCCGAAGACACGCGCCCCAGCAGCACCCGCAAGGACTGCACCAGCCGCGGCGATGTGGAGGCCTGATGCCGGATGAAATTCACAATCCATATCCTCATGCCGTCCGTCACCACCTTGCCCGCAGCTTCCGCCTCCGAAAGAAGACGACGCACCTCGTCTTCTCCCAGCCCGGTTTCGTAGGCCATGCGCCGCGTGGATACCTCCAGCAGACCAAGATTGCTGGTGTGCGGGCAGGTGATGAGATACAGGTAGAAAAGCCTGCCCTCCGGACCCAGCTCCTCCACATAGGGATCGTTCCAGAAGGTCATGCGAAGTGTGCGGTATTCCGCCATGCCCTGCCTCCCTCATTTAAAAGATGTGCGGATATGCAGCCCCGGAACGGACCGCCGGGAACGGAGCGCCTGCACAGAACCTGCACGAGGCGGAAAAACGCTCTCCGGCAGGCCGGATTCCCGGACGGAATGCGCGCCCGGGGGAAGCGCCGCTCCCTTCGCTTCTGTTTTATCTACAAATGCATAAAAATGTAAAGCAGAAAATTCTACAAAAGCAGATTTTGCAAAAGCAAAAAAAACCGGTTAATTATTAACCATGAAACTCGTCGAATCCGCCCTCAGCATTTTGGAAGAGGCGGTTGCCCGCGACTTCAACGGCAACCTGCGGGAAGCCGCGCAGTTTTTCGGCATCCCCTACCAGACCATCTACGCCTGGCTCAAATCCAGAACGCGTGTGCCATCCCTGCGTTCCATGGAACCCGCGCTGGAAAAACTCGGCGTGTCCTTCACCACGCCCGGCCGCGAGGCAGGCAGGCCCGTGTGCTTTGTGGATGCGGAAATCGTGCCTGCCGGGCAGGACATGCGCCCGCCGGACGCGCAGGACTACTGGGCCGCCCCGCTGGTGGGCGAAGTGGGCGCGGGGCCGGGCTATATTCCGCAGGACAAGATTGAAAGCTGGTTTCTGGTATACAAGTACCAGCCTGCGGTCATGCGCCGCCGCAATCTCCTTGCCGTGCAGATAGGCCCCACCTCCACATCCATGGAGCCGGTGCTGCACCCCGGCGACATCGTGCTTGTGGACAGGGACGACAGAAACGTGCTCACCCCCGGCCGCATGATGCTGGTGCTCGACCCCCAGGACGGATCGGGCATGGTGAAGCGTGTTTCCGTGGAAGACCGGCACAACGGCGACTACCAGATCACCTATTATTCCGACAACGCCGCGGACAACCCGCCGCGCGTGTTCAGCCTTATGGACGACTTCGACGGCGACTGGCAGAAGTGCATTGTGGGCCGCGTCATCTGGTCCTGGTCCGACGTAAGCCAGAAATAGGCGACTCCGGACACGGGGCCTTCGCGCTGCCCCCTCCTTTCTGCTCACGGATCCCTTCCCCGGAACGCTGCCTGCACTAAAGAGCCGCGCTGTCCCTCCGCTCTTTCCGGGATACCGCAATGCGCCCTTCCCTCCCGCCTGCGGCCGTTTGCGGAATCTTCCCCTTCCCCGGGGATACGCTTTCCCTCATTCCGGCACCTTTCCTCCGACTTCCCCAGAGGTGCACGCTTCGGCATTGCCCTTCCGCCCTTCCCCTGCCCGCAGGAGGGGAAGGACTCTCCCGCACATCCCGCCGGGCGGAGCGTGGCAGACATGCGCCTCCCTCCGTTCCCACCAGAGAAAAAGCCGCCTGAAAGAGCATCCCCTGCCGGAACAGCAGGATGCGGGCATGACACAGTCCTCCGCCCCTGCCCCGCGACCACCAGGGCCGAACGGCAAATCCGGGGAACGGCGGCGCACAGAGCGCTTCCCCCGCCTTCTTTCCCGTACTGGGGGAAGGCCCGTTCTGCGGAAAGGCCCTCCGCCCCTGCCTGTGCAGGGCTTCCCCGGAACGCTGCCTGCACTAAAGAGCCGCGCTGTCCCTCCGCTCTTTCCGGGATACCGCAATGCGCCCTTCCCTCCCGCCTGCGGCCGTTTGCGGAATCTTCCCCTTCCCCGGGGATACGCTTTCCCTCATTCCGGCACCTTTCCTCCGACTTCCCCAGAGGTGCACGCTTCGGCATTGCCCTTCCGCCCTTCCCCTGCCCGCAGGAGGGGAAGGACTCTCCCGCACATCCCGCCGGGCGGAGCGTGGCAGACATGCGCCTCCCTCCGTTCCCACCAGAGAAAAAGCCGCCTGAAAGAGCATCCCCTGCCGGAACAGCAGGATGCGGGCATGACACAGTCCTCCGCCCCTGCCCCGCGACCACCAGGGCCGAACGGCAAATCCGGGGAACGGCGGCGCACAGAGCGCTTCCCCCGCCTTCTTTCCCGTACTGGGGGAAGGCCCGTTCTGCGGAAAGGCCCTCCGCCCCTGCCTGTGCAGGGCTTCCCCGGAACGCTGCCTGCACTAAAGAGCCGCGCTGTCCCTCCGCTCTTTCCCCTGCCCCCACGCGGGCGCACCGTGATGCCATCAGCCCAGAGGGGAAGCTCCACAACGCCCCTCCTTCTTCCCCCTCCCTGCGCCCGACTCGTCCTTTCTCCCCCTCTTCACGCACGAAACCCGCATGCGGAAGGCAGAAGGGCCGTTTTCCTTCCCCCTCTTCCCCCCTTTCCCTCCGTTTTCCCTCTGCTGCTCCTGTTTTCTGCCGCCTTCTCCCCTTCGCCCCCTCTTCAGCTATCCCCATCGCCGGGGCATGGGCGCTTCCGCCCCCTTCCGACACCTGCGGCCGGAGCGGAGGCTCCGCCCTGTTTATGCAAATGTAGAATTTATTCTTGACCATTGTTCTGCATTTGCATACATTACTTCCAGAGCCTGCCGGCAGCACCGTTCCTGCCCGGCGTCCGCACAATGCGGGGCCTTTGTACGGCATACCCAAGGAGCGTCATCATGACCGACTGCCTTTCCCCCTCTCAGCTTGTGGAATTTCAGCGCTGCGGCGAAGCGTGGCGCCGCCGCCATCTGGAAGAAGACTTCGTGCCGCCCGGCATTGCCGCCGTCACGGGCAGGAGCGTGCGCGAAACAGCCCTTGCCTGCCTGCGCCGCAGGCAGCAGGGGGAGACGCCCGGCCCGGAAGAAACGGCCGACCTTGCGGCCGACGCCTACCGGCGCGGCCTTGCCCGGGGCGTGCATCTTGCGCCGGAAGAGCTGTCCTGTGCGCCCGCCCTGCTCGGCAAAGGCAGGGACAATGCGGTTTCTCTGGCGCTGCTGTTCCGGCGCGCGCTTCTGCCCGCCCTCTCGCCCCTGCTGGTGGAAGAAAAGGTGGAACTCGACCTGGCCCTTCCCCTGCCTGTGCGCGTCACGCTGGACTGCTGCACCGCCACGGGCGAAGTGCACGCCTTCTCCTCGGCCTCGCGCCGGTGGAACCCGGAAAAGGCCCATGGCGCGCCGGGCCCGGCCCTCTGGCCTGCGGCGCTGGACAAGGCGGCGGGCATACGCCCCGCGCGCATGGTGTTCAACGTGCTCATCGCCGCCGGAACGCCCGCCCTGCAGAGGGTGGAAACCACGCGCCACGCAGGCGACCTTGCGCCGGTGCTGCGGCAGTTCCGCCTCATGATCGCTTCCATCAATGCGGGCATCTTTCCCCCGGCCGCGCCGGAAAGCTGGCACTGTTCCCCGCGCTGGTGCGGATACTTCTATTCCTGCCCCCACATCCCTGCGGCACGGAAGGCGCTCTCCCCGGCCTTTTCGGCTCGCTCCTCGCTGTTCTGAACGCCCCTGCCCGGCGCCTGCCTCCCGGCCCTGCCGAAGCGCCCCTGCGCCGCATGAAAACGCGCAGAAAAGCACGCGCCCCGGTCCCTTCTCCCTGCGGAGACCTTCCGCAGTCCCCAAGGATCCACCATGTACGAACATCTTTTTCTGCATACCGGACTTGATGAAGAAAAAAAGCACGCCCCTCTTTCCGCCGCACAGGCCCGCGCCGTGGCCGGGGAACGCATCGCCGTTCTTGCAGCCTGTTCTCTGCCGCGCGACGAGGAAGCGGCGCGCGCGGCCCTCCGTGCTGCCTGCGGTCAGGCGGAGACTCCTTTTTTCGAACCTTCGGGCCGCCCCACCCTGCATTTCGCCCGCACCGCCGCCCTTTTCCGGGGCAATGTGCGCTTCGGCCTGCGCGAGGGGCCGGGGGGCGAGTGGGAAGCCTTTGCCTGGGACATGGAACGCAACGTGCGGGCCGTGCGCCTTTTCACGCCGCAGCGCGGTGAGGATGGAGAAAGGGAGGGAGCGCGCCGCCTGACGGCCGTGCTGCTGGATATTCTGCCGCCCTCACTGCTGGAAGAGGTACGGAAAAACGCCAGCATGCCGCACCCTGCACCGGGCACGGCGGGCGGCTTGAAGAATCCCCCTGCCGGAAACGCCCCGGCCGTCGCCGCCCGGAACAGCGCCTCCCCTGCGCAGGCTCCCCGGCCGGAAGCCGCCGGGAACGATGCCTGCGCTTCCGACGCGGCGACCTTCCGCAACGATGGCGCGCCCTCTCCAGAGAATGCGCCCGCGTCATTCATGAAGCAGGCGCGCAGACCTGCCGGAAAAAGACCTGCCCCGCAGGCTCCCCGGAACATCCCGGACGGCGGGGAAAATGCCCCCCACAGCCGCGGCCGGAAGGCCGGAGCCTCTGCCGGAGAGTGCGCGGCCGGGAAAGAAACCATGCAGAACACCGCCCCCCTTCTGCCGGAAGAACCCCTCTCCGGGGAAAAGACCGGCGTGCGCGGAAACAACGCCCCCGGAGGCGCGACCCCGGAACAGCCTTCCGCTTCCCCTGCGAAGGAGGCGCAACGCAACGAACGCCCGGAAGCCCAAAACACTCCCGCCCCGGCGACAACGCGCAAAGAAGAACGCGCCCTCGCCCCGACGGAAACACTCCGCTACCGGCCGGAACTCATCTTCTGCCCGGAAAAGGGCCGGGAACGCGACAGCCTGGACTGCCATGCCTGCGCCCTGCGCGAAGGCTGCTCCGCCTATGCGTAACGGCGCGGGCAGAACGCCTTGCCTCGCTCAGAACTTCGTGAGGCGGGGCAGGCGTTCCTTTGCCGACCACAGGGGAAGGCATTCAAAAAGCAGCCAGCGCGTTTCCCGCCAGGTGCTGACGCGGGTGATGACGGGAATGCCGA
>NZ_CALUWY010000076.1 GCF_944324615.1 uncultured Mailhella sp.
GCTCCCCGAGACGGACTTGAACCGCCAACCTAGTGATTAACAGTCACCCGCTCTGCCTATTGAGCTATCGGGGAACGGAGCAACTCGCCGTTGCAGGAATGTGTTTAGGCGTTTTGCCCCCAGCCGTCAAGCATTTTTTTTCGTCTTTTTCTTTTTTTTTCGGAAAAGGCTTTTTTAAGGGCGGAAGGGCATGTTTTTTGCCGCCTCACGGGCCGGGAGAGGGCAAAAAGGCCGCGCCGTGCCGGAAAAAAGGAAAAACTTCATGTGTTGCTTGAAGAAATATTCCCCCGGAAAGGGCCGGAAGCCCTTCCCCGGCCGGAAAAGGGGGATTCTGCGCAAAAGGCGTCCGCCTGCGACAAGGAGCCGTCCCGCAGGGGCGCACGGAGCCGCCCCGTGATGCAGAAACGCATCCTGCACAGGGGCGGAAGACGCCTTTTATGGCTGTGAACACATGGTATCCCTGGGAAAGCCCCTGCGGGAGGGGAAGGCAGCACAGGCGTATCCTGCGCGCGGGGCGTTTGCCCGCATGGCCCCGGCTGGAACAGGGCGCATCCGGCGTGCAGGGCTGTTGTGCGCCGATGTTCGCGTTGCGGAGATGTGCGGCGGAGCATTCTGCGCGCGGGGAAGGTGCCGCCTTACCAGGAAAAGGCTCAATGTCGGAAAGGGAGCATCCTGCACGGAGGAATATTGTGCGCCGGTGAGCCGGAAGGCAGCTCCAGGGTATCCGGCACGCGGGAGCCTGCCCCGTCAGGAGAGGCCGTGCTGTTCATGGAGCGCATCCTGCGCAGGGGAGGGCTGCTGGAGTATCCTGAAGTTCCCATGGGCGTCCTCTGTGCGCGGGAGGCTGCACTCCGCTTGCGCCGCTGGGCCTGCAAAAATGCCTGCGGCAGAAGGGCAGCGCAGGGGAAGGCGCGTTCCGGCCCGTTCTGCCCGGAAAAGTTCTGCTTGATAAACTTTCTTTACTTATGCAAACTTGTGCCGCCGCACCCCAAAACAGGCGGAGTGCCATGTCTTACAGAGTAAAGGAATTCGGCAGGGGCAGAATATGTGTGGAACATGATGCGCTGAGGAGCAGGGAAAAGGCGGCGGCCGTGCGCGCCTTTCTCGGCGCGGTGGACGGGGTGAACCGTGTGGAGGTGGACGAAGGCGTCCTTCTTCTGGAATACGACGCCGCGCGCCTCGGGCACGGAGATCTTTTCCAGATTGCGCGCAGGCTGGAGGCGCTGACCGGGGAAAGCGGAGCCTGAGGCCGCATCCGCCGTTTTTTGCATGATTCCCGGCAGAAAAGCGGCGGGACAGGCCCGGCCATGCCGTGGAGAGGGGATGCTTTTCCGAGTCTCCCCTTGCGGGATGTTTCTCCGCTTCACAAAGCGCAGGCCTTCTGTGTGCGCGGGGCGGTGGCTCCCTCTGAGGAGGGCGCAGGTAGTGCGCCTGAGGCCGCATCCGCCGGGCTTCGATCCTGCGTTTCCTCCTGCGCCCGGATATTCCGCCGCCCTCTGGCGTCCTATGAGCTTTGCGGTAGTGCCCCCCTTGCGCCCGGGTATCCCCCAAATCCGTGCAGATGCCGGGCGCGGAGGGGGGGAGGCGCCCCTCCCCGGCCCTTCCTTCCTGAGTCCGGCTATCCCCCGCCTTCCCTTCCTGCGCCCATACTCTTCTTTCTGCGTTTTCCTCCTCTGCCGCCCCTGCGTCCCCCTTTGCGGCGCAGGGCGGAGGGAGAAAGGGGAAGGGCGGCCCCCGGGCCGGGCGGTGGGGGAGCGCGCCGGGGCCGAAGTTTCTTTTTTCCGGCGGGCAGGCATGAGAGATGTGCCCGG
Organism: uncultured Mailhella sp.; assembly: GCF_944324615.1. GTDB lineage: Bacteria > Desulfobacterota > Desulfovibrionia > Desulfovibrionales > Desulfovibrionaceae > Mailhella. The sequence goes on from NZ_CALUWY010000076.1 coordinate 1,812, forward strand.
CCTCCTTGCCGGGAAGGCGGCGTAAGGTTAGGCTGAAGGTGCCGCATGTTCTGCGGCGCGCAGTTGCTCAACCTGTAAGGAGGCACCCCATGGCCATTGTTTTTTCCTACCGCTGGAACAGGAATCCTTCGCGGCTGTTGCGCGCCTTCGGCCTTTCCGTGCATTCCGCACGGGAGGAGGCGGCCTTTCTGCGCGCGCTGGACGATGCGCCCGACGATGTTCCGGGCCATCTCTGCCTTGTCATGGGCGGTTTTACCGACGGATTTCTCGGCAGGGCCTACGCGCTTCTGGGCGATGTGCACGGGCGTCTCGGCAGGGGCTTCGACATCTACTACCGCGAGCACGACGAACACGCGGGCACGCGGCGCGTGCTGCGCCGTTACGGGGAACTCGGCCGCCGTGTGGTGCTCATCGGCCACAGCTGGGGCGCAAGTTCCCTTGCGCGGGATGTGCTCCCCGCGCTGCCGCATGTGCGCACGGATGCGCTGATCACGCTGGACCCGGTGGGCCTGCGCGGGCCGGTGCCCCTGCCTTCGGTGCGGCGCTGGCTCAACGTGTATATTCCCTACGAGCGCGCGGCCTGGAGCCGGGAAAACAACGTGGCGCGTCTCGGCAGGCCGTGGGAATATGTGCGTGAGGCGGATATGAACCGTATTCCCTCACAGCTCCGTCATGCGGACGCTCTCGGCATGTTCCGCGAATACGGGGCGACCTTCCTCACCCTTGCCCTTATGCAGCGTTCCTGACCGGCGGCCGGAAGGCCCAGCGGAGGGCGAACAGGGCAAGGAGCAGGGCGGCGGCGAGATAGGCCGCGTTCATGCCCCACAGGGAAAGCACCGTATAGCCGCCGAGGGGGCCGAGGGCCGCGCCGAGGTCGATGGCCAGGGTGTAGGCGGTGATGACCACCACGGCCTGCGAACGGGAGGCCACGTCCGTGGCGAGGGCGTCGGAAAGGGTGGTCATGGCGGTGCAGCACAATTCTATGCCCACAATGATGAGCAGCCACGGCAGCAGCGGCAGTTGCAGCGTGGTGAGGGCGAAGAGCACGGCGGCGCAGAAGCAGCCCGCCGCAAACATGCCCGTGCGGCCGATGGGCCCGTCGGAAATGCGGCCCACCAGCGGGGAAAGAAGCGGATCCCAGCTCCAGCGCATGGACTGCATGATGCCCGCCAGGGTGGCGCAGCCGAGAAAGATGCCTACGTTCACCCCTGCCCCGAAGTGATATTCCAGAAGCGCGCTCAGGGTGGACATGAAAAAGCCTTCGATGATGAGCGTGACGAACAGGCAGGTGAAGAGCACCCAGAAAAGTTCGGCGGAAAGCAGCGCGGCAAGGCCTTTCTTCTTCTCACCGCCGGGGGTGTCCGGGGCGTTCCGGTAAGAGGGCGGGGTGCGCCTGAGCAGGAACACGGCCATGGGCAGGGCTATGGCGGCCACCACCGCGCCCGCGAAAAGGGTGGGGCGCAGGCCCGCAATGTCGGCCATGAGGCCGCCGCCCAGCATGCCCGCCAGATTGCCCAGGCGGTAGGTGCCCGTGTACAGGCCGATGAGATAGCCCCTGTCGTGTTCGCCCGCCGCATCCATGACGGTGAACAGCCCGCCCAGCTTGAGCAGCGACCAGGCAAGGCCCCACAGCACGCGCAGCGCCGCCCAGGCGGCGAAGGATGCGGCCTGCGTGTAGCCCAGGGGAATGAGCAGGGAGAGCAGCGCGGCGAATATGGTGCAGGTCTTTACGCTGAGTCTGGAATACACCCAGCCGATGACGGGGTTGAGCGGAAGGCGTGCAAGGCGGTTCAGGGAAAGCACCAGCCCCACTTCCCACAGGGAGGAGAGGCCCGCATCCATCCAGCGCACGGGCAGAACGACATAGAGCATGGCGTCGGAAGCGACGCATGCGGCGGTGAGCAGGGCGAAGATGATGACCTGGCGGCGGGGCTGAGCAATACGTTCCATGGCGGTTCAGGCAAGGTACAGCCCCGCTCCCGACTCCCGTATGAGGTTCTGCCAGCGGGAGGGCAGGGGGGCATTGGAGAACACGGCCTCAAGCTGGCGCAGATGGCCCACTCTGGCCATGGCCGGGCGGCCGAACTTGGAATTGTCGCAGGCGAGAAACACGCGGCGGGACTGGGCGAGAATGGTGCGCGCTACGGAAACTTCCCGGTAGTCGTAATCAAGGAGATTCCCCTCCTCGTCGATGCCGGAAATGCCGATGACGCCGAAATCCATGCGGAATTCGCGTATGAACTGTTCCGTTTCCGCGCCGGTGACGCCGAGATCGTGGGAACGCACCGTGCCGCAGGCAATGATGACCTCAAAGCCCGGGTTGGCCGCGCAGATGCGCGCCACGTTGAGGTTGTTGGTGAGCACGCGCAGATTCTTGTGCCCGGCAAGGGCGCAGGCCACGGCCTCGGTGGTGGTGCCTATGTTGAGACAGAGGGAGGCCCCGTCGGGAATGTGGGCCGCCACCAGCTCGGCAATGCGTCTCTTTTCTTCGGTAAAGAGCAGCTTTCTCTGATGATAGATGATGTTTTCCGTGCCGAGGGGCATGCCCACGCCGCCGTGGAAACGCTGTACGCTGCCTTCTTCCGCAAGCTGGTTGATGTCGCGCCGCATGGTCTGCGGAGTGACGGAAAAATGCTGGGCCAGCTCCTCAATGGTGGCATAGCCGCGCTTGTTGAGGTATTCCAGAAGGCTTTTCTTTCGGCTGTCTGCTTTGTTCATGGCGCATCCCCGGAGGAAACTGCCCGGAGTATAGGGCGAGAGTTCCGGTTCGGCAAGAAAAAAAGGTTCTTGCCGCAGTTAAGGGAAGAAAGCTGTGAAAAAAAACACTATTGACATACTCGCGTAATAAAACTACACTCTGCTCCCTATCATCGTAACATTGGCGTAACAATATCCTATATATCTCACTACCTGCCGCTCTCCGGCCGCACCGGAGGCGTTTTTCGCATACGAGGCAAGAAGCATGTCCCCGGAACTTTATTTCGACAGGCAGGACAGAGAAATCCTGACCATGGTCAACAGGATACTGGAATGCCCCGACAAGGCCCAGAGCCGCGTGTTCGACGCGAACCTTCATCCGCACGGCATCAAGGGGCTGGTGATTTCCCGTGTGTCCAGAGTGGCCTATGCGGTCATCAACCTGCTCACCAATCTGGAAGTGGGGCAGGCCGACGACAGACTCATGGCCCTTCAGGCCCTGTACGACGAGGTGCTGAGCAGCGCGCATTCCATGCTGCGCCGCAACACCGCGCGCGTGCTTCTGCAGATCATGAAGGATCTGGTGCGCGCGCAGGATTCTCCGCTCACGCAGCTCAAGCTCGCGCATGATTTCCGCAAGGCCGCGCAGGGCACGCCCCGCGTGGTGCGCAAGATGCTTGCGCGCTATCATCTGCCGGAAATGCCGGAGGAATGGAATCAGCTTTCCTTCGACGATCATGTGTACGACGCCCACTCCCGCGGCCGCAAGACGCCCACGCATCTCATCATGGATGCGTGGATCAAGGGCCTGCGCTACCTCACGGTGGTGTATTCCAATTATATCGACTATGCCGCGGCCAAGGAAATTCTGGATGCGGCGGCCATCATGGGCATTCATGTGCGCGTGGGGCTGGAATTCCGCTGTCCCTTCCGGGGCCGCTACATCAGCATGGTGTGGGTGCCGCGCGGCTTCAGCGCCGCGGCGGACTTTCTGGAATTTCTGGAAACGGAAAAGATGCAGAGCCTCATCCGGGAAGGGCGCGATGCCGTTGAATGGCGCAAGCAGAAGTCGCTTGAGGCGCTGGAAACCTGGAACACCCTCCGTCGTCCCGAGCTGGAAAAGGCCTGGAACGTGGAGATTCCCGCCGTCATGCCCGCGCGCTTCATGGCCTGCGTGGGCCTCGGTCAGCCTTCCTTCGAGCACCTTGCCGAATGCATCCACAGCCATGTGCTTCCCTTCATGCGCCTGCGTGCGGAGCATCTGCGCGCGCAGATAGCCTCCGGCAGCGACGACGGGGGCGCGGCGGAGAAGGAACTGCTTGAACTCGACAATCTCACCGCCAGCGTCATTGCCTCGCAGTGGCTGGAAGGGAGCGATCTGCCCGAGATAGGCGGCGCGAAGGAGGGCGTGCCCTCCATGTTCACGCGCACCCCGGCGGAGATGGTGGAACTGCTCACCGGCATGCACACCGGCTACCGCCTCATCCTGAACCTTGCCGGGCTCAACGTGCAGGACGTGCTGGAACTTCTGTACGACTGCGACTGCTGCATCACGCACCTTGAACTTTTCAACCTCAAGGACTGGCACGAAGGCCTTCTGAACGACCTTCCCGCCATCAACGAGCTTCAGCGCGTGCTCAACGAGGGCCGCGGCCCCCGCATCAAGCAGATCGTGCACGAGATTCTCGACAGTCTGGAAGCCGGCGGGGAAAAGGAGCGCGCCGGGAAGTTCCGCAGCATTCAGAGCAATATTCCCACGCTCTGGGAATATTACCGCAAGAATCCGCTGAAGAGCCGCATAGGCTCCAACTCCGCGAGAAACAACGGCAACCGCACCTTCGGCATGGGCTTCGTGTACACCGAAACCCTGCCCAAGCGCGCCAAGAAGACGCTTCGTGAAAACAGCGCCTACATGGGCGAAATCCCCGTATATACCCGCATCGAGGAGCGCATAAGCTACGAGGACGACAGGGAGAACATTTCCTCCTTCACCCGCGCCATGCGCCGCGTGCCGGGATTCCGACATTTCCGTCAGGCCAGAAACAGGGCCTGGCTGCCGGACGACAACAGCCAGGTGATGCGTCCGGGCAACGTGGTGAGCCTCGGCGGCATCAACACGCCCCGCGCCAACGGCCTCACCGAGGAAAAGGCGCCCCCGAAGGAGGACAAGCCCGGTTCCGCCTACCTCAGCACCACGGTGACCAACTGGATCAAGGTCATGGCGGGCTTCATTCCCTCCGTGGCGTCCTTCCTCTATACGCAGGACTGGTGGTTCCTTGCCTGGTTCGGCACCTTCATCTGGTTCGGCATCACGGGCATACGCAACATCATTCAGATGGTGGTGGCCGGCAACGGCACCACGCGCAACACGCTTCTGCGCTGGAAGGACCATGTGAGCATCAGCCGCATCTGCGATTCGCTCATGTACACCGGCATATCCGTGGCCCTTCTGGAAGTGGTGGTGCGCGTGTGGCTGCTGGAGGATCTGTGCGGGCTGAGCGTGCGCGAATATCCGGGCATCGTGTTCACGGTGCTCAACTTCGTGAACGCCATCTACATCTGCGCCCACAACATCTACCGCGGTTTCCCGCGCGAGGCCGCCATAGGCAACCTTTTCCGCAGCGCCCTCGCCATTCCCGTGTCCTCCTGGTACAACCAGGCCTTCGTGGCCATACTGCTTCTGTGCGGCGTGGCCGATCCGCTCTTCTATTCCGTGCCGAGTGCGGCCATCATTTCCAAGCTCGCTTCCGACACCGTGGCCGCCGTCATCGAAGGCTACGCCGACAGCCAGAACAACCGCCGCATGCGCCGCTGGGACTACGAGGGCAAGGTGGCCCGCGTGTTTTCCTGCTACACGCGCCTTGAGCTGCTCTTCCCCGAAGAAGAGATACTCATCAAGCTGGCCCGTTCCGAAGGCCGCATGGGCGGTCTGGAAGGCGAGGCGCGGAAGCTGGAACTGGCGCTCATCATCAACGCCCTCGACCTCATGTACTTCTGGTTCTACCAGCCCCGCGCGCAGGATGCCTTCCGCCGCATGGTGAGGAACATGAGCCAGGCCGACCGCACCGTGTTCGCCCGTTCGCAGCTCGTGCTGCTCAGGGAACGCGACATCAGCCAGCTCTTCGTGGACGGACTGGTGGGCAGAAACTTCTCCCAGCCTCTGGCCTTCTATCTCGACAGACGTCGCGACTACCTCTATGCCATGATGAAACTCTGCCATCCCGGCAGAAAGGATGTTCAGCCTCTGCCCGTCATCCGCTTTGAAGGTTCCGCCGCAAACGCTTCCGCTTCCTCCGCGGGCGTTTCCGTGCAGAACGGCGCGACTGCTGAATAAAAAATCCTGAGCGGAGCTTTTTCTGCAAGTCTCCCTCCCGGCGGCGCGCCGAAGGCGCAACGGGAGGGGGGCTTGTTTGCAACCTTCGGCCTTTATGCGTTCTCTTTCGAAAATTTCATAGAGATAAAAGCCAGAAAAGAAAGAAACCTCTCTTGCATAAAGGGCGGAATTGGCGTATAAGAAAAATATATTCACAGACAAAAGTTAGGATGCCTGTGAATGCCGTTTTCTGTTGGTTCGCAGAGGGCGGCGTTAACAAGAGATATGCCTCAAGCGGCATATGGAACAAGTTCTGAGGAGGACTTATGAAACGCTTTGTTGCTCTTTCCCTGATCATGGGACTGATGCTCGGCGCCACCGCCATGGTGGGTACGGCTCAGGCCGCCAAGACCATCAAGATCGCCGGCATGAAGGCCGAAGGTGAACCCGAAACCATCGGTATGCACAAGTTCGGCGAATATCTGGAAAAGCTCTCCAACGGCAAGTACAAGGTCAAGGTCTATCCCAACAGCTCCCTCGGCAAGGAAGACAAGTACATCGCCGATACCCGCCGCGGCACCATTGAAATGTGCGCCACCGGCACCCAGGTTGCCGCCTTCCATCCCGCCATGGCCATGATGGAAACCCCCATGCTGTACGACAGCTATGAACATGCCTACAAGGCCATCAACGGCGGCGTGTTCGACCTCCTCACCGAAGGCTTCACCGAAAAGTCCGGCCTCCGCACCCTCAACATGTTCCCCCTGGGCTTCCGCCATTTCTACACCAAGAACCCGGTGAAGAGCATCGACGACATCAAGGGCCTCAAGCTCCGCGTGCCGAACATCACCCTGTACACCACCTTCGCCAAGGAATGCGGCATCAACGGTCAGGCCATGCCTTTTGCTGAAGTCATGAGTTCCGTCGACCAGGGCGTCATCGACGGCGGCGACAGCCCCCTCACCGACATCACCTCCACCAAGGTTTACGAAAAGTGCCCGCAGATCACTCTGACCGGTCACATCCTCGTCATCCACAGCCTCTTCATCAACGAAAAGCTGTATCAGTCCCTGCCCGATCAGGACAAGGCCTGGTTCAACGAAGCTGCCCGCCTCGCTGCTGAAGACATCTGGAAGCTCGTGCAGGATATGGACAAGGCTTCCATCAAGGAAATCGAAGACCATGGCGGCACCGTGTCCGAACCTACCCAGGCCATGAAGGACCACATGACCGAGGCTGCCAAGCGCACCTGGACCATGTTCACCGATTCCTCCAACGACAAGACCTACGTGCCCAACGCGCAGGCCATTTTCGACAAGGCTGCCAGCTTCAAGTAGCCCCGGCTGAAGATGGAGGGCCTGCCACAGGCAGGCTCTCTTTTTTTCCCGCATCTCTGGCTGTTTCTTCTGAGGTTTTTATATGAGTGAAACTCCCTCTGCCGCCAGGAATAAGGCCAATCAGGTCGGCGCCGTCGCCTTCCAGATTTTCTGTGCCTGCATCTTTCTGGGCATGATCGGCCTGGTGTTCCTGAACGCCGTTCTGCGTTACTGCTTCAACTCCGGTTATCCGCCGAGCGAAGAGTGGGCCCGCTTCCTGTTCATCTACATCACGTTCTTCGGTGCCATCGAGGCCTTCTACCGTAAAAAGCACATCGCCGTGGAAATGGTGGTGGACATGCTCCAGGGCAACTGCCGCAAGGCGATGAACGTCATCGCCATTCTGCTTTCCATTTCGGCGCTGCTTGTCCTGCTGCAGGGCGGTATCTCCTATGTGCAGATGACGCTCGACACCTACGCCATCGCCACCTACGTCAATATGGCCATCATCAACGCGACGCTCCCCATCATGGCCGCCGCCGCCATCGTGCTCCAGCTGCGCGACCTGATCGCCATCCTTCGTACCCCCGCTTCCGAATTCAAGAAGACCTCGGGGATAGACCTGTCTGAGCTTCAGCACTAAGGAGAGAGTATGGAACTGTTTCTTTTTCTCGGATCTCTCTTCGTCTTCCTGTGCTTCGGCATTCCCATCGCCATGGTGCTCGTGCTCTGCGCCATGGTGCTCATGTTCCACGCCGACATGTGGGACCCCATGACCATTGCCTCCTGTATGCTCGACGGGGCGAACAACTACCCCCTCATGGCCATTCCCTTCTTCGTGTTCGCCGGTGAAATCATGGCTGCGGGCGGCCTTTCCAAGCGCGTCGTCCAGTTCGCGCAGCTGCTTATCGGCGGCGTGCGCGGCGGCCTCGGCTACGCCGCCATCGTGGCTTCCGTCATCTTCGCCGGCCTCATGGGCAGCTCCGTGGGTGAAGCCGCCGCTCTCGGCGGCCTGCTGCTGCCCATGATGAAGCAGGTGGGCTACAAGCCCGGCCGTGCGGGCGCCATCATCTCCTCCGGCGCCATCCTCGGACCCATCATCCCCCCGAGCACCAACTTCATCATCCTCGGTTCCTGCGTGAGCGGCCTGTCCATCACCAAGCTGTTCATGATAGGCCTCTTCCCCGGTATCTTCATCGGCCTCGCCCTCATGATCATGTGGTTCTTCATCGTCCGTATCGACGGCTACCATGAAACCATCAAGTTCACCCGCGAGGAAAAGAGAAAGATCCTCATCGACGCCACCCCCGCCTTCATGATGCCCGTGCTCCTGCTCGGCGGTATCCGCTTCGGTGTGTTCACGCCTACCGAAGGCGGTGCCTTCGCCGCCGTGTACGCCATTCTGGTGTGCCTGCTCTGGTACCGTGAAATCGGCCTCAAGGACCTCCTGCGCGTGAGCGCTTCCTCCGCCCGTACCACCGCCGCCGTTATGATGATCGTGGCCACCGCTACCGCCATCGGCTACTTCATCACTCTGGCCGACATCCCGCAGCAGATCATCTCCCTGTTCGCTCCGTTCAAGGATTCCCCCATCATCCTGCTGCTGCTCATCAACGTCTTCCTGTTCCTGATCGGCATGGTCATGGACCTTACCCCCAACGTCCTTATCTTCGCGCCCGTGTTCTACCCGCTGATTCTGGACGCCGGTATCGATCCCTACCACTTCGGCCTCATCTTCATCCTGAACCTCGGCATCGGCGTCATCACGCCTCCCGTCGGTACGGTTCTCTATGTCGTGTGCGGCATCGGCAACCTCAAGCTGCCCGCCCTCGTCAAGAACCTGCTCCCCTTCCTGTTTGTGGAAGTTGTGATGCTCCTCCTGCTCACGGTCTTCCCCAAGCTGTCCATCATCCCCATGAACTGGCTTATCTGACGGCCTGACTCAGGGTAATCCGAAAAAGCTCCTTCCCCACCCCCGGGGAGGGAGCTTTTTTTGCGCTCTTCCATCCCCACGGCAGGCACGGCAGAGGCAGAAAAGGCAGGAAAGGCAGGAAAGGCAGGAAAGGCAGGAAAGGCAGGAAAGGCACGCGGGGCGCCGCCCCGCACCCCGGCAAAAGGCAGTTTCCGGGGGGAATGATTCCCCCCGGGCCCCCTCAACAGGCAGGGCGGAAGGGGAGGGGAACGCCATGTCCCTCCTCCGGCTCGCTGCTGCTCTTGAGCCGCTCCGGGCACGGCAGGAACATGCGCAAGGTGCGGAACATCGGGGGAAGTCCGCCCGATGACTCCGGGCGCGGGAGGGAAATGCCCTTTGCCGCCCGTGGGGCCGGAAGGGCAGGCAGAGCGCGGAACGTTCCGGAAGACGGCGTGCGGCTGCAACCTCAGTGTGAGCGTGTCCTGCCGGACCCGCTCACGCAGGCCGCCTGTTTTCCGGCCGTTGCCGGAAAACAGGAATAAAGGAAGGGATGAAAAGATGGGGGAGGGCGTTCCCTGTCGTTTTCTGTCTTATGCGGTCCCGTCTTCGGCATGTCTGCACGGCTGAGAAGCGCCGAAACGCTGCTTCAGCAGCCGGGAAAGGGCCTCTGTCTGTGACATCAGCCCCGCGCAACGCCCTGAAGGTTCGTTTTTTTTTCGGTGGAAGACCGTGTCGCAACGCGGGGGGGCTTCTGTCTGCGCGGGAATAACTGTATCCCAAGGCCCGGCAGTCTTTTGGGGCAGGAAAAACCGTATGTCCACGCCGGGCAGGCCTCTGCCCGGCAGGAACGCCGTGCATCAACGCTCCAGGTTCAGGACTCATTAAATATAAAAGATGACAATGGCAGCGAGACAAATGGCCGAAAAGAACGTGTGTGCACAACG
>NZ_CALUWY010000077.1 GCF_944324615.1 uncultured Mailhella sp.
TGATAACTTATTGAAAATAAAAATAAATCAAAGTCTATCCAGCTGTGTCTAACTCTTTCAAGTTCTGTCAAAAAGGGCTCATAACCCGAAGGTCATTGGTTCAAATCCTTTCCCCGCAACCAGAAAGTTCAAGCCCTTACGGTGAAAACCGTAAGGGCTTTTTCGTTTGCGACATCTGATTTTTTTACGCCTCTGTCCGGGCAGGTTCCGCCCGGTACAGAGGCATTTTTCATGGCGTTTCTGCTTGTGGCAGTTGATGTTTCCGGCGTTGCCGCCCGAGGTATTGGCTGCTATCATGGCCCGAAGTACCGTTTTCCCTTTTGCGTAAGGGCAGGGGCGGTATGCGTTATCGCTCCTTTTTCCGTCCCTGCGGGACGCATGTACTGGAGAGGTCATGTCCGCACGCCTGAAGATCGTCAATCCCGTCTGGATTCTGGTGCTGCTGTGCACGGCGTATTCGCTGAGTTTTTTTCAGCGGGTGTACCCCTCCGTGCTGTCGCTGGATCTCATGGAGGCCTTTGCCGTGGATACGGCAGGGTTCGGCCTCATCAGTTCCGCCACCATGCTGGGCTATGCCGTTACGCAGATTCCTTCGGGGCTGCTCACGGACATCATGGGCGGGCGGCGCGCTCTGGCGCTGTATCAGCTTTTTGCCGGGCTCTGCTGCATGGCCTTTACCCTGTGCGAAAGCCTGATGCCTGCGGTGGCATGTCGTTTTCTGCTGGGCCTGACCCTTGCCTGCAACGTGCCCGCCTACAAGCTCCTTGCCTTCTGTGTTCCTGCGGAGTGTTATGCCCGGTACTGTTCCATACTCACCGGCTGTGGCGCCGTGGGCACGCTCCTTGCCTCAAGTCCGCTGGTGGCCGTGACCGGTCTTGTGGGCTGGCGGGCGGCGCTGTTCATGGTGGGGGTGTTCACCGTGCTTCTCGGCGGCATGATGTATGTGCTGCTGCATGACGGTGAGGTTTCCGCTCAGGTTCCCGCTTCCATGGGCGACAACCTGCGTGATCTGAAAAGAGGCATTGCCGAAGTGGTCCGCATGAAGAACTTCTGGTTCATCGTGCTGTGGTTCATGTTCATGATCGGCAACCTCTTCACCCTGCTCACGGCGTGGTGGGGCGGCTATCTCATGCAGGCCAACGGCCTGTCCAAGGATATGGCCGGGCTCAGCATGTCCGTGATGTCCCTTGTGCCGCTTCCCTTCCTTGTGGTGTTTCCCTGGCTGTCCGACAGGGTGCTGCATTCGCGCAGGGTGTTTCTGCTGCTGGCCGCGCTGCTGGAAACGCTGGTTCTGGGCTATCTGTGCCTTCATACGGGAGAGCCGCTTTCCTTTGCGGAACTCACCGCAGCGGGCGTGATCATAAGCGTGGTGTCGAACTGCATGGGTCCTCTTTCCTTTACCATGGTCAAGGAAAGCGTGCCCTCTTCCGCGCTGGCTTCGGCCTGCGGTTTTCTGAACAGCACGGGGCCGGCGGTTTCGGCCCTCATGCAGGCGCTGCTCGGGGTGCTGGTTTCCTGGCGCCTCAGCGAAGGGGCCACGGCCATGCAGGCCTACGGGAACGCCTTCTGGCTGCTCTGTGCGGGAAGTTTTGTTTCCTTTGTGGCCGCATGCTTCATGAAGGACACCCTGACACGGCGGACCTGACCGCCCGGACACCGGGCCTGCTCCCGGAACTTCGCTCTGATTCCGTATGTGTCGATGCCTGCCCGCATGCCGTTGCGGCGGGGCGGGAATATGCCTCCGGATGTATGGCTGTTCTCCCATGCCGGAACGTATGCGCGGCAGTGCGGGCAGAAGGCATACGGAGGATGGTGGCCGTTTTTCTGACGGAATTCTGCCCCATGCCGGAAGCTTTTTCTGGAATCGTCTGGGAAACGAGGGCATATCCGGGCCTGAGGGGCAAGGCATTGCGTCAGATTCCGAAAAAGAATACGCCGGAACGGTCTTGTACAACGTCCGGCGTTCGGAAAGGTTCTATATGGTTCGAGGCACTGCGCCGCTGCGCAGATGCAGGGAGGAAAATGAAGATGAAGAAAAAATGTCTGGTGCTTACGGTGATGATTGTTCTTCTGGGGGCGCTGTACATGCTGCCCGTGCACATGGGCAACGGCGCCAACGCGCATATTCCCGTCATCGGCGCGGCCGAGAAAATGTCGGAAGAGTATTGTGAAAAGACACTGGTCAAGGCCACAGCCGCCTATGCTTCGGCAAAGCTGGTGGACAAGAGTATTTCCACGCTCCAGAGGGTGGAACTTTCCATAGCCCCCTTCGGCGTGGGCATGACCGTGGCTCCCGGGGAAATGCTGGCCGCCGTGAATGACGCCATCGAAAGGGTAAGTGCGGCGCTGTTTTTCGTCATGGGGCTGATGCTGGTGGAAAAACTGCTCCTGGGCATGATTTCCTGGGTGAGCTTCAAGGTGCTTCTGCCTGTTGCGCTGGTATTTGCCGCGTATTTTTTCCTTTCCGGGCGGCGCGAGTCGTGGACCAGAGCGGCGGCGATATTTCTTGCCAACGTTGCTTTGGTATGCTGGCTGTTTTTTCCCTTGTCGGCCCTTGTCAGCTCCTATGTGGAGAATGCCTACACCGGACCCGTGTATGAAGAGCAGATGGCCAGGGTGAACGGTTCCGCCGCGCAGATGGAAACGATGGAATTGGAGATGAACCGGGAACTGGAGCAGGCCGCCCCTGCGCAGGGGGACGAGGGATGGCTCTCTTCCGTACTGGGCAAGGCGGAAGGCATGTTCAGCAGCGTCACCCATGCCATGCGCAGCGTCAGTGTGGACAAGGTCAAGGAAAAGGCCTCCCGGATTCTGAATTATGCCGACGATGCCACGGACAGGCTTTTTCACGCCTTCTGCATTTTTGTGCTTACCACGATGATCATTCCTCTTTCGCTGTTTTTCCTGCTCAGCTGTCTGCTGCGCATGTTTCTGCGTCAGCTCATCAACTCGGCGCCTCAGGCAGGGAGCGTGCTTTCCAGTCTTGCCGGAAAGGCCCGGCAGGCAGGGATAGAGCATAAGGAAGTAAAAGAGGAACGGCCGTCCGGCCGGTAAGCGCAGGTTCTGCCGGGGGGCCGGCGCAATGCGCGACGGCGTCCTTTTCAGCAGAAGAGGGAAGGAACACAAGGGGATCCCGGATGTTCCGGCCGTGCATGCCGGGCGGGAATGTTCCTGGTAAATGGCAGGGCACGCCGTTTGAACGGGTGTCCGCCGGGCGGAGAGTACAAAAAAGGCGCCGGCAGGTTTTCCTGCCGGCGCCTTACGTTGTCCGGGTCTGTGGTTACGAGGGGGAAACGGGCCCGGAGAGAAGGCTTATGCAATGGCGATGGTCTTCTTTTCAGGAACCTTCTTTTCAGGAGTCTTCGGGAAGGAGAGCTTCAGAATGCCGTCTTCAAAGGTGGCGGCGACATCCTTGGGTTCCAGAGCCTCGCCCACATAGAAGCTGCGGCTGCATTCGCCACTGTAACGTTCGCGGCGCAGGTACTGACCCTTCTTGTCTTCTTCGTCCTTGTTCAGAGCCTTGGCGGCGCTGATGGTCAGATAACCACCGTCCAGCTCGATCTTCACTTCGTCCTTCTTGAAGCCGGGCAGATCAATATCCAGCTCATAGGTGTTTTCCAGTTCACGAACGTCCGTCTTCATCAGGTTCTTGGCGTTCTTGCCGAACAGCGGATCATGCTTCACGAAAGCGGGCATAAAGGGTTCACCGAAAAAGTCATCAAACAATCTTTCACCAAAAATACTAGGCAACATGGTAAAACCTCCATTTGTGTATGGAATCAACGCATCGTAATAAAGTGGGAATGGTCTCACTCTCGTTTTCGTATGCAAAGAACGCTTTTTGCATGGAGAGGATGCATTGATTCCTTCTTCAGGGGATGCTCTCTTTCGGAGTGCCTCTCCCTGAGAGGATACTTTTACAATAAGAACGATTTTCAGGCTGTCAACGCCGAAAGGAAATTTTTTTGTTGTATCATTCGCCGTTCAGGAGTCCGGAGGGCCGCCATGGCGCAGAATTGCCGCATTCCGGGCCATGCCGGCCCTGTGCGCAGGGAGGATTTCGGGGGATGCGGGGGCGCTTTCCGCATGGCAGGGGCGGAAAAGGCGGCCCGGTGGAGCAGGCAGGAACCTGCCCTCTGCGTTTTTATGCCGGGTGCCTTTTTGGGGGGCCGTTTCCGAAATCCGGGCTTCTCTCCCGGGATCCGGGGCGTTCGGACGCAGGACAGAGCGCTTCGTGAAGATGCGTTTTGGGGGGCATGGGGAATATTTTTGTCCCGCAGTGCTTGCGATACAGGAAGAAGGCGTGTTTTTATACTCCCAAATCATGGAAGACTTTCGGAGGATGAGGCCTGGCATGGAAAAGCGCGCCGTGTGCGTGAAAGAAGTCTTCATGGTGCAAAGGGGGATGTATGGCACGGTCATTTCGTGACGGTGGCAGGGGATATTCCGTGATAGGGGCTGTTCTGGCGGGGGCTGTGCTTCTGGCCCTGTGTCCGGCGTTTTCCGCCCGGGCCGGGGATCTGACGGGCAACGGCAGCGCTTCGGTCTTTACCGGGGACAGCTATGATTTCGTGTACGGTCTGCGTTCCCAGGGCGGGGATGCCATGGCCGACGGCGGCAATGTCAGAATCACGGGCGGCAGCGTCGCCATGGATGTTTACGGCGGCTCCGCCCAGAGTCTGACGGGTTCGGCCGAGGCCGTGGGCAACAGCGTGACGGTCACGGGCGGTCTGGAGAATTTCGATTATTCCCTTTATGGAGGCTATGCCCGGAGTTGCGCAGGCGACGCCACGGCTTCGGAGAACGTGGTCAGTCTGTCCGGTGCGCTCAGTCTGGGACCGTGGGCCTCGGTGTACGGTGGCTATGCGAAACTTTCCGACGGGCGGGGCATACTGACTTCTTCGGGGAACACGGTGAACCTGGATACCAGCGCGGAGGTCTACCTTGTGGTGGGCGGCGAAGCCTACGGGGACAGCAGTTCCGTTTCGGATTCCTTCGCGTCGGAAAACACCGTTGTGAAGCGTTCCGGCACCGTGGGGCTGCTCTACGGCGGTTATGCCATTGCTTCGGGGGATGCCGAAGCTTCGGGCAACACGGTGGTGGTGTACAGCGGGGAAGCGGGCAACGTGCTGGGGGGCGAAACGTACGCCATGGACGGCGACGCCGAATCCTCCGGCAATACCGTGGTGTTCTACGGCGGCACGAGCAGAAGCGTCATCGGCGCTTCGGTGCAGAGCGACGGCGGCACGGCGAGGGCTTCCGGCAACACGGTGAGCCTCATGCACGCCGGAGTGAACGGCAATGTGGCCGGCGCCTTTGCTGCGGAAAGCGTTGTGCAGGCCGCCCTTGACCACAATACCGTCGTGGTGGGAAACGGTGCGGTGGTGACGGGCAACGCCGTGGGCGCGGCCGTGACGGGCACGACGCCCGGCAGTACGGCGGATTTCAATATCGTCACCGTGGCGGACGGCGGAAGCGTGGAATCCGACGTGTACGGCGGCCTGGTGGAGGGCGCGGGGAGTGCCGGTCACAATACCGTTCTGGTGCGGAATGCCTTTGTGGGCGGCAATGTGACAGGCGGTGAAGCAGGGCAGGGGGGAGAAGCGGCGTACAACAGCGTCATCATCGGCGGCGGGGCGCGTTTTTCTCCGGATACCGGCCTTTACGGCGGCGTGAGCGGCGGGCGGGTGGTGTCGCCCGCGGGCAGCGGCAACACGCTTTTTGTGGACAGCTGGCAGGGGAGCGTGCAGCGCGCGGCAGGCTTTGAAAATCTGCATTTCGTGCTTCCCGCGCCCGGAGCGCCCGTGGATGTTCCCATGCTTACGGTCACGGGTGCGCAGGAAGGCGATTTCACAGGTTCCACCGTCACGGCGCAGCTTCCCGACATCATCACCGGCGGACGGGCCTTTCTGGGCGATACGTTCATTCTTGTGAGGGATGAAAGCGGCGCCGTTGCCGGGGCGAAGGCCGGCGGGCTGGTGAGCCTGCTTCAGGGCTACGCAACGTATTTCGACGGTGTTCTGACCAATACCGGCACTACTGTGCAGCTTCAGATCACGCAGGAGCGGATGAATCCGCGCATTGCGGCGCTTACCGAAGCGCGGGCAGCGGCCACCGGGCTGCTCAATCAGGGGGCGGATCTTGCGGCGGATGCGGGTATTGCTCAGGCCCGTGAGGCGGTGCAGCATTCCGGGTGGGAATGGACGCCCTTTGCCGTGGGATACGGCGGAACCTCCCGCTACCATACCGGTTCGCATGCGGACATCGAAGGTTTTTCCGGCATGACGGGCCTTGCGGGAAAGCCGGCTCTGGAAGGGGTGGATGTCACGCTGGGCGGATTCTTTGAATTCGGCAGGGCACATCTTGATACGTTCAACGGCTTTGCGCTGGGCAGCGTCAGCGGCAGAGGCTCAAGTCATTATACGGGCGGCGGTCTGCTGGCGCGTGTGGATGCCGGTCCGGGCCTGTTCGAGGGCTGGTATGTGGAAGGTCTTCTGCGCATGGGGCAGGTGAACACCTCCTGGTACAGCGCCGATCTGCGGGACAACATGGATCGTCCGGCGGAGTATGATCTTTCCCATCCCTACTACGGCGGTCATGCGGCCCTCGGGCATGTGTTCGCCCTGAGCGACAGATTTTCCCTTGATGTGTACGGCAGATTTTTCTGGATGCATCAGGAAGGCGACAGCGCGGACATGAACGGGGAAAGGGTGCACTTCAACAGCATAGATTCCCGCCGCCTGCGCGCGGGCGGCCGTCTGTCCTTTGCCGCGGCCGAAGGCGTGACGCCGTATGTGGGCGCGGCGTGGGAAAAGGAATTCGGCGGTACGGCCCATGCCGCGGCGCGGGATTTTTCCGTTCCCGATGCCTCGCTGGAAGGCGACAGCGCCTTTTTCGAACTCGGGCTGAACGTTGCTCCCCTTGCCCGGCCCTTCAGTATGGATGTGGCCGTGGTGGGCAGTACCGGAGAACGCGAGAGCATAGGCGGCCGCCTGCACCTGCTGTACCGTTTCTGACAGGCTGAGGGCATCTGAAAGCCCTTGCGGCGGGGAACCATGCAGAGAAAGCCCCCTCTCCGATGCCCGGGGAGGGGGCTTCTGTACGGGAGCGTTCCCTGTTCAGGAGTTTGCCGTCAGCATGACGGAGGCGTCGATACTGCCGGAGGAAGAGACTGCGGGGGAGAAAAGCACAAGATAGGTTTCCCTGCTGTCGAGGAGGGCGTCGGGGGGCAGAATGCGCGCGGGGTCGTCCATGGGAACGATGCAGAAGGTTCCGGGGCCGGGGAAAGCACCGGAAAAGGCAAGGCTGCGGCCTTTCTGCCCGGGGGAAAGACAGGTCAGCCGGAGCTGCGCCGCCCTGCCTCCTGTGCCGGTCATGTCCATCTGAAAGACCGGGGCGCCCCTGCCTTCCGCCTTGGCCTGGAAGGTGTAGGCGCCGAGCAGGCGTTCTCCTTCGCGGAGAGGGGAAAGACGGCTTTTTTCCAGCATCCGGCATGCGGTCATGGTCAGATGCGGGCCGTGCCTGTCGAGATACGAGGGAACGGGCGCCGAAGCCGACACGGCGGAGCCGGGCAGAAAGCCGTACACGAGTCTGTCGGCCACAAGGGTTGCCGCCACGCGGAGGGAGGCAAGCTTTTCCGGGCTTTGTTCCGCCACCTCGAAGGGATCCTGATCCAGAATGACGAAGTCCGCCGCAAGCCCTTCCTTCAGGGAACCGAGTCTGTCATCCAGCTTGTTCTGCCATGCGGGCATGCGCGTGACGGCAAGCAGCGCCTGAAGAATGTTGATGCGCTGGTCGAAGTCGGGGAACAGCCCTGTTTCCACCGTCTTTGTCTGCGCGGGGTCGCGTGCGGGCAGGCGCACCGTGGCGCGGATATCCCGGCCCGTGCCGCTGATGAGTTCTCCGCCCGGGGAAAGGGGCGTGGGGGCGCTGGTACGCATGAGTGCCGTCTGCACGCTCCGCAGGGGGCGTATGGGGGTGACGAAGGTGTCGCTGTGAAAGGCGAAAGGCTGTCCGTACCAGGCGCTCCAGCCCGCGGGACTCATGTTGTCGGCCCTGCCGGGACCGAGGAAGATGTTTCTGTGCCTCTCGCCCCAGAAATACACATGGTCGATGAAGTAGGAACTGAAAAGGTGCTGCTGCGCCATGAGGCGGGAGAGCGTGTCGAGATCGGGCGCTCCCACGGCCTGCGGGTTGAGTCTGCCGCCTTCAAACGCTCCCTGAAGGCCGCTGTACAGCTTTTGCGTGCCCTCCAGCTCGCGGTAATGCCCCGTCATGCGCTGGATATGCTGCAGTTCCAGCATCTGGGCGTGTATGCTGGTGTGCCGGGTATCCGTTATCTGCGGGAAGGCGCATACCGTCCGTTCCATGGCGGCCACCCACGCTTCCGCTGCGGCGTTGCCGTTGGTGTGGGTTTCCGTGCTCTGGCCTGCGCCGTGGAAGAGTCTCAGCAGGCGTTCCATGCGCGAGGGGGAAAGGTTCAGCGTGCCGCGCGCTCCGTTGAAAAAGGGTGCGCCGTCGAAACTGTCCGCAGCGTCGTAGTTGCCCCAGTTGTAGTAGCCCGGCGCCTTGAGCCAGGCCGTGTAGCCCTGGGGAGAGCCGTCGAACAGGATTTTCCATGCGCCGAGAAAGATTCTGTTTTCCGGCAGAGGCTCTTGTGCGGTCGGGGGCGTTGCCGCATCCGTCCGGAGGCGGGTGATGTCCGCGCCGGTGGGCACGGCGTTTCTGCCGTCACAGAAGCGCAGGGAGGCGTTTTCTCCGGGTGTTTCCTTCCAGCCCAGAACCTTCCGGTTCTCCCCACCCGCGGCATCGAGCAGCCCCCGGGGAGTGACGATGTCGTACACGGCCAGAGGGTGCAGCACCACGCGCAGGGAAAGGGTGCCCTGTCTGAGCCCTTCCTGAAACAGCGGCAGATGCGCGGTCATGAGGGAGGCCCCCTGATCCGCCGTGGTCACCCCCCGGGAAGCGTAGACGTGGCAGGCGCGCGCAAGGCTTTTTGCCATGTCCGGGGCGGGAAAATCCGGCAGGGAGGTGACAAGGCTCATGGCTCTTGTTTCCATGAGCAGCCCCGTGGGGCGGCCTGCGCCGTCCCTGACCACGCCTTCCGTGGAAGGTTCCTTTCCCTGTCCGGCAATGCCCGCCTTTTCCAGCGCGCGGGAGTTGGCCACGCCCATGTGACCGGAAATGTGGCGGAGGTACACGGGGTTGCCGGGACATACGGCGTCGATGTCTTCCCGCGAGGGGTGGCGCATGTCGGTGACGGCGCTGTCGTCGTAGCCCCAGCCGAGCACCCAGTCATCCGGCCCTGCGGCGGCACAGCGCGGGGCAAGGGCCATGCGGTAGTCTTCAATGGAGCGCATGGAGCCGAGCGGCGCGCTGTTCAGGTTGATTTCGTACAGGTCGTACTGCCCCTGTTCGGGAAAATGGCCGTGCCCGTCCACAAAGCCGGGCAGAAGGGTTTTCCCCTGCAGATCCACCACGCGTTCCGCCTTCCGGAAAAAGCCCCGGGCCCTGGCCTCCTCTGCCGTGCCCGTGAAGATGATGACGCCGTTTCGTGTGGCGAGTGCTTCCACGGTGTGCGCCCGCGCAGGATCGGAGGCTTCGGCAGGGGATTCCGTCATGGTGCGGATGATGCCGTTGTGATACAGCGTGTCCACCGTGTCCGCTCCCCGTGCCGCCGTGAAGGGAACAAGCGGAAGAAGCAGGGAAAGAAGAAGGTGCGCTCTCATGCCTCTTCCCCCTGCGGAAGGCTCCCGGGCGCGGGTGATATGGATTCCGCATACTGCGGCGTACCCAGGGCAAAGCCGCCCGCCACCTCATGCAGCACCCCCGTCACATAGGAGGAGGCGTCGCCTGCGAAATACAGCACGGCGTTCGCCACGTCCTCCGGCGTGCCCATGCGGCCCATGGGCACATGGCTGAGAAAGGAGAGCAGAAAGCTCTCCGGCATGTTGCGCAGGGCGGCATCGGTGGCGATGAGTCCGGGCAGAACGGCGTTGCAGCGGATGTTGTCGCGCGCGTACTGCAGGGCGATGTTCTTTGTCAGCGTGTTCACGGCGGCCTTGGAAAGGGTATAGGCCAGGCGGCTCACATCCGGCACCAGGGAACCGATGCTGGAAATGTTGACGATGGAGCCGCCGCCGGAATCCTTCATGAAGGGCACGGCCCTCCGGCAGGAAAGGTAGACGCTCTGGATATTGGCGCGCACGATGCGGAAAAAGGCCTCCGCGTCGCCTTCCAGAAGGTTTCTGTCGCGGGCGGGATCGGTGGAGCCGTAGTTGTTGACCAGAATGTCCAGCCTTCCGGCCCTGCGTGCGGTCGTGTCGATGAGGCGGGGGTAATCTTCCGCCCTTGTGGCGTCGAAGCGGAGGAAAAAGGCTCTGCCGCCCTGCCGCCGCATGGCGGCGACCGCCTCTTCGCCCTCCTTTTCATTCCGCGCCGCCACAAATACCGTGGCTCCGTGCCGGACAAGGATGCGTGCGCAGGCAAGGCCTATGCCCCTGCTGCCCGCCGTGACTATGGCCGCTCTTCCGTTCAGATCCGTCATGTTTTTTTCCTTCTGCTGAGGTGACAGGGCGTAAAAGGCCCCGTTTTCAGCATGACACGGGCGGGGGAGCGCCGCCATGAGTTAAGGAAAAAGGCGCGTGAGTATCACGGCAGGCCCTTCTCTGCGGAGCCTCCGGCAGGGAAGGGCGTTTTTTTTTGCGGAAAAAGGGGCGGGGGCTTCCGCAGCCTGCGGCCGGAAGGGGAGGGCGGATTCCGGCGGGAGGGCATATCCTGAGGGGCGGATTTTCGGAGCGGAAGGGGGCCGGAGGGGCTTTTTCCGGCTTCTGCGGGAGCGGCATGGGGCTTTTCCGGGGAAGAAAGGGAAGAGCGGAAGGCTCAGAACATCCTGCTTTTGCTGAAGAAAGGCAGGAAGGAAGCATTTTTTTGAAAAAAGAGGTGAGAAAAGGCTTTACAAAGGGCCGGCTCTTGGATACAAGTCTTTTGCTGTTTGCGGGAATTTCCCTGCAGAAGAAAATTCTTCTTGCAAGAAGTCCTGTTCTGAGGTAAGTTCCCATACCTGCTGCTGGCGTAGCTCAACTGGCAGAGCAGCTGATTTGTAATCAGCAGGTTGCGGGTTCGATTCCCATCGCCAGCTCCATGTTTCGGAGTGCGTTGAGGAAGAACTCCAAATTTCCCGGGCCATAAGGTTCGGGTGGCCGGTGAAGGTCACGCTCCTTCTTCCGGTTGCGGCAAGAACGCGTAAGCGTTTTTGTATAGCGTGGTGGGGTTCCCGAGTGGCCAAAGGGAACAGACTGTAAATCTGTCGTCGTAAGACTTCGGTGGTTCGAATCCACCCCCCACCACCAGCTTTACGCTGGTATAGCTGTAGGAGGCAGTGCGCGCTGTCAGGGGACTACGGCACATAGGCGGGAATAGCTCAACGGCTAGAGCATCAGCCTTCCAAGCTGAGGGTTGCGAGTTCGAATCTCGTTTCCCGCTCCACCTGCCACTTTGTTTCCTGTTGCTCCCCCTTTTTCTCTGGCGCGTCATGAGTCCGTGTTTTAGGGCTGTTCCCTCATTTAATACGGGGAACAGGACGGCGTCCGCTGCTCAAACAGGGCACCACAACTGCAAGTAACCATTTAGGGAGACCATCATGGGCAAGGAAAAATTTGATCGCTCTAAGCCGCATGTCAACATTGGTACCATCGGTCACATCGACCATGGCAAGACCACTCTGACTGCCGCCATCACCAAGATCGCCGGCCTCAAGGGCCAGGGCAAGTTCATCGC
>NZ_CALUWY010000078.1 GCF_944324615.1 uncultured Mailhella sp.
TCACGCTGCTGCTCTTCTTCCCCGGCGTGGTCACAGGCGTGGGCACGGCCGCAGTACTCAGCACGGGCATGGTCGCCATCACCATCCTGCGCATCTGCGGCATTCCCAACCTCAAGATTGCCGCCATCATCGCCATGGTCACATCCATCGGCGCGGCGGCCCCGCCGGTCAACCTTCCGGCCATCATCATCGCAAGCGGCATCAACATGCCCTACGAAGGGTTCGACCTTCTGCTTCTGGTCATGACGGTGCCCCTCGGGCTGTTCACCATCTTCTTCCTGGGCTACCGGGATTTCCACTCCCCCAGTCTGGAAGCCATTGAGAAGACACTCCCCCGGCCGGAACGCAAAAACTTCATCATGCCCTATGTGCCGCTCCTCGTGGTGGTGGGCATCATGGTGCTCATCCGCGTCTTCCCCGGGGAATTTCCCGATATCGTCACCCCCATGGTCTTCGTCATCGGCACCTTCGTGACCATGTTCACGGGCAGAAAGTTCCGTTATGTGGATGCCTGCGCCGAAGCTCTGCGCGGCGGCGTGTTCTCCACGGTGGCCCTCATCTTCGTGGTCGGCTCCGTGGTGCAGGTGACCACGCTCACCGGAGCCAAGGGCCTGCTGGTCCTCGGC
This sequence comes from uncultured Mailhella sp., assembly GCF_944324615.1. Classification (GTDB taxonomy): domain Bacteria; phylum Desulfobacterota; class Desulfovibrionia; order Desulfovibrionales; family Desulfovibrionaceae; genus Mailhella. The sequence continues at coordinate 627 of NZ_CALUWY010000078.1, forward strand.
GCAATGGTCATAGGTTCCATAGCCCCTGCGCTCATGTACCTCGCCATGGGCGTGAGTCTGCCGCTTCTGGGCGGCGTGCTCACCCATCTGGGGGCTTCGGTGATTCTGGGCATTCCCTTCACCCTGGCCATGGTGAGCAGCAATCAGATCGCCATTGTGGCGGGCTGCTCCATGCTCTGTGTGCTGGCCCAGGTCATCCCGCCCTCCGCGCTGGGCGGCTACTTCGCCCAGGAACTCACGAAGGAACCGTCCTACGGGCCCATTCTGAAGAAGAGCCTCGTGCCCCTCATCGTGTGCGTGGTCTTCACCATGGTGGAGCTTGTCTTCGCCAACCGGTTCGCCGCCTGGTTCGTCCCCTTCTGACAGACAGCCCCAGGGGGTGAACCCTGAAGCAGCCTTCACCGCTGTGCCCCGGCACGGAGAGTGCCGCACCGGTTCCCTTCCTACGCAAGGAGTTCATATATGCCGCCACTGTATATCATCGTCATGGCCATGTACACCGTGCTCACAGCCTTCATTCTGTATCTCGTCATCCGCAACACTCTGCGTTCCCAGAACATCTGGGAACAGATTCTGGCCATTTTCGTCATTGTTCCCTTTGCCATGCGGCTGTTTTTCATCAAGTAAGGGAGGCCGGCATGACCATCAACCACAGAAAGACAGGCTGGGCGGCCGTAGCCGTTTCCCTGCTCTTCAGCGTGCTGCTCACGCTGAACTATGTTCAGATGTGGAAGGACGACCTCATCATTCCCGGGCCCGGCGTCACCGAAGTGAAGTGGCTCAGCGACTACGAGCCTTCCCTCAGGGGAACCCTGGGTGACACACGCGTGTTCGTCATGGAGGGCAAGGAACCGGGCGCAACCTTCCTGGTACTCGGCGGCACCCATGCCGACGAACCGGCAGGCTGGGGCGCGGCGCTCATTCTTGTGGAACACTGCACCGTAGCCAGGGGCCGGGTCATCGTCCTGCCCCAGTGCAGCAACACGGGCTTCACTCACAACTACCCGCAGGAAGCGCATCCGCAGTTCATCAGCTTCCCCCGTCCGGACGGCACGAAGCGTACCTTCCGCCACGGTTCACGCACGGGCAACTCGGCCGAACACTGGCCCGACCCGGAAGTGTTCATCCAGTACCCGCACAAGCAGAAGTACTCCGGCGAAGAATGCCGCAATCCCAACCGCGCCTATCCCGGACGCCCGGACGGCACCTTTGCCGAGCGCGTGGCCTACGGCATTCAGCAGCTGAACCGGAAGGAAAAGGTGGATATGCAGATAGACCTGCATGAAGGCCAGCCCGAATACCCGTTCATCAACGCCCTGAGCGGTCATCCCCGCGCGCAGGATCTCGTGAGCCTCGCGGCACTGGAAATGCAGATGTACGACCTCGACATCGGGGCCGAAGTCTCCCCGCCCTCCTTCCGCGGACTGAGCAATCTGGAAATGGGCGACATGTTCCCCGACCTCATGGCCATGACCTCGGAAACGGTCAATCCCACCCAGGGCAAGATACGCGGCATCACCGACGAATTCCTGCCGGTGGACGGCATCGACGCCTTCTACGACCGCGCGGCGCAGCTCGGCTACCTTTTCGCCCCGTGGGAAGGCGGCAGCCCGCTCAAGAAGCGCATAGGCCGCAACATGCAGGAACTTCAGGCCCTGTGCGTGGCCCTCAAGGAAGTGACGGGCAAGGAAATCGAATTCGGTCGCATCCCGTCCTATGAAGACCTCATGACCAATGGCGTGGGCTACTACTTCAACCCGCCGCCTGCGGAACCTGCAGACCCGGGTTTCCGGGCCCTGCCCGGCGTCTGGCGGCTGTTTACCCAGCGCTGAACCTCCTCCACTCCGTCCTTCCGGGCCCTGCCCGGGGGGACGGGTCCTTCCGCCGGCACGGAACAGCTCCGCATGAAAGAAACATCGGAGTGTTCCCCGGCTTCCGGCGGAAAACGACGTTTTCCGGAGCCATGCCCTTCCCCGCAAAGGCGGCCCTGCGCAGACAACACGGCTTCTGACGGCTTTCCCGCCCGGAACAGGGGCCGCTCCGACAACGCGTTTTCCACAGGAACCGGACACTCCCGGAAAGAATCTTCCGCGCCGCGCGTCCTCTCTCAGCAGGCGGGATGTCATGCTGTTCTGGATCTGCCTTCTTCTCGTCCTCCTTCCCCTCATGCTGGAGGGGCGGCTCCTTCGCGCATGGCGTGCCCGCATTCCCTGCCGCGTCCATGTGCACGGCACGCGAGGCAAAAGCGCGGTGGTGCGCCGCCTGGCCGCCCTTCTGCGCGCAAGGGGCCTGCGCGTTCTTGCCAAGACCACGGGGGACGCACCGGAATACATCCTGCCCGACGGCTCCGTTTCTCCTGTGCGCCGCACAGGACCGGCCAGCATCCGCGAACATGTCCGCATTCTGCGCATGGCCGCCGCCATGCGGGCGGATGTGCTTGTGGTGGAAGGCATGGCTCTGCAGCGGGAAAACGTGCTGACCTCCGAACATATTCTGCATGCCACGCATGCCGTCATCACCAATCTCAGGCCGGATCATGAGGAAACCATGGGCAGAGGCCGCAAAGGCGTGCTCCGTACCCTCTCGCTCATGATTCCCCCCGGAAAAACACTGTACTGTGCGCAGGAAACAGGGGCCCCTTCTCTGGCGGAAAACGCCGCCGCCCGAGGCACGGCATGCCGCATCGTCTCCTCCGGCCTTTCCGCCCCTCATCAACCCGAGGCTCTGGCCCGGGCCGTTGCCGGAGACATCACCGGCAAACGCTCCCTCCTTTCCGCCGGGGACCTTTGCCACACATCAGCTCCCTGCGGACCCGATCCCCGGGGAAAGGCCGTTCCCCTGCCCGGCGGAGCGGACGGCATGCCCGGCTTCTTCCTCGATCTTTTTTCCGTGAACGATGTGGTCTCCACGCGCATGCTGCTTGCACGCGGCAGGGAGGAGCAGGCCCCCCGGCTTCTGCGCGCCGCGCTTCTCTCCACCCGTGCGGACAGACCTCTTCGCACCACGGCCTTCATGGCATGGCTCATCCATGAACCTTTTTTCGACATCATCGTCGCGGCAGGCGATCATGCCCCCTGCGCCCTCTGGTACGGCGCACTTCTGGCCCGCAGGCGCGGCCTTTCCCCCTCGATCATGTCCGCCGGAGCACTGGGCGGCAGAGCGCCGGAAACGCTGCTGGCCGATCTGGCCCGCAAAGCCCGCGAAAAGGGGCGTTCCGGGCTGTTCGTGGCAGGAGTCGGCAACGCCCACGGCTATGCGGAATGTTTCCGCGCGCGTTACGGAGGCTCCCCATGCTCGTAGAAGCCATTGCCATCGGTCTGGTACTGGGATTTTTCCTTTTTGAATGGACGGGGCTCGTGGCCGGAGGGCTCATCGCCCCGGGCTACTTCGCCCTTTCGCTGGAGCGCCCCGGAACCATGGCCCTGTGCCTCGGCGTGGCCCTCTGCACCATGCTCTTCATGCGCCTTCTCTCGCGCTTCTGCCTGCTTTACGGCCGCCGCCGCTTCATCCTCTGCGTGCTTGTCGGCTTCACCCTGCAGTGGACGCTGGGGGCCGCCATCATGGGCACGGATGCGGCCCTGGGCCGCGTGGAAACCGTGGGCTACATCATCCCCGGGCTGGTGGCCCACGAAATGGACAGGCAGGGCGTATGTTCCACGCTCCTTGCCCTGCTCGTGCTCACCTGTGCGGTGCGGCTTGTCATGGAGCTTTTCGGCCGCATCCCGTACTGAAGCCGTCACGGCAGGAGGCACCATGCGCCCTTCCCTTTTCCTTCAGATGGCGGCCCCCCCTCCCCACGTTCTGCCGCCCTCCCTGCGCAAAACGCGCCTGCTGCTCATCCTCGCCCTTGTGCTTGTCTGCCTGACCTGCCTTTTGCTGCTTCTGCGCGATCCGTGGCGGCCGGACGAAGACGCAAGGCGGGCCTCTACGCTCATGCGTCAGGGCATGGCGGCCGTAGGGGAACTGCGCGAAGAACTCGGCATACCGGTGGATACCGCGCTGGACCCGGCACGCACCGGGCTCATCGGCACGGACTACAGCGACCTCACCACTTCCGTGGGATCCCTGAGCGCCAAACAGACCAGCCTGAACCCCGACTTTGCAGGCCTCGTCACCTTCTGGCTGAAGCAGGCCGGCGTGCATCGCGGCGACACCGTGGCCGTATGCCTCACGGGTTCCTTTCCCGCCCTCAACCTCGCGGCGCTCTGCGCCTGCGAGACCCTCGGCCTGAACCCCGTGATCTTCTCCTCCGTGGGGGCCTCCAATTACGGGGCCAACATTCCGGGCTTCACCTGGCTCGACATGGAGCGCGGGCTGAAAAAGCGCGGCCTGCTCCATGTGCAGACACGCTTCGCCTCCCTCGGCGGCATCATGGACAATGAAGGCGGTCTCGACGGCACGGGCTACGCCCTGGGGGAAGAGGCCATACGCCGCCACGGCGCGACAAGCGTGCCGGAAAACGGCGTGAAGGGGCTGGAAGCCGACATGAAGCGCCGCATGGATCTCTATTTTCAAAAGGGCAGGCCGAAGGCCTTCATCAACGTGGGAGGAGGCGTCACCTCTCTCGGCTGGGTGAGCGAAGCCGCCCTGCTGGACAACGGCCTTCTTGCGCGCGTGCCTTCCACCCAAAGCCCCCTGCGCGGCATCATTTTCCGCATGTACGAAAAGGGCATCCCCGTCATCCACCTCATCAACATCGAACGCCTGGCCGCCCGCTACGGCCTGCCCGAAGCGCCCTCGTCCGTGCCCGACGGCAAGGACAGGGAAGAGCGGCGCCTGCTCCGCATCGCGGGCACGCTGCTGCTCTTCGCCGCCTGGTGGCTTCTCAGTGCCTGTGCTCTCGTCTCCCTGTCGGAAAAAGGAACATCACGCCGGCAGCAACAGCGCCCCCAGAAGCGGACATGATCCCTCCTTCCTCAACCGGGCAGCCCCACGTTCCGCGCCATTGCCGCCCGCAGGCACTGCTCAGCGCCGTACGGATTCCTCAAGCCATACCCGCATGACGCCGGCATCCTTTTTATGGCAGAAGCGCCGGGCAGGCATGGCAAGCCCTCCCTCACACCATGGCGGTAAAGAGAAAGACCGCGTGCATGGCGGAAACAAGGGCCGTAAAGGCCCGCTCCGCGCCGCCTTCCGCGCCCCTTCCGCAGAAGGTCATGCCAAGGCCCCCGCGGGGGCAGGCGGCAAGGCAGGCGCGGCACAATGTGCAGGAAAGGCCGGGCCTGCCCTCCGCCGGGCCTTTTTCCGTCAGCGCGCCGTAGCGGCAGAGGCGCGCACAGGCGCCGCATGAGGTGCAGGCGCTCGTGCGGCTAAGTCGCCAGGGGGAGAGCCTGCCCAGAAGGCAGCTCAGAAGGCCCAGCGGGCAGAGGGTGGTGCAGTAGGCGGCCCAGCCCTTTTTCCGGCTCACGAAAACGCTCACGGGAATCATGACAAAGCCGAGGGCCGTGCCGCAGGCCACGGCCGCGCCCGTGCCCGCGCCGCGGGAAAGAAGAAGCGCCGCGCCGCACACCACGGCAAGGGAAAGGACGCGCCAGCGTAAAGGCCCGGGATGGCGCGAAGGCCGCGCAAAGGAGGCGGCCCATGCGTCCCACGAGCCGAAATAGCAAAGGTGGCTGCACCATGCCGATCCAGAGAGCAGCACCGACACGAGAAAAAGCACGGGCATGAAGGAAAGCCCGCCCCGGTACAGCACCCCGGCGACAATCACCCCCGGCACGGGAATATGCAGTTCCCCGCTCATGGCAAAGACGGCCCAGCCCGCCGAAGCCAGGGCAAGCTGCGCGAAAAACACCACGGAAAAAAGCCGCCACACCCGCATTCTGACCCGGTACGCCTTCTTTTTCTCCATGAGAAGGCCGCATATAAAGGCGCTCCACAGCCCGGCCGCCAGGGCCTGCACCACGCCGAAGCCCGGCAGGAACCTTTCCACAAGCAGAAGATGCGGCACATACCGCGCCATGGCGCAAAGCGGCACGAAGGCGAGTATACAGGCCGCGCCCTGCATGAAGGCGCGCTCCCTGCCCCGGCAGAACCAGGCGCGGCCGTGTGCGGCATGGGCAAGGCCTGCGGCCGCCGCCGAAAGCGCCGCCACACCGAGCAGAATAACGGCAAGGCGCATCCACGGCGCGCCCAGGGCAAGGCGCAGGCGCACCAGTTCCCCCATGGTGAAAAGCCACTCCACGCAGAACAGGGCCGACACCGCCAGAGAAACGGGTCTCATCCACGCCCCGCGCGAGAAACAGGCCGCCATCCACACGATGCAGGCCGCGGCCCACCCTTCCTCGCCCGCACGCCACAGGTGCGCGGCCCCGATGATGAAGGAAAGAGTCAGCGCTGCACAGCACAGCGCCGCCCCCCTCCGGCTTTTCCGCTCTTCCATACGCTTCTCTCCATGCTTCCGAAACGGCATGCTCTGAGTCCCCTGCCCCTGCGGACTCCGGGGAACGCAAATCCGCCCTGCCGGGAAAACAGGCGCTTCATGACTATCTTCCGGCAGAAAAAGTGCCCTGCCGCACGGTACCTTCCCCCCGGAAACAGGCAGGGAAAGCCCTGCGGCACGGCAGAACACCGCGCCCATACTGCCATGACTCCGGCCGCCGCGCCGTGATCCGGGGCATGCCTGCGGCATATTCCATCCCGCCCGGGCCGTGCCGCCCTGCCGTAAAAAAGCCGGTTCTGTGGCACCGGTACCTGATAAGCTTACCCGAACATCAGAGTCAGAAGACTATCCAGTCCTTTTTCCTGCAGGTGTAACAGCGCAGCCTTCGGAAACTCGGTGAGAACTTTCCGAACGCTTGTTTTCTGTCCCTCGGAAAGAGTCCGTATCTCCCCGGCCTGTTTCAACAAAGCCTCTCTGAGTTCTTTGTCCGGAGCAGGATGCAGTACATCTTCCCCGGCTTCCAACAGACCGTTTACCGTGATTCTGAACCCCTGATTGATGCTCAGACGGCCGTCGGGCGAAAGCTGACTGAACTTTTCAATATAGCCGCATTCTTCCAGTGCTGCCAAATGAACAACAAGTGCGGCCAGTTTTTCCTTCCGGTTTTCTCCGGGGGCCATTTCCACAAGCTTTTCCCACACAGGAAGAGCAAGTCCCGGATAGGTGGGCGCAACTTCTTTCAGCAAGGCAATCTGAAGACTTTTATCGATCATATTTCCAAATCCTTTTGCAGCATCATGGAGTGACCATCGCCACGGTACCAGAGGCGCCTGCACCGCTCAAACACCAGGTAACGCATCTGCATGAACGTAAAAAAGAATCTCACAACATTCCCATGGTGAATCCGGACCACTGAAAAATTGCCGGGCAGGGAATCCTCCCCACCCCGTCCACTTCCTGCACGCCGTTTTCTCCCTTCCCCCGCGTCTACTCTACATCACTCCCCCTGCGCCCCCGACATACGCCGCGCGCCTCCTTTCCCCTCACAGAGGGGCGCGCTTTCTCCCCCCGCCCGCGCCCATCCCTCCCTGTTTCCCCCTTTCCGCGTCCCCCTCCGGCACGGCCCCTCACAAACAATAGGGGCAGGCTGTGCCTCCCCGTCCCCCTCTCACTCCCCGGGCATGTCCTCCCCTTCTCACGCCCTGCACGAGGTGCGCCGCTGTGTGCCCCGCCGTTCTCCCCTGCCTGAAAGGATACCTGCTCAGGCTGCCCCCGCCCGCGCTCCCGCATTTCCTGCCTTCCTGTGCCCTCCTGCCTTCGCAAGGCCCCTTTTCCCGGCAAAAGCGGAGACGGGGCGTGTATGTTTCACTGCTTGTGATTCAAATCACATCATTTTTTTCTCATGCCTGTATAAAGAAAGGGCCGGAGTGTTTTTTAGCGGAAGGAGGAGACCCATGAAAGCATCCAGGCACGGACCACGGAACATGCTGCTTGCGGGCACGGCGCTGGGAGCGGCGCTGGTGCTCGCTGCGGCGGCCGGAATGCAGTATTCCGACTCAAGACCTTTCTGTTCCACCTGCCATGTCATGAAGGAAGCGGCGCTCACGCACAGCCTCTCGCCCCATGCGGATCTTGCGTGCAACGAATGTCACGCGCCCCACAACCTGCTGGCCAAGCTCCCGTTCAAGGCGCAGGAAGGACTGCGCGACTTTGTGGCCAACCTGCAGGGCAAGGAGGCCCCGCTGCTTGCGCGGCTGGAAACGCGGGACGTGGTGAACGCCAACTGCCGCGCCTGCCACGGCGTGACCAATGCGGACGTGATGATGGCCAAGCCCTATTGTGTGGACTGCCACAGGGGCATGGCGCACCAGAAGAAAATTCCTGTCAGCTTCAGGGAGGCGGCGGATGAATAAGACGACTATACTCACGACAGGCGCGGTACTTGTGTGTTCTCTCATGCTCGCAGGCTGCGAGGACGACACCTATGTGGTGAAGACGCCCGTATATGAAAGCGGCCTTCCTGCGAACACGACGAAGGCCTCGGAATTTGAAAAGGCCTTCCCGCTGCAGTACGCCTCCTACCGGCAGAACGACGAATCCTCGGTGATGACGGAATACAAGGGGTCGGTGAACTTCCGCAAGAACGACGGCGTGAACCCTCTGCCCAGGGGCTTCAGGGCGGCGCAGCCGTATCTGAAGAATCTGTGGCTGGGGTATCCTTTCATGTATGAATACAACGAGGCGCGCGGTCACACCTATGCGGTGAAGGACATTCTCGACATCGACCGCATCAACCGCTACTCGCCGGACGGCAAGGGCAACATGCCCACCACCTGCTGGAACTGCAAGGTGCCGAACATTTCCCAGTGGGTGGCGGCCGAAGGCGACGGCGTGTGGAGCCGCGACTTCAACGAATACCGCACCAAGGTGGACGTGATGAACGAGAGCATCAGCTGCGCCACCTGCCACGACACCACGACCATGGAACTGCAGCTCTATTCCATTCCGCTCAAGGACTGGCTTGCCCGAAGCGGCAAGGACTGGGCCACGCTTTCGCGCAATGAGAAGCGCAGTCTGGTATGCGGCCAGTGCCATGTGGAATACTACTTCACCCACAAGGACAACGGCCCTGCGGGCAAGCCCGTGTTCCCGTGGGACAACGGCTTCGATCCGGAACAGATGTATGAATACTACAACACCCACGGCGCGAACAACGGCCCGTTCACCGATTTCGTGCACGCGGTTTCGGGCGTGAACATCATCAAGGCCCAGCACCCCGAATACGAAACCTGGCAGAACGGCCCCCACGGCGCGGCGGGCGTTTCCTGCGCCGACTGCCACATGCCCTACAAGAAGCAGGACGGCAAGAAGTATTCCAGCCACTGGTGGACCTCGCCCCTCAAGGATCCGGAACTCACGGCCTGCCGCACCTGCCATTCGGACAAGACGCCGGAATTTCTGCGCGCCCGCGTGCACGACATTCAGGAAAAGACCTACCGCCAGCTTCTCAAGGCGCAGGAACGGAGCGTGAAGGCTCACGAAGCCGTGCGCCTCGCCAACGAATACGAAGGCGACAGAAACGCAAGGTATGAGGAACTCATGGCCATGGCGCGGGAGAACGTGCGCAAGGGACAGTTCTTCTGGGATCTCATTTCCGCCGAGAACAGCGTGGGCTTCCACAACCCGGCCAAGGCCCTCGACACGCTCATGAGCTCCACGGAATACAGCCAGAAGGCCATCGACCTGTGCCTTGAAGCCACCAACGCGCACATCGCCTCGGGCCTTGCGGGCGACATCAGGGACATCGTGCCGCCCATTCTGGAATTCAGCCGCAAGCTCCAGCAGGATCCGGAATACATGAAGAGCCACAAGTGGCTCACCTACCTCCCCGTGCTGCCCAAGGCCGAGCTGGTGTGGGAAGGCAACAAGAGAATACGCTAGCATCCTCCTTGAGGGCGGGTTCCGGCCCGCCCCGCACCGGCCCGGAAGCGACACCCTGCGCCCGGGCCGGACCTGAAACCATCCTCCCGGGGCCCGTCGCCCCGGCCCCTCGAAGCAGGCGCTTTTCATGCAGAAGCGCCTGCTTTTCTCTTCTTCCGGCGGAAGGCGACACAAGTCCCCTGCTCCGCCCCCTGCCGCCCACGGCAGAAAAGGGGCGCGCCGCAAAAAACGGCTCCGTGTCTTCAGAAGCTCCGGCCTGTTCCGCCCCGGGCTTCGCCTGCACGCGAAGGCCCCGCAGAGGCCGCGGCAAAAGAGTCATCTTCCGCGGAACGCTTACCGCCTGCCCCTGCCGCACTCCGCCGCCCGGAAAGGGCACTTTCTGCCGTTACCGGTAATTGAAGCTGAGCACTCCGGCCACAAGATCCTCCTGTCCGGGGGAAGCGGCCCTCACCTTTGCCACGGCGGAGGCCGCCATGGGCATGAGGCGCTCCACCTCGTCCAGAATCGCGGAGGCTTCCGGCGAAGAAGGATCGGTCAGCCCCAGGGAAACTTCCAGCACAAGGCAGATGAAATCCACCGTAATGCCGCTTTCGCCCCGGCAGCGCAGAAGCTGCTCCTCCAGCTTACGGCGCAGGCCCGCACCCTTCACAAGAAGACAGCGATAGTACCAGATGAGCGGCCACGGGTGTCCGCGCCGGCCCCTGTCCCTGTCCAGCCATTCTCCAGAATCCCGCAGGCAGGCGTTGCGCTCCTCCTCCGTACCCCAGAGCACGAGATAGCGCAGAAGAAGATACAGGCGGAAGCGGTCGGCCGACACCTCGGCATCGAAGACGGCCTCCATAATGGGGAGACCCAGCGCACGGGCCGTCATCAGCGCGGCCTTCTCCCGCGTGCATCCGGGGGCGTCCATGGCGTTCACGGCGGCATAGGTCGCCGTCTGGGCCGTCTGCCTCCGCGCCATTGCGGGATTCACGACGGCGAGACGGGCAAATTCCTCAAGCGCCAGATCAAAACATATCGAAGCGCTCTCGAAACGCCGCTGAAAGGCCTCGTACTGCCCCAGACTGCTGAGGAGCTTGCCCGCCATTTCTCCCCGCGGCGTTTCGCCGCCTCTGGCGGGGTTCCACCGGTCAAGTCT
>NZ_CALUWY010000079.1 GCF_944324615.1 uncultured Mailhella sp.
CCAAATGTCTCCCCAGCGGCGCAAACAGCTGTAAAAAGACGCAGAGGCTTTTGCGTAAAATAGCAGGAAAAATAATATGTTGCAATGAAAGACAGCAAAATGGAACTTTCTACCCTTCAAGTTTTGCTGGAAGGAAAAGCTTGCCCCTGTGGCGGCCGGATGCTACTATCCGCTTATCCCTCTTTTCCTGTTAACTTTGTTTGTGCCATGATCGTCAAAAATCCTGTTGAATCCATTCTTGCACTGGCCGCCAGCGTGTTCGAGGCCTATTCCGTGGTGTTGTTTGAAGCCCCCCGTACCGGGCAGGGCGCTCAGATCATGGCCGCCTACAGTCAGGGCGACCATATCGATCAGAACGCCGTGATTTATCCCGGCAAGGGCCTTGCGGGGTGGATTCTGCGCAACCGTTCTCCCATCGTGGTGGGGTCCATCGACGAGAATCAGGCATATCTCGGCTATTATAAGGAAGACTGGGAACCGGAAATCTGTTCCTTCCTGGGCTGCCCTCTGCCCGATGGCGGCATTCTCTGCATCGACAGCTGCCAGCGCCATGCCTTTTCCCCGGAAAAGCAGAAGCTTATCGCCGTGTTTGCGGACATGCTCTCGCAGGTGCAGGGGATGGAGGGGAAGGCGGAATCCGGCGAATCCGGGAACTATATCCATGCGCTGGAACACATGGTCGAACTTCGCCACAACTATCCCGGATGGAAGAGCTATCTCGGCATGGTGTTTCCCGTGCTTCTGGAAGCCACGGGCTTTACTTATGCCGCCTTTGCCTCCCGTGTGGAGGGAAGTTCCACCTATATTATGGAAGGCGAATATCCGCCGCTGCTGCTCGACGGGCAGAAGAGCTGTGAGTTTTCCATCCATAACGACATCATCGGCTGGGTGTTCCGCAATGAGGAAGCCGTGTACAGCGACGGTTTTTCCGGTCCCGCTCCGGTATTCGGCAAGCGCGAGGGAATTCCGGCCTTCAGCAGCACGGTATGTATTCCCGTCACCGTCAACAAAAGCACCTGCGGCGTGCTCTGTCTTGCCATGGAAGAGGCAAGGAGCATTTCCGACGAGCTGAAGTCCTTTCTCCGCCTTGCCGCGGACGATCTCGCCCGCCTTCTGGAAGTGCTTTCCCTGCGTTACCGCATACGCATGGCGGAAAAGGCGTCGGGCAACAAGTAGGAGAGAATGAATATGGATGCCATGGCATTGTCCGGGGCCGTCCGGGATCTGCTGTCGATTCTGGACGGCAGTGATGAGATTTTTCTTGCCAACTGGGACCGCCCCCGGTCCATCAGACACAAGGGAAAGCGCGACCTTGTGACGGATACCGATCTGGCCATTGAGGCTTATCTCAAGGAGCGTCTGCGCGACGTTGTTCCCGGCGCGTCGTTCATGGCGGAAGAGAGCGCAAAGGAATCTCTGCCTTCGGGAACGTGCTGGATCATCGACCCTGTGGACGGAACGACGAATTTTGCCCACCATTTCGGCGACACGGCCACTTCCGTGGCGCTGTGGGAGAACGGGCAGGTTGTGTTCGGAGCCGTTTCCGCCCCCGTGCGCGGGGAACGCTATGTTGCCGAACGCGGCAAAGGCGCATGGCTCAACGGCAGGCCCATCCATGTGAGCGGTGTCTCCAGCTGCGACGAAGCGCTTGTCGCCACCGGTTTTCCCTACTCCGTGCATGAGGACATGGAAGAGGTCATCAGGGACCTGCGTATTCTGCTTGACGGTACCATCGGCGTGCGGCGCTGCGGTTCTGCGGCGCTGGATATGTGCTTTGTCGCCTGCGGCAGTTTCGACGCCTATTTTGAAGGATGGATCAAGCCCTGGGATATCGCGGCGGGCTGGGTGCTTGTGGAAGAAGCCGGCGGCAGGGTATCGGGCAGAAGCGGCGATCCCTACCGTTTCCATACTCCCATTCTGGCCAGCAACGGGGCCGTGCATGAGGATATGGTGAGAACGCTTTCCCTGAACCAGGCAAACTGAGCGAAATTCCGCCTGCAGCGGGGCACATCGTTCGAGGCACGTTTCGGTGACGCGGGAGGGGCTTTCTCTGCACGCGTTTTTCTTGAGCCATGCACCGGTGTTGCCGGAGAGGCGGACAGGTCGCTCTGTACGGAAACGGGCCGGAGTATGATCTGCCGGAGGGAATCGTCCTTCCGCCTTTCGATGTAATGCAGCCTTCAGGCCTGACGGGAGTGGTATGGAAGAAATCCGCCGACTTGTACTGGAAGATATGCCGGAGGTCGCGGCGCTGGAAGCGCGCTGTTTTCCCTCTTTCTGGACGGCAGAACAGTTTGCCGAAGCGTGGCGTCAGGACTGGTTTGCCGGGTACGGTCTTTTTCGCAACGGCACGCTCCTGGGCTACATTACGCTCCGCGTGCTGGCCGGAGAGCTGGAAGTTCTGAATATTGCCCTGAGTCCGGAAGAGCGGGGCCGGGGGCTTTCCTTTCCGCTTATGGATACGGCCCTGCGTGATACGCGGGAAGGCGGTCACCGGCGGGAAAAAGGTCTGCCGCCCGAAGGATGGGAAACGGCTTTTCTGGAAGTGCGCGTGGGCAATGTGCCTGCGCGTGCGCTGTACACGCGGCTCGGCTTTCAGAAGGCCGGTCTTCGCCGGCATTATTATGCCGACGGAGAAGATGCGCTCGTCATGACGCTGGAAGCGTCCGCCCTGCCTCAAGTTTCCGGCGGGGAAGCCTGAGTCCCGGCACACTGCCGTGCCGGATGTTTCGTTTCCGCCCGGGAAAGCCGGGTTCTTCCGGAAGCAGGGGCGGAAAGATTCCGTTTTCAAGGCGGTGCCGAATACGTTCTGCTGCTCCGGGCGGCCTTTTCTGCAGCGGGTATGATCTGTCACGGGCAATTACAGCAGCGTGACGGGAACCTGTCCTCCTGCCTGATGCGGCAGCAGAATGGAAAGGACGCCTTTGTCCAGTGTGGCTTCCACAGGGGCGGAAAGCGCGGCGCCCATGGCGATATCGAGGCAGAATTCCACATTGCCGAATTCCAGGGCGATCACGTCCCGTTCTTCATGGGGCACGGGGCATCGGGAACTTGCGGTAATGTGGAGCGTATTTCCCCGGAGGGAACATTGCAGATCGTTTTCCGTCACTCCGGGCATGTTTGCCCGGATGCGGATGCCGTCTTCCGTATCCATAATATCGGTTGCGGGGCGTACCTGCGGGTAAAGCGTCTGTTTCGACATGGGGCTATCCTTTTTTCTGCAGTTCAATGTGGAGAATGCCGTTTCGCATTTCCAGTCGGGCATGGGAATGGACCGCGCATTCCAGCGGAATTCTGCGCCGGAAATGCCCGCTGTAGCGTTCTTCCCGGACATATCGTCCCGAATCGCGTCGCATGGTTCCTTCCAGGAGCAGATCCTTTCCCTCCACCGCAACGGTGATGTCGTTCATGTCAAGGCCGGGCACCAGCGCCTGCACCAGCACGCGCCCGTCGCACAGATACACGTTCACCGGCGGGAAGGGTTCCTGCTCCCGCCTGTCGTAAACCATGGCCGTGGTATAGAAGATCTGTCGGAATACCGATCCGTTGGCGAGAAAAAAATCTTTCATGTTCTTCCCTTGTTCTTGTTTTTCTCCGCTTCCCTGACCGGCGCACGGCATGGGAACGGAGCTTTGCGACCGCCGGTGGATTGGAGGACATGGATATTTCGGCGTTCAGGGGCATCCCCGCGAATACGGTCATACTTTCAGCGTAACCCATCGGCGTGTTCCGTCAATGCCATGATTGACAGAAGGCAGAAGCGTGATATTTTTTGAGAATGAGCATGACCTTTATCGACCTCCACACTCACAGCACGGCTTCTGATGGAACGGACAGCCCTACGGAACTTGTGCGCAAGGCTGCACAGGCGCATCTGGCAGTACTCGCGCTTACGGATCACGATACTCTGGCCGGTCTGGAGGAGGCGGAGCAGGAGGCGAAGAGGCAGAACATGGGCTTTGTCCGCGGCTGTGAGATCAGCACGGCCACACCGTGGGGGGAAGCGCATTTTCTCGGCCTGTGGATTCCTGAAAAAGGGGAAAAAACGGCCCTGCTGGAAGCTGAACTGGAAAAGGTCCGCCAGCAGCGGAAGGAACGCAATCTCCGTATTGCGGAAAAACTGCGTACGCTCGGCTTTGATGTTTCCTATGAGGCTGCCGCAGCCCTGGCCGGGGGAACGGTGGTGGGGCGCCCCCATTTTGCCGCGCTTCTCTGTGCCCTGGGCGTGGTGAAGGACAGAAAGGAGGCCTTCCGGCTTTATCTTGGCAGAGACGGCCTTGCCTATGTTCCCCGCAGGCTCATGAGTCCGCAGGAAGCGGTTTCTCTGCTGAAGAGTACAGGGGCTGTGGTTTCCATGGCTCATCCCCGCCTGCTGCATGCTCCGGTGGAGGAGCTGGATCATCTTCTGGCCGGACTGAAGGAGCAGGGACTTGACGCGCTTGAGGCCTATCACAGCGAACACGACGCGGGCGACGTGCGCCTCTGTGTGGAACTTGCCTCGCGCCATCACCTTCAGCTGAGCGGCGGTTCCGATTATCACGGCCTGGCCAAACCGAATATCAGCATCGGGCACGGGAAGGGCGGACTGCGCGTGGGCTTCAGCGTCTATGAAGAACTCATGAAATACCGCAGAGAGCAGGGCGGGGCATAGCGGAAGAAGCGCTGTTCAAGGTTGTCCTGCCGGGTGCAGTATGACCTGTTTTTCAGGAAATTTTCGGAAACGAAAGTTTTATCTCCGCCTCACAGGCTGGGCATCATGTCCGAACGGGCCCCGCCGCCTTTTTCTGCGTGAACATGCTTTCCGGCCGGGATGGCGAGAGGCGTTTTCCCTGCTCCCGGGCAGGACGGGAACGTTTTTTGCCTTCCTGTGGCAGGTCAGAGTATGAAAAACGCGGAACGCTTCGGCATATTGCAGATGCAGAAGCGTTCCGTGCAACATATGTTTTTCAGAAATACCGGGCACATCGGCAAAGTATCATGCCCTGCGCTTTCCGGCATGTTTTTGCGATCCGGCATGTCGTCATGGGGCGGAACTTCCCGGCCTCGTGCTGCGGGATGAGGAACGATGCCGCCTGGCCTGTTCTTGTTTTTTATTCTTCCCAGGCCTTGCCGAGATCTTCGGCAATGATGGTGGGCTGAACGGGCTCCGCCAGGGCTTCTTCCAGCGTGGCTTCACCGCTCAGAACAAGAATGAAATCAATGCCCGCGTTTTCCGCAAGCTTCTTGTCGGTGCTGAGCCTGTCCCCGGCCATCACCATGTCTTCCTTGCGGTATTTTTTCAGAAGAGGTTTCAAAACCGCGGGATCGGGCTTGCCGAAAATGTACTGAGGTTCTCTTCCCGTGGCCACCTTATAAAGGGCAAGCATGCTGCCGACATCGGGCAGGGGACCTTCGGGGGAGGGGCATACCTTGTCGGGATGCGTGGCGAGGAAAAGCACGTCCGGGTGATTCTCCAGCAGAATGGCGGAGCGGGAGAGCTTTTCATAGGTGAGTTCCGTATCATAGGCCAGAATGACCGCCTGCGCGCCTTCTTCCTGCTGACGCAGTTCGGGCATGCGCTGGGCGAGGTCGCGGCAGAAATCACGGTTGCCCACAATGTAGGCAGTATGAATGTGATGTTCTTTCAGAAAGTCCACCAGCGGCGTTGTGGGCGAAAGGATGAGGTCGAGAGTGGCCGGTATGCCCATGCCGTTCAGCTTTTTCACATAGGTATCAGGCGATTTGGAAGTATTGTTGCTCAGAAAATGAAAGTCGAGCCTGTCCCAGTTGTTTTTGATGAAGTCCACTGCTCCCGGGATGGGAATATTGCCGAGATATACCGTCCCGTCCATATCCAGAACCACGCAGCGTTTTTCAGATATCTTCATGGTTGTTCCTCTTTTGAGAAGATTGATGCTCGGAACACGATATACTTTTTCCAGAGCCGCCCGCAAGCGAAAAGAACCCCTGGAAAAGGATTTTCAACCTCTTGCAGTCATTGATTTTTTTACACCGCTTGACGCCGTTGCATTAAGAGGATACATCAGAAATAATTTTCGTATTATGGTAATTTGTCTTTGAGCTTTTTCGTAAATGAAAATTTTTCTCAGACAAAAGGGCAAGGGAGGCTGTGTGAAACACACGACTGTAGTCATCATCGGCGGCGGCGCTACTGGCATAGGTATCCTGCGAGATCTCAGTATGCGCGGAGTCAAGGCTGTGCTGCTGGAACAGGGCGGTATAGCTTCTGGTGCGAGTTCCCGCTTCCACGGCCTGCTGCACAGCGGCGGGCGTTATGCGGTGAAGGACAATGAAGCGGCTAAGGAATGCATTGAAGAAAACATGATTCTTCGTCGCATCGGCCGTGAATGCGTGGAAGAGTCCGAAGGCTTTTTCGTTCTCAGCCAGCAGGACGATCCTGCTTATGAAAAGCCCTGGGTCGAAGCCTGCGCCAAGGCGGGCATCAAGGCGGAGCCTGTGGATGTCAAGGAAGCGCTCCGTCTGGAACCCAACCTCGATCCGACCATCAAGGCCGTGTACCGCGTGCCGGATTCCAGCGTGGACGGCTTCCGTCTGGTCTGGCACAACGCCATGTCCGCCCGTCGTTACGGCGGCGAAATGCTGACGCATCATGAGGTCATCGGCATCGATCAGGAAGGCGGCAAGGTGAAGGGCGTCCGGGCGCGCAATCTCGTGACCGGTGAGGAAATCCGCATTTCCTGCGACATCGTGGTCAACGCCGCAGGCTCCTGGGCGGCCAAGGTCGTGGAACTTGTGGGGCTTGAGGTGGGCGTGCAGCCCGACCGCGGCACCCTTGTGGCCTTCAACCACCGCTTCACGTCCCGCGTCATCAACCGTCTGCACATGAGCTCCGACGGCGATATCTTCGTGCCCCACGGTTCCATCACCATTCTCGGCACGACGTCTTTCCATGCCGACCGTCCCGACGCGCACGAAGCGCCCACCGAAGACGTGCTCAAACTTCTCGACATCGGCGAAGTGCTCATTCCGAATCTGCGCAGCTATCGTATTCTGCGCGCCTTCGCAGGCACCCGTCCTCTGTATGTGGCCAAGGGCAGCGCGGCCGGTCGTGCTGCAAGCCGCGGCTTCCATATCTCCGACCATGGAGAGGAAGGCCTTGACGGCATGTTCTCCATCTTCGGCGGCAAGTTCACCACCTACCGCCTGATGGCTGAAAAGATGTGCGACCTTGTGTGCGCCAAACTCGGCGTGCATGCGGAATGCCGTACCGCCATTGAACCCATTATTGAAAGTCCTTCTCCCGCCATGCTGGAAAAGGCGACCAAGTACTTCCCGGTGCACAGCGTACCGCTGGTGGCCAACCGCCTGGGCGACGCCTTCCCCATCGTGGTGGAGAGGGCGGCGGCCATGAAGAGCAATCCGCTGCTTTGCGAATGCGAAATGGTTTCCCGCGCGGAAATCGAATATGTGGCTTCCGATCCTTCCAGCCAGTCCATGACGGATGTGCGTCTGCGTACCCGTCTCGGCATGGGTACCTGCCAGGGGACCTACTGCTCGCTGCGCACCATCGGAGCGCTCACCGAATGCCGGATGCCGTTCCCCCTGTCTCCTGCCGACAACCTGCGTGACTTCCTTCAGGAACGCTGGAAGGGCCTGCGTCCCGCCCTGTGGGGACTTCAGGCTCGTGAAATGGAACTCGGCCGCGCCGTGTACGCTGCCACTCTGAACATCGACGGAGCGAAAGATGAACAGAAAATCTGACATTGTTGTGGTCGGTTCCGGCCTTGCCGGTATGAGCGCGGCCCTTACCGCAGCTCAGAGCGGCAAGAGTGTGACGCTGCTCACCCATGGCGCGGGCACCCTTGCCATCAGCAGCGGTTGCATTGATGTTCTCGGCTATGTGAACGGAAAGAGCGTGTACGATCCTTTTGAAGCCATGGCGGAACTGCCGGCCGAACATCCCTACAGCCTCATCGGCGGCGAAGAAACGGTGCGCGAGGCTCTTTCCTGGCTGAAGGGCATGTGCAAGAAGGGCGGCATCGACATGGCTCCGGCGGCGGAGCAGGGCAATCACAGGCTCATCACCGTGATGGGCACCCTGAAGCCGAGCTATCTCTGCCCCGACAGCTTCAATCCCGACTGCCTGAAGGACGTGCATCGTGCAGCCGTCGTCACGGTAGAGAACATGAAGGACGTGCATCCCGGCCTGATCATCGATCAGTTTCACCGCTATGATGAGTTCGCCGGCAAGGAATTCATGGAAGCCGTGCTTCCCTGTCCCATCGAACATGCACACCGCAACATCACGCCTCTCGACATTGCCCGCCATGTGGAAACGCCCGAAGGGCTGAAATGGCTGGAGGAAAGCCTTGCTCCCTATGCCAGGCTGTATCCCGTGCTTCTGCTTCCTCCCATCTGCGGCATGAAACACAGCCAGCAGGTCTGGAATCACCTCTGCACGGTGCTGAAGGTCAAGATTGTGGAAATGGTTTCCATTCCTCCCGGTGTTGCCGGTCTTCGTCTGCGGGAAGCCTTCAAGAAGGCGCTCAACCTTGCGGGCGTGTACACCGTGGAAAGTGCCGAAGTGGTGCGGGCCGAAGTGGAAGAGGGCGTCTGCAAGGCGCTGTACTCCGCCACCGCCCATGGTGAATGCGGCTGGGAAGCGGACAATTTCATCATCGCCACGGGCGGCCTCCTGAGCGGCGGCATCTCCACGGCTCCGGGCAAGGCCTGGGAAAGCATTTTCCGTCTGCCTCTGGAAGCTCCCGAAAATACGGAAGAATGGTCGTCTCCCGACATCTTCGGATCGAGCTTTTTCGCCAGCATGGGCATGCGCGTGAACAGCGAGCTGAAGCCCCTGGATGCGGAGGGCAATGAAGTGCTTGCGAACGTGCGTTTTGCGGGCCGTATCCTTGGCGGTTACGACTTCGCAGCCGAAAAAAGCGGCCATGGCGTGGCCCTTGCCACGGGCCGGTATGCTGGCATGCTGGCCGGAAAGGAGTAGGACATGAATCGCCGTACTAATCCCGATAAATGCGTTGCCTGCTCCACCTGTGTGGTGCAGTGCCCTGTTGCGGAAGTCACCTCGAAGTTCCTCGGCCCCCGTATGCTGGGCCCCGCGTCGGAACGCTTCCGTATGCTCAACAGCGGCGAAGACGACTCTCTCAGCTATTGCGCCAACTGCAAGAACTGCGATATTTCCTGCCCCCAGGGCGTGGAAGTATCCAACATCAACATGCTTGCCCGTGCGGAATACTGCAGGGAGAACCGTCCTTCCTTCCGCGACTGGATACTGGCTCATGGTGAACTGGAAGCGAAGCTGGTGAGCTACTTCCCCTCCTTCCTCGTGAACTTCGGCATGTCGAACCCCATCAGCAAGCTGGTGCTCGACATGGTGGGCGTCAGCAAAAAGGCCGATCTGCCCAAGTTTGCCTCCAAGCAGTTCCCTGCCATGTTCAAAGCCTATAAGCAGCCGGAAAATCTTACGAAAACCGTAGTGTTCTATCCTGGTTGCTTCATCAAGGCCTATGCTCCCGAGACGGGGATTGACCTTGTGTGGCTGCTCAACAAGGCCGGCTACAAGGTGGAATCGCCCGAAGTGTTCTGCTGCTGCGGTACGCCGCTCTATACCAACGGCTTTGAGGCCGACGCCAGAAAGAATGCCGTCAAGAACCTTGAAGAAGTTGCCAAGTGGCGCAAGGAAGGCATTCCGGTTCTGTCGCTGTGCCCGAGCTGCCAGCTCATGTTCAAGTCGGAAATTCCCGCCTTCTTCCCCGATCTGGCCGAAGGCATGGAAACCACGGCGCTTGATGACGCCATGGAATTCATTCTGGGCTGCATTGATCGTGGAGAGCTTGATATTTCCGGTGCGGACACCACGCCGCTGGACATCATCTATCATGCTCCCTGCCATCTGCGTGCTCAGGGCATCGGCTTCCCCGGTCTGGACATTCTGCGCAGACTTCCCGGTGTCCGCGCCGTCAATGCCGACGCGGGATGCTGCGGTATCTCCGGCAGCTATGGTTTCAAGAAGGAAAAGTATGATATCGGCATGGCCATCGGCTCCAAGCTGTTCAACACCATCAAAGACAGCGGTATCCGTCAGGTGGCCACGGAATGCGGCACCTGCAAGGTGCAGATCATCCATGGTACGGGCAACCCCTGTGACCATCCGCTGAGCATTCTGCGCCGCCGTCTGGAAAAGAGCGCATAACGCGCTTTTGAAACGCATGAAAAATCCGCCTTCCGCGATGTGGGAGGCGGATTTTTTATTTCCGGGCCGCAGATCGCCTCCTGCGGCGTTTTTTTTAATATGCCGGATTTTTATTATTTTCTTAAAAAATACAATTAATTCAATAAGATAATAATATTACCCATCATAAATGGGTAAAAAAGATAAAGCAAATGGTGCTTTTTTAGAGGCATCGGTACCGTTTTCCCGCAGGATTTTTGGGGAAAAGAGACTGAAGGAAAAAAACAGGATTTATATATAATTTATTGAAATTATTAGTATATTTTATCAAATTTTCCCTTGAGGCCTTTCCCGGCGAAGGTGGTGCTGATTCTTCTTTTTCTAATGTATGGCAAGAGCACATCGGAAGCGCCGGGGGAGACGGTGGTGCTCCAGGTGCGTTCCTGATCGGCTGACGGCCGTATCAGAAAAAGGCGCAAAAAATTTCAGAGCCTCAGCCGGAGAACACATCGCCCCTGGGCAGGCGGCCCACCCAAGGTGCCGAACATCTGTCAGAGCTTTCCCTGTGAGAATGCGGCGCAAACGGGGGCCGACGTTTTTTATCTCGCCCGGACAAAGAATTTCCAGGCAGGGACAAGAGCCGCCGCGGGAAGAACATGCTGAACCATAAGAGCCACCCGACGATATGATGCGGGGAAGCCGTGGGACAGCTCCGGGCACAAGCAGGGGAGGGGAGTTCCGTCCCCTGAAAGAAAGAACGGAGGATACAGGCCGTTGTCCGCCCTGGGCCAACATGGGGAAGATGCGGATTTTTTTTCGATGGCAAATCGAGGTGACGCCGGTCTTCATCCGTGCCCGTCAGCAGGTGCCGCGGCGCCCGGCATGTTTTCCGCATCGTTCTCAGGGATGAAGGATGCTGCCTGTTGCCAGAACAGGACGGCTACTTGTTACAGGTCAGGCTTCCGACGGATACCCGGCGCATGCGCAGGGACACGATAAAGGTTTTTCCATCCGCAATACCGCATGTTCCTTTTCCATGATACACGACTCATCCGGCTGTGGACTGGAATACTGAACCGGCAACGTTCGGTGGAGCGAGCAACTTCCATACTCGTTCAGCGACTGAGCTTCATTTCAAAAATACCGGGGCATCTGTGACCGCGCAGCATCCCCGAGTTCCAGGTGATGGTCCGGCATACAGTGGTCGGAATCAGGCAGCGGATTTTTATGCCAACCATAGATCACGGAGAGCTTTTGCCTTTTGGAAACCTCAGATATCGGCAGTTACTGGATAGTGGAATCCCGCGACCAAGCGCACCATCTCCCTTCAAGCGTATTGTCTTCCAGATGCAGGGAAAGCCAGTCCAGCGAGAGCAGCATTCCCGGCCCTTTTCGTTGCCCCTGCCGGGAAGAGAGCTT
>NZ_CALUWY010000080.1 GCF_944324615.1 uncultured Mailhella sp.
AGGATCGATCTGCACAAAAGAAAGCTGGTCCGGGTTGCTACCAACCGCGGGGACATGCGCTTCATACTGCACATGCTCCATAGTAATACGAGCCATTCAACTCTCCACAGGTAAGATGTTCGGCCATGAATCCCCCGCGTGAAAACGCGGACAGGTCGGGATACATCGCGTTGTAGTACCCTAGCCTATTAAAGGCCCCTTGTAAATAATCCGGCGGGTTTTTCTCTCACGGTAAAGGCCCCTGCCCTTTGAGACCTCACGGGAAAAACACGGCGCTCATCTTTTTTCCCGTTTCTGTTTTTTTCTGTAAAAACAGGTTGTTTTCATCAGCATAAGCTTTTTTTGCGCCCGGGGCATGGAAAGAGCCTTTCCGTCACCCTGGCGTTTCCGCCCTCTTGCGCATGAGCCTTCCCAAGGGCATGTTGTTCCGGCATTTCAGGAAGATACCCCGCATGCTTTCTGCCTTTTTCATACGGGAGGAAAGGCACGCCTGCCCAGGATGAAGGAAGACTCATGCTCCTTTCTGCCTCCGAAGGAACAACATACGAAAAAGCCGGACAAGGCACCCACCTCCGGGACGGGGCCGTGCGCCTTCCGCCATATCGCCGCGCGGCACCGAAGATGCCTTTCATGAAGCATGCAGCCCCCGGCAGAAAAATGCCTGCCCGAAAAGCCTCCCGGAAAATGGCCTTTGTAGCACGGCGTGCGGCTGCATCTTCAAAAAAACGCCGCCAAAAACCTTGCGGAAGCCGCCCGGAAAGCGCTCTTCCCCTCTTCGGCAGCATGGCTCTTCCGCCGGCGGGCATAAAAAAAAAACGCCGTGTTTCCACGGCGTTTTTCATGCGTTGCAAGGCGCTCTTACTTGGCGGGAACCACCGCGCCCTCGTATTTGTCGTTCATGAACTTCTTGATTTCGTCGCTCTTCAGAACTTCAGCCAGAGCTTTAAGTTCGGGGCGCTGCTCATCACCTTCACGCACGGCCAGCACGTTGGCATAGGTGGTGGCGGCCACGGATTCCGCGGTTTCCGCAGCCAGAGCGTCCTTCACCTTGAGCCCGCCCAGAATGGCGTAGTTGCCGTTGATGGTGGCAAGATCCACGTCGGGGAGAGAACGGACAAGCTGCGCGGCTTCCAGTTCCTCAATCTTCAGATCACCGGGGTTTTCCACGATGTCGCGGCGGGTGGCGCTGAGTCCCGCACCGTCACGAAGCTTGAGCAGACCGTTTTCCTGAAGAAGGAGCAGCGCGCGGGCTTCGTTGGTGGTGTCGTTGGGCACGGCGATCACGGCGCCCTTCTTGAGGGCCTTCAGGTCCTTGGTCTTTCCGGCGTAGATACCGAAGGGTTCATAATGCACGGAAGCGATGGAAATAAGCTTCGTGCCCTTTTCCTTATTGAAGTCGGTGAGGTAGGGCTGATGCTGGAAGTAGTTGGCATCCAGATCCCCTGCATCCAGCGCCATGTTGGGCTGAACGTAGTCGGCGTATTCAATGATCTTGAGATCATGCCCTCTGGCCTTCATGAGCGGAACGGCGGCCTGAAGAATTTCGGCATGAGGGGTGGGGGAAGCGCCGACCTTGACCTCGGCGGCTCCGGCCTGGGAAAGCGTGCCCGCAAAAGCGACGGAAAGCAGCGCCGAAAGCAGAACAGGGCAGAGTTTCATACAAACCTCTCTGTGTTACCGGTGCGGATGCACCAACATTAGAACATGCGCTTGTCAAAGCGCTTCGTCGCCCAGTTGCCCAGCATCTGGAACAACTGCACGATGACGATCAGCAGGATGATGGTGGCGAACATGATGTCCGTCTGATAGCGGTTGTACCCGTACATGATGGCAAGCTTGCCGAGACCGCCGCCGCCCACGGCGCCGGACATGGCCGAGTAGCCCAGAATGGTGATGGCCGCCACGGCGCTGCCGTTCAGCAGGGAAGGCAGCGCTTCCGGCAAAAGAACCTTGGTGATGATCTGCCAGGTGGAAGCGCCCATGGACTGCGCGGCCTCCACCACGCCCCCGTCCACTTCAAGCAGCGAGGCTTCGATGAGCCTGGCCACAAAGGGAGCGGCGGCGATGACCAGCGGAACCACGGTGGCGTTGTTGCCTATGGTCGTCCCCACCAGGAAACGGGTGAAGGGAATGACCGCGATCATGAGAATGAGGAAGGGGAAGGAACGGGTGAGGTTCACCACCACATCGAGCACGGCGTAGAACACCGGGCGGGGGGCTATGCCGTCCTTGCGGCAGATGACGAGCAGCACGCCCATGATCATGCCGAACACATAGGAAAGCACGGTGGAAACCACCGTCATATACAGCGTGTCGAGCACGCCTTCCCACAGCATTTCCAGAAGGTGGGCATCAAACATGATTCATATCCTCCAGTTCCAGGCCGCGGGAAGCGGCAAAGGCATAGATGCGCCTGCAGGCCTCCGCATCATCGGGCAGCTGCATGACCATCTGCCCGCAGACGACGCCGTCTATCTCGCGAAGATCAGAATACAGAATGCTGAGGGGCTTGCCGCAGTCAAGAATCATGTTGCCGATGATGGGCTCAAGACTGCTTGCGCCGTTGAACACGATGCGCACGACACGTTCGGAAGGAAGCCTTTCGGGCTTGAGCGCGTCGGGAATGACCATGGTGCGCGCGGCTTCCGTGCGGGGGTGATAGAACACTTCCTCCACCGGGCCCGTTTCCGCAATCTTGCCGCCTGCGATAATGGCGACATGGCTGCATATCTTTTCAATCACGCTCATTTCATGCGTGATGATGACGGCCGTGATGCCGAGGCGCCGGTTGATGTCCTTAATGAGGGAAAGGATGGATTCCGTCGTGCTCGGGTCAAGAGCGGAGGTGGCTTCGTCGCACAGAAGCACCTTGGGGTCGGAAGCCAGGGCGCGGGCTATGGCCACGCGCTGCTTCTGCCCGCCGGAAAGCTGGGAAGGATAGGAATTCGCCCTGTCGGAAAGTCCCACCAGTTCCAGAAGTTCGGCGGCCCTTTTTCTGGCCTTGTCTTTAGGCGTTCCCACCAGTTCCAGAGGAAAACAGACGTTTTCCATGGACGTGCGCTGCATGAGCAGGTTGAACTGCTGGAAGATCATGCCCATGGAACGGCGCGCCTGACGCAGTTCTCTGTCCGAGAGGCGGCAGAGATCCTTGCCTTCAAAAAGCACCTGCCCGCCCGTGGGCCGCTCAAGCATGTTGATGCAGCGCACCAGCGTGGACTTGCCCGCGCCGCTGCGGCCGATGATACCGAAGATATCGCCGCGATTGATATCCAGATTGATGCCCTGCAGGGCATAGACCTCAGAATTTTTGCTCTGGTATTTCTTTTCCAGGTTGCAGATTCTGATGATTGGCTCAGCCATAATTCACTCCACCCGCCTTGCGGGAAAAAATATGTCCTTCGCAGAAGAACGCGTCAGCTTAGCTTGTTTTTCTTTTTTTGTGAATAGAAATTTCCCGCCCGGCAGAGCCGGCTCTGTACTTTCGCCTTATTCAAGGTTAAAAGAAGCCTGCGTCATCCTCCGGCATACCGGATACAACATGGAGTTCTTATGGCTGCCGTCAAGAAAACGAATGCGGCCCGGGTTCTGGACAAACTGGGCATTCCTTATGCACTTAATACTTATCCTGTGGATATTGATGATCTTTCCGCAACGCATGTCGCAGAAAGCATGGGTGTCGACCCTTCCTGCGTGTTTAAAACGCTTGTCACGCGGGGGCATCCCAACGGCATAGCCATGGCGGTTGTTCCCGGCAACGCGGAACTCAGCCTCAAAAAACTCGCCGCGGTTTTTCACGACAAAAACGTGGAAATGGTGCCCCTCAAGGAAGTGCTTCCGCTCACGGGTTACATCAGAGGGGGCTGTTCCCCGGTGGGAACCAAAAAGCCCTACCCCGTCTGCATTGACGAATCGGCCAGGAATTTTGAAAAGATCTATGTTTCCGCCGGACAGCGCGGCCTGCAGTTCTTCATCGCACCGGAAGATCTCGCCCGGGCGGTGAACGCCGTGTTTGCCGACATTGTCATGGGCTAGCACCCTCTTCCCATCCCGGCATCCGTTTTTTCAGACGGATGCCCTGCCCGGCCGCCGCGCCGCACGGATCATCAGGTTCCGGACGCCATGTATCTCGTCCTGCTCACAGAAATTGCCGACGCGCTGGAACGCTCCCTTCCCCCGAGGGAGGCGCTTCAGCTTGTGCTTCAGATCATGGCCCGGCATCTGGCCGTGAAAAGGGCTTCCATTGCACTTACCGATCCGGACGGAAGCGAAGTGCGCATCTACGCCTCCCTC
Organism: uncultured Mailhella sp.; assembly: GCF_944324615.1. Classification (GTDB taxonomy): domain Bacteria; phylum Desulfobacterota; class Desulfovibrionia; order Desulfovibrionales; family Desulfovibrionaceae; genus Mailhella. The sequence goes on from NZ_CALUWY010000080.1 coordinate 4,291, forward strand.
GGCCTTTCCTCCACGGAAGAAGCCCGGGGGCACTATGCCATAGGCGAAGGCATCACGGGCCGGGTCATTGCCGGAGGCCGGCCGGAAATCGTTCCCGATGTGGCGGATGATACGCGCTTTCTCAACAGAACGCGGGCAAGAAACCTGCGCAAGGAGCACACCGCCTTCATCTGCGTGCCCATCAGGCTGGATGATCAGGTGGTCGGCGCTCTTGCCGTGGACCGCCGATCCGGAGCAAGGGAAACGCTGGATGATCAGAGCCGCCTGCTCTCCATCATCGCTTCGCTGCTTTCCCACACGGCGGGGCTGTGCCGGGCCGGGCTCTCTGCTGCACCGCACCGGAAGGAACAGCCCAAGCCCGGCCGCCTTCAGGGCTTCATCGGACAGTCCGAGGTCATGAATCTGGTGTTCACCCGCATCCGGCAGGCCGCGCCCTCTTCGGCCACCGTACTCCTTCGCGGGGAAAGCGGCACGGGCAAGGAACTGGCCGCTCACGCCATACACGAAGCGAGCGGGCGCAGAGGGAGACCCTTCATTTCCCTGAACTGCGCCGCCCTGCCCGACAGTCTGGTGGAAAGCGAGCTTTTCGGCCATGAACGCGGCGCCTTTACCGGAGCCACCACCGTGCGGAAAGGCCGCTTCGAGCTTGCCGACACGGGCACCCTTTTTCTGGACGAGGTGGGGGAACTCAGTCTGGCCATGCAGGCCAAGCTTCTGCGCGTCATTCAGGAACGCAGCTTCGAGCGCCTGGGCGGCATGGAAAGCATACAGGTCGACGTGCGGCTCATCGCCGCCACCAACCGCGATCTGGAACAGATGGTCCGGGACGGCACCTTCCGCAAGGATCTCTATTACCGCCTCAATGTCTTTCCCATCATGCTTCCGCCCCTGCGCGACAGGCAGGAAGACATTCTCTCCCTTGCGGCGCATTTCATCCAGCGCTACAGCGAGGCCAACGGCAAGACGGGCGTACGCCTTTCCCTCTCCGCCATGGAAATGCTCCAGCGTTACCGCTGGCCGGGCAATATCCGCGAACTGGAAAATGTCATGGAACGGGCGGTGCTTCTGGTGGGAGGAGAAGGCCTTATCCTGCCCCTGCACCTTCCCCCAAACCTGCACAGAGCGGACTGCCCCTACGGGGAACAGGGCGGCTCCGGGGAACATCCCCTCATGGGTTCCCTGCAGCAGCGGCTGGATGAAATGGAACGCGCCTACATCATAGAGGCCCTTTCCCATTTTCAGGGACATCTCGGCCATGCAGCGGAAGCGCTGGGGCTGACGGAACGCATGATGGCCCTGCGCATGAAAAAATACGGCATTTCCTACAAATCCTTCCGGCACCCCGCCGATTGACGCGCCGGGAAAAGCACGCTTCAGGCCTGCCTTTCCGGCGCCGCGCAGGCTGAAGGCGTTGCGGGCCGCCCTGCCGATGCAAAAAGCCGCGCGCCCCGGCAGGAAGGAAATTTTTCCGCATGATGCGGCCTTTCGCCCCGGACAAAGCCTGCCTGCACAGGGAAAATCCTCCACAGAAACGGGAAAACTCTGCGTGCCCCGTGGAAAGCCTCCGCGCAGAGGCCTGGGGCAGCTTCCCGAAGGAGACAGGCCGGAGCGTATGTCCCGGGCGCAGTCCTTCTGCCGCCACGAAACGTTCATCCACGGAGTCTTCATGATTCTTGAAACTTCACGCGTCCGCCTGCGTCCCTGGAAGGACAGCGACCTTGCGCCCTTCCGCGCCCTGAATGCCGATCCGCACGTCATGCGTTTTTTCCCTGCCCCGCTGACGCCTGAAGAAAGCGACGCCCTGGCCGCCTCCCTTCAGGAACGCATGAAAAGGCACGTCTTCGGGCTGTGGGCGCTGGAACTTCCGGGTCTTGCCCCTTTTGCGGGCTTCATCGGGCTGAATGTGCCTGCATTCGATCCTTCCCTTGTGGAAATAGGCTGGAGAATGCACAAAACTTTCTGGGGCCGGGGCTTTGCCACGGAGGGGGCGGCCCTTGCCATGGAAGCGGGCTTCTCCCTCTTCCATCTGGAAGAAATCTGCAGCTTCACGGCCGCCATCAACACCCCTTCCGAACGCGTCATGCAGAGACTCGGCATGGAACACAGGCCTGAAGATGACTTCGATCACCCCGCCCTGCCTCCGGGAGACCGGCTTTCCCGCCATGTGCTCTACCGCATGTCGAAAAAACGCTGGGCCGTGCAGCGGGAACGCTTCCCCTTCCTGCAAAGGATGCGCGTTCTTTAAAAGCCCGGTGCTTCCGCCATGCCCGCCCTGAAGCCATGCGGCAGAAAAGGACATGCCGGGCCTGTTTTTCCCGGATCTGCCCCCGCAATCCCCTTTTCCGCCACTCTCCGGGGCAAAGACCTCTTCTTCCCTTGGCCGGGAATGGAAGGCGGAAGTGCCCTCAGGCCTGTCCCAGAGCCTGCCGCGGGGCCTCGCTGCACGCCTTCTCGCGCAGGTCACCCGGATTCCCCCATATTCCCGCCTCCGGCATAAAGGACTCGGCAAGGAGCTTTCCGGCCCCCTTTTCCCAGTTCTTAAAGGAAAGGTTTAAAAAAAAAGCGGAGCCTCGTTCGGAGACTCCGCTTTTCTTATGATGTCATACCGGGCCTAAAGGCGGCCGTCCTTCTTGAGCGCCTCATACCAGAGCGGGTTGTGATGCTCTATATGATGTTCCGGCACGAATCCCGTGAACATGGAGCGCAGCGCGGGGCCTTCGCCCGGAGCCAGCGCGGCCATGTAGATGTGCACGGGCAGAAGTATGGCCATGATGCCCGCGCAGCAGAAGTGCACGAAGATGCTCCACTGCAGCACGGTTTCCGAAAGAGCGTATTCCACATTGCCGGAGAAGAAGCCCATGATGATGCCTGTCACGGCAAGGCCTATGCTGGCGATCACCGCCATCACGGCCACCATGCGCTGACCGGCGTTGTAGAAGCCCTGCGGGGGAAGCGCAGGATCAATGCCGAGCTTCATGGTGCGCTTCGGGCCGAGCACCAGCCACAGGCCCTTCTTCATGCACCACTCGATATCGCTTTTCATGTGGAAGGTGGTGACTTCGCGCAGGAAAGGCAGAACCTCCCTGCGGCAGAAAATCACGATATACAGGGCATACACCACGACCCATACGGAACCCACGGCAAGGTGCGCCACCAGAAGGCCCCTGTCGCCGAAGATTCCCTGCCAGAGGTTGATCCACCACTCGCCTACGGGCTGCATTTCCCCGGCAAGCAGGGCAAAACCGGAAAACAGCAGGAAAATCCAGCATACCGCATTGAACCAGTGCATGAATATCGCGGAACGGGAATGTCGACGGATCATGCGTTGTCCTCCTTTTCGCGCTTCTCCTGGGTAACGGCGCTTTTCTTTTCCGCCGCGATTTCCTCATCCTCCTTTTCGGAGGATTTGATGAGCTGACGGACAAAGGTGCCGGTGAGCGCGGCCAGTACAAGGCCGCCCACCCAGGTGACGCCCTTGGCCAGGGGCCGCATGGTATCGACGGGGTAGCTGACGGTTCTGCCCTCGGGCAGAGCAGCAGGCGTTGTGGCGTCGAGATAGGTGAGTGTGGGCTTTGCGCCGCTGTTCAGAGGAATGACGTGCACGGCCTTGCGCGAAGCAAGAGCCTTCGCCACATCGGAAGAAGGATCATCCGCATCGCCGAAGATGCGGCAGTGCACGGGGCATACGGCCACGCATGCGGGAACTTCTCCGGGCGTGCTCGTGCGGCAGTAGTCGCACTTGTCGGCCGTGCCGGTAACCGGATGCCGGAACCTCGCATGGTAGGGGCAGGCGGAAATGCAGCTTCCGCAGCCTATGCAGCGGGAACGGTCGATTTCCACGGCGCCGTCCTTGCCCTTCCAGGTAGCGCCCGTGGGGCAGGCACGCACACAGGAAGGATCGTCGCAATGCATACAGGCGCCGGGCTGGAACTTGAAGCCGCAGGGTGAGGATTCGCTGTCCGTCTCATGCACCCAGTTGCGCGAAAGGCCGTAGGGAACATGATTGCGCTGCTGGCAGGCAATGATGCACGCCTTGCAGTTCATGCACTTTTCAGAATCAATGACCATGACATATCGAGCCATGACGACCTCTCATCATATTTTTCTCAGTCGGCATCCCGTGCAGTTGTGCTGCGCAGAAATGCGGTCCCAGTAGTTCGGGAGGATATCGCAGATGGATTCGCTCTGGTTTTCCTTGAGCGGCGTGGTACGGCAGCAGTTGGCCGGCGTGAACACCGCACCGGGAAGCACGTTGTCCGTAATGTCCACCCAGGCCTCGATACCGCCCATTCTGGTTTCCAGCATCACGCGGTCGCGCTGCTTGAGCCCGAGTTCCTGCGCGGTCTTCGGGTTGACCTGCACGAAGCGGCCGTTGGAGAACTGCGCCATGGAACGCGCGAAGTTGGTCAGCGTCTGCTGCCAGTGCCAGAGCTGCTTGCCCTGCGTGAGGATAAGCGGAAACTCCTTCTTGCCGTCCTTGCTTCTGGGGTGCCCCTTGGGGTAGTCCCAGCGGTCTATGCCGCCGAACACCCTGTCCACCACCGTCATCTTGCCCGTGGCGGTGAGGAGTCTGCCCTCGGTGAACACGGTACCCTTGCGTTCCTCTTCCCCTTCCGCAAAAAGCGGCCAGGTCACGGTGGGAGAAGTGCGCATGCGTTCCATGGTGATGCCCTTCCAGGAAGGAACCACCTGCTGCATCATGCGGCAGATCTCTTCGGGGTCCTTGAAGTTGGGATAATGCTCGGGGTCCATCTTGAGGCCGATGTCGCGGTAGAACTGCCAGGCGGGCACGCAGGAGCCGGGGGCCTCCACGATCTTCTCACGCCACGCCACCTGATTTTCGTTGCCGTAGCCGCAGCCCTGACTTTCCGGACCGAAGGTGGCCGGAATGAACAGGGTGGAAACTTCGGATTCCTCATCCAGGAAGAAGCCCATGTGCACCACGAAGGGCACCTTCTGTATGGCCTTGCGCACGCCGAGGGCGTCGGGGTTGCGGCGATAGCTGGAGTTGAGGAAAAGAATGTCGAGGTTCTTCTTTTCCATGGCCATGCGCAGACGACGGAAGTTCATCTTCGGCGTCTTGTTCTCGCCGAAGTAATGATCCACCAGCTCTTCCCCGCCGCCGGGCTTGCCGCTCTGGAAGGTAAGCATGCCCTTGCCTTCGCCGATGAGGTTGTCGCGCAGAGCCTGCATGAGGATGATGGCACGGTCCGTGGTGATGCCGTTGGTCTGACGGGAAAGAGAACCGCCGATCCACACGATGGTTTTTCTGCTCGAAGCCACGGTTTCGTAAAAGGCGACGATTTCCTCAAGGGCAAGGCCGGTGATGGCCTGCACATGCTCCAGCGTGAACTTTTCCGTCTGCGGCGCGAGGTTCTCGAAATCCTCGATCTGGAAGCGGGCCCGTTCCTCATCATACGCGCCCTTTTCCAGAACATAGCGGATGGCGCCGAGAGCAAGCACGCCGTCGGTACCGGGCTGCGGGCGGAGCTGTCTGTCGCACCAGATGCTGGTGCGCGTTCTGCGCGGATCAATATAGATGATCTTCGTGCCCGCCTCGCGCGCGGCCTTGAGCCAGCGGGTATAGGGCGGATACAGGTCGTTGACGTTGGCGCCCCAGAGAATGACGGTTTCCGCCCTGGGCAGTTCATCCACCTGCGTGGAGCCGCTGTTCACGCCGAGCATGAGCCCCAGCATGTTGGAAGCCGTGGACACGCAGGTTTCTCCCGGAGGCATGGCCTGCACGCTGCCCACGGTACGCAGAGCCATGAGCGCGGCCACTTCGGATTCAAAGCAGTCCCACAGAGGCATGGTCAGCGCAACGCGGTTGCCACCCTTGGCGCCGTACTTGTCGCGCACGGCCTTCATGCGCTCCACCACCATGTCCACCGCTTCCTGATAGCTTATCCTGCGCCAGCTTCCGTCCGGTTCGTGGTACATGGGTTCGGTGATGCGGAAGGGGCTGTCCATGAGTTCAAGAATGGACATGCCCTTGGGGCACATGGCGCCGCCCGTCCAGTAGTTGTTCCTGTCGCCGGTGACACTCAGGATCTTTTTGTCCTGCACGCGGGCGATATAGGTGCAGCGCACCTGGCAGAAGGGGCAGTAACCCTTGACTTCCGTCACAGGGCCGCCTTTGGGAGGAACGTAGCCGATGGCGCGGGCCCTGGTGGGGTTGGCGATGGCCGCTCCCCCCGCGACCAGGGCTGCGCTCAACTTAAGAAAATTCCTTCGTGAGTAAGCGTCGGGCATGATGAACCTGCCTGTTGAAACTTGTTGGGGCAATGTGAAACTGCCTGAATTTCCCTGCGCTGCATGGCCGGAAGGCCCATGGGAGGGACCCCGCCTTTTCCGGAAGAGATTCCGGACACTCCGAAGCACCGGGCGGCTCTTCGGAGAAAACGGGCTGCGTATGGATGGGAAAGAAAAGCCAGACATCCGTCTGGCCCTTCTGTTGAGGCGGGCATGAACTGCCTGCCTCAACCGGTGGAGAAAAAGGGCACGGGAACCGCAGAATCCCCGTGCCCGACCGATGCTATTTGAACACGTCCATGCCCTTCAGGTGTTCATCATACATCTTGCCGTACCAGCGGCTGATGAAGTGAACGGTGGAACGGCAGGCCTTGCCAACGACAAGGTCAATGTTCTTGCCCTCGGCACGAGTAGCGAGGTTGCCAGTCTTGGCCTTAGCGGTCTCGACATGCCAAGCCTTCACAGTCTTGCCGTCAAATTCATCGATAACGATCTTGAACTGATTGTTAGGACCAACAAACACGTTGTTGGCTCCGCCGTCGAGTATGATCGGTTCCTTGTTGGCGATCATGACTTCGTGCGGATAGGTGCAGGTCGCTCAGGTCTCGGGACGTGTCAGGAACCGCGGGTCAGCAGGCCAGTCGGAACCATTCTGCACGTCGATGACATCAGAGTACGCAACCAGTTCAACCTTACCGTCCTTGAACGGATTGCCGGGGCGGATGTTCAGATGGACAAGAGTCTTGCCATCCTTGGAAACCACATAGCACTTGTCGCGCTCAACCATGGACTGCATGAGCCACTTGGCATTCTTGGAGTCGATGTAGAGCTTCTTGGTGGTGACGGTACCGGCCTTGTCGGTGATGGAAACTTCCACACTGTCCTTGCCGATGTTCTTCACCGCCACGCTGGCGTCGCCGACCTTGAAGGTGGCGTTGTTGCCGTAGG